>NZ_RHOB01000059.1 GCF_003946085.1 Levilactobacillus angrenensis | reverse complement strand
CAGTTTAATGTTTATAACGAGAAGTCTCTGAAGCGGATCCACCGAGGGTTCAAAGGACTCCAGGACACCTTGAAAGCATCATTTATTTAAGTTAGATACATATTATATGTACGAAGGCATTTCATTTACACAAGATTCTTGACGCTACCTGATCTCCTTTGCTTTGCTAATCTCACCCGTTGTTTAGGTTTACTTTTGGCTTTATAAAGGTGAACCTAAACAACGGGTTCACCAACCCGCAACAACGTGCAGGGCGGTAGGCAGGTTCTAATCAAAATCAAAACTTAATTTATGGCCGTCAAGCTTTAACTTGGCGTCAAACGACTTTCCTTTTTTACTCTTGAAACCCTTTAATTTGCTCGTTTCCCCCTTGGTGACCAACGCTTTAATGGCGGTCTTCCCGAGGGTCTTACTGCTCCATTTCTTGGGCAGGGTAAAGTCTTCGCCTTGCTTAGGCTTTACAATATAAAACTTCTGTTTATTTAAAACGGTCGCTTGCGGTGTTTCTAAGAAGACCTCGGCGGACTTTTGTGCTTGCTGTTGGTGATTGATTTGTTGCTTAATGGCTGAATTGCCGGTTAATTGTGTGGGGACATCAGCAATTAACTTCGCCACAAACTTCTTAATCTGGCTCAAAAAGTTATCTGGGGTGCGTTCTTCGGTACTGATTTGCTGTAATGCTTGCTCCCATTTTTCTGTCATCTCTGGGCTAGTTAACAAGGGTTCGAGTTCAACCGCTTTACATAAAGTAATCCCCGCTTCACTGACGTGGAGCTTGTTCTTTTCAGTAACTAAATAGCCGCGCTTCTTTAACACTTCCAGCACATTTGCCCGGGTTGCGCTCGTTCCAATGCCTTGCACATCTTTAAGAATCGCCTGGGCTTCTTCATCATCAAGTGTTTTACCGGCCGTCTTCATTGCCGTAATTAAGGTACCTTCGGTAAAGGGCACCGGTGGTGTCGTTTCTTTTTGCGGTGTTTGCAGATTCGCTTGAACTTGGTCGCCTTGGTGAACGATCGGTAGGGTGGCTGCCTCTTGCTGGTCGGTTTTGTGATCATCAAATAAAGCTTGCCAACCTTGCTTAGTTGGGACCTTACCGGTTGCTTTAAAATTGGCGTCACCAACTTGGGTGATAATGGTGGTTTCTTCGTACTCGTACGGATCAGCAAACATCGCTAACGTCGTCCTTAAAACCAGGTCATAGACTTGTTGCTGTAATTTAGATAAGCTGGCTAGTTTCTCTTTAGTCGGCACAACTTTAGTCATGATAATGGCGTAATGCTCTTCAACCTTTTTCCCATTGACGTAACGTTTATTTGGGGTGGTATTGGTTAAAGCGACTTGCTTAGAGACTAAACCCAGATACTTCGTCAGATTAGCCACTAAGTACTCAAATTCTTCATCAGTGATATAAGCACAATCGGTGCGGGG
>NZ_RHOB01000058.1 GCF_003946085.1 Levilactobacillus angrenensis | reverse complement strand
GGTTCTAAAATATCTGTTGTTGGTAATCAACTTAATTGGTTACTGGCAGCGGATATTTTTGTATACTGTATAGAGTAAAAATGGGTACAAAAAAGGGATATAGTCGCAGATCTATGTCCATCCACTACCACATTTCAAGAGAAAGAAAGTGACTATATCCTATGTCCAATGATACTAAAATTATTCTGGGGATAAAAGACCCTAATATTAAAAAACTGAAAATAATGAATCCCTTAGAAGTAAAGGGACCACTCAAGGTACAGGCACTTTTAGACTACCGTCCAAAAGCTTGTACTAAATGTGGCGTTTTGAACCAGAAGAGCATTATCAAATACGGTTGGCGTTGGACCACGGTTAAACTCCCACAAGCCGTTGAACGAGACGTTAAACTTCACCTTAAAAAACGTAATTTCAAGTGTAAGCAATGCCATCAATACTTTCTGGCAGAAACGTCGTTAGTTCAGCGAAACCACACCATCTCTAACGTCAGCCGGATCTCGTGTTTAGTAAAGCTCAGTGAGACGGTTTCAATGCGGCATATCGCAAACGAATTAAACATTTCGAGTACGAGTGTTTTACGAATCATGCGTAGCTACCAACCGGATATTAAGACAAATTACAGCTGGTTGCCAGCAGTTATTAATATGGATGAAGTCAAGTCTACCAAAGATGCCAAAGGTGCAATGAGCTTTGTCTTTATGGACGGTATGCGAAACGAATTTATCGATATCCTTGAATCACGAACCCTGTATGATCTCGAAAAATACTTCAATCGATATACTAAGGCTGCGCGAGAAGGCGTGAAAATCATTGTGACAGATATGAATTACACGTATCCGCAATTGACAGAAACCGTTTTTCCAAACGCGATTGTGGTAACCGATAGGTTCCACATCGTGAGTTCTATAATGCGTGGTTTCAATCGTGTGAGAGTTCGTATAATGAAGTCCTATGCCAATTCAAATATCAACCATAAGATCTTAAAACGATACTGGAAACTACTCTTAAAACCTAATGAAAAGCTGAACTTCAACGTCTATCATAATTTCACTCATCTCTCAGGAATTAATACTGAGAATAGTACGGTCGATTACATTCTCAGCTTCAATGATGAATTACGCCAAGCGTATGAGCTTTTACAGACCGTTCGGCGAGCCGTCAAGTATCGTCACACGTCCAAACTAGTAACCATTCTAGACAAGAAGAATGATTACCCCGAAGAGCTTGAAACACCGTTAAATACGTTGAGAGAACACCAAGAATCTGTGTACAATGCGCTAAAATACAATTATTCTAATGGACCAATGGAAGGTATCAATAATAAAATCAAAGTAATCAAGCGAGTCAGCTACGGATTCGGTTGTTTTAGTAGCTTTAGATTAAGGATTCATCTAGTATTCGGAATTAAAAAGGCTGCCTAATCATAATACGATTAGGCAACCTCAGACAGCCGATTACCAACAACAGTTGACAAAGAGCC
>NZ_RHOB01000057.1 GCF_003946085.1 Levilactobacillus angrenensis | reverse complement strand
TAATCAAGCGAGTCAGCTACGGATTCGGTTGTTTTAGTAGCTTTAGATTAAGGATTCATCTAGTATTCGGAATTAAAAAGGCTGCCTAATCATAATACGATTAGGCAACCTCAGACAGCCGATTACCAACAACAGTTGACAAAGAGCCGAAATATCCTCATCAACACCCGTTGACAAAGAGCCAAATATCCGCTGCCAGTAACCAATTAAGTTGATTACCAACAACAGATATTTTAGAACCGTTAAGCTGATGTCAACGGCCGCATCAAGACCAGAGAACGCGTCCCCCACGATCATGGCTAGCAACAAAAAAAGCCATCGCCTATTGCGATGACTCCCGAGATGAAACTTCTGATACCGGAGGTGGGGTTCGAACCCACACGACCTCAACGGTCACTGGATTTTGAGTCCAGCGCGTCTGCCAGTTCCGCCACTCCGGCAAAAAAATCATAAAGATTGATTGGATACACCCAGTCAAAGGTGGTAATCGGATTCGAACCGACGATGAAGGTTTTGCAGACCTCTGCCTTACCACTTGGCTATACCACCATAATCGCCTATCCAATCTGACTGGACCAGCTGAATAAATCAAGATGCCCCAATCTAGGGCGGTATGTGGGAATCGAACCCACGCGTGCCGGAACCACAATCCGGTGTGTTAACCCCTTCACCAATACCGCCATCACATTACAAACAGGGATAGTAGGAGTTGAACCCACATCGACGGTTTTGGAGACCGTTGTTCTACCATTGAACTATATCCCTATAATGATGGTGGGGAGTGGATTCGAACCACCGAACCCGAAGGAGCGGATTTACAGTCCGCCGCGTTTAGCCAGACTTCGCTACCCCACCATAATGGCGCGGGACGGAATCGAACCGCCGACACATGGAGCTTCAATCCATTGCTCTACCGACTGAGCTACCGAGCCATATACCATCATGTAATATGTTTGTTGTGTATTAAATTATTAATAACATAACAACGGTCCGTACGAGACTCGAACTCGTGATCTCCTGCGTGACAGGCAGGCGTCCTAAACCAACTAGACCAACGGACCATAATTAGAATGTTATGTTACCTATGGAGGATACAGGGCTCGAACCTGTGACCCTCTGCTTGTAAGGCAGACGCTCTCCCAACTGAGCTAATCCTCCAAAATGACCCGTACGGGATTCGAACCCATGTTACCGCCGTGAAAGGGCGGTGTCTTAAACCACTTGACCAACGGGTCATACTATTTCAAACGGAGAGTGAGGGATTCGAACCCTCGAAACAGGTTAGTACCCGTTTACAGCATTTCCAATGCTGCTCCTTCAGCCACTCGGACAACTCTCCATTATAAAGCTCCGGCAGGCGGGCTCGAACCGTCGACAACCTGATTAACAGTCAGGTGCTCTACCAACTGAGCTATGCCGGAATAATCGCGTGGCAACGTCCTATCCTCGCAGGGGGCGATCCCCCAACTACTATCGGCGTGCTAAAGCTTAACTTCCGTGTTCGGCATGGGAACGGGTGTATCCTTTAGGCTATCGCCACCACACTATAAGAGAACTTATTCCCTCAAAACT
>NZ_RHOB01000056.1 GCF_003946085.1 Levilactobacillus angrenensis | reverse complement strand
CCCCGCACCGATTGTGCTTATATCACTGATGAAGAATTTGAGTACTTAGTGGCTAATCTGACGAAGTATCTGGGTTTAGTCTCTAAGCAAGTCGCTTTAACCAATACCACCCCAAATAAACGTTACGTCAATGGGAAAAAGGTTGAAGAACATTACGCCATTATCATGACTAAAGTTGTGCCGACTAAAGAGAAACTAGCCAGCTTACCTAAATTACAGCAACAAGTCTATGACTTAGTTTTAAGAACGACGTTAGCGATGTTTGCTGATCCTTACGAATATGAAGAGACCACCATTATTACCCAAGTTGGTGACGCCAATTTTAAAGCAACCGGTAAGGTCCCAACTAAGCAAGGTTGGCAAGTTCTATTTGATGAAACCAAAACCGAGCAGCAAGAAGTAGCAACTTTACCGCTCGTTCACCAAGGCGACCACGTTCAAGCGAATCTGCAAACACCGCAAAAAGAAACGACACCTCCGGTACCCTTTACCGAAGGTACCCTGATTACGGCCATGAAGACCGCTGGCAAAACGCTTGATGATGAAGTAGCCCAGGCGATTCTCAAAGATGTGCAAGGCATTGGGACAAGTGCGACCCGGGCCAATGTGCTGGAAGTGTTAAAGAAACGCGGCTACTTAGTTACTGAAAAGAATAAGTTGCACGTCAGTGAAGCCGGAATCACTTTATGTAAAGCGGTTGAACTCGAACCCTTGCTAACTAGTCCAGAAATGACGGCTAAATGGGAGCAAGCGTTACAGCAAATCAGTACCGAAGAACGCACTCAGGATAATTTTTTGAGCCAAATCAAAAAGTTCGTGGCAAAGTTGATCGCTGATGTTCCCACGCAATTAACTGGCAGTGCAGCCATTAAACAACAAATTGATCATCAACAGCAAGCGCAAAAAGTTGCCGAGGTGTTCTTAGAAACACCACAAGTAACTGTCATAAATAAACAAAAGTTTTACATTGTGAAACCCAAGCAAGGCGAGGACTTTACCCTACCCAAGAAATGGAGTAGCAAGACGCTTGGTAAGACCGCAATTAAAGCGTTAGTTACCAAGGGTGAAACCAGCAAATTAAAGGGTTTCAAGAGCAAAAAGGGGAAGTCGTTTGACGCCAAGCTAAAACTTGACGGTCATAAATTAAGTTTTGATTTTGATTAGAACCTGCCTACCGCCCTGCACGTTGTTGAACCCGTTGTTTAGGTTCACTTTTATAAAGCCAAAAGTAAACCTAAACAACGGGTGAGATTAGCAAAGCAAAGGAGATCATAAAATGGATAATAAATTAGCAGTCATTGGGAGTGAATTACCAGTTTTGCAGGCTAAAGGAACCTACAAGTATCTAAAAGAAATCACTGGTAACGGAGCCTATTATCAAGTGGCTTGGCAAAAATTGTCTGACGGTTACGTTGCCCTTTATGGCACGACCTCAATTCAAACAAAAGTGGCTCCCATACTGAATGATATTTTTGAAGATGAGGAGGGGTAACTTATGCCAAATAAAGCAAATGTTAAGGCTTGGAAAGCACAATTAGTCGCCCAGGCTGAACAGCAAATCCTAAAATTAACTGATAGTGACCAATTTAAAAAGTATCTCAATACCCTGGCTAAATTTCATCGTTATAGCGCCAGAAACATTGATTTAATTTATGCGCAAAATCCTCAAGCCACTCAAGTCGCCGGTTTTAAGCAATGGCAGAAGGCTTTTAACCGCACCGTCAACCGGGGCGCAAAAGCGATTCGGATTGCGGCTCCGATCATTAAGAAGCTAACACCAGCCGAGCAGAAGCATCTTGATACCACCGATGAGCGCGCCATTGTCGGTTATCGCTATCTACCCGTCTTTGATGTGGCACAAACTAGCGGTGAACCAGT
>NZ_RHOB01000055.1 GCF_003946085.1 Levilactobacillus angrenensis | reverse complement strand
AGTTTAATGTTTATAACGAGAAGTCTCTGAAGCGGATCCACCGAGGGTTCAAAGGACTCCAGGACACCTTGAAAGCATCATTTATTTAAGTTAGATACATATTATATGTACGAAGGCATTTCATTTACACAAGATTCTTGACGCTACCCAATTTTGTACCAAGATTAAGTGACATTCAGAAACAGTTTAAAGGTCAATTGGTTAAAATAATCGAGGATACGGGAAATGGCTACCAAAAGTATGAAGATAAGCTGTCCAATAATTCAATATCAGTCCCAATACTATCAGTGGCAAGAAGTTCTTTAAAAATTGAGGAAGATTTTTTGGTTGGACATGAGATTGTAGTCAAATCCGAAATCTTTTTAGCAGATTATGGAACGACGCTTTTAGGCAAGAAAGTACTAGTTATTGGCTATGGTAAAGTTGGCTCCAGTATAGCGGGTAATTTAAGAAAACGTGGTGCAATAGTCACAGTTTCTGATAAAAGGGCAATACGATTAGCTAACGCATTAGCCCATGGGTACCAAATAACTAATGATATATATACTGAGCTAATTGACGTTGATATTGTGTATATAGCTAATGGAGAGAAGTCTATTGATACTCTTCAACTAAAAAAATTGGATTTGAAACATACTTTATATAGCTTTTCTGTAACTTCAGCGGACGATACTTTTAAAAATAGTCAAATGATCAACAAATTACCCCGCTATGGACACAATGGTGGGTATAAAATTTTAAAAACTAAAAGCAATAGGACTATTATTCTAGCAAATTCAGGGGACGCAATTAATTTCACATACTCTATATCAACATTAGCTTCCTACGTTCAATTAACACAGGCTGAAATGGCAGTTATACTACAAAAAGACATTTCAGGTGAAGAAAATCAGGGAATTGTTGAATTAAATGAAAACGACAGAGAAAAAATTGCTAAAGAATGGTTGGTAGAGATATTCAAATTTGTTAAAAGTTGAATTAAATGAAAAAAGCTTAAAGAATTATACAAATAAGCTCTGGTTGCTACCGACAAAGAGATTCTAAGCTGCTTTTAGTTGCTGCTAAACTTTGATCGTAGTATTAAACAAAAATACCTTATTAAGCGCAACTTTCACTGAAACAGTTGATAACAATATTAAGATGAAATTTGGTTTCCTCGTCAAAGTTTCTGTATAATAGATTAAGCAGGAAGTTTTAAGGGCGGTGGCTGTCTTTTCCCTTGCGAGGTGAGGCCCATGGGAACATGGAATAATCTTCAGGAAGGTTTCACAGTCAATGAGCGTCTTCCAGGCACTCTCGTTGATGTTGCTGTTTGGCACGTTTTTAATCGCGCTACTCAGCTACATCGACAAGCACCACAAATAAAAAAGCCGCCCCGATTATAACTTTGGCGAGTTACGGGACGACATTAATATAGTTTTGTAATTATGCCACCGCCTTTGAAGCGGCTTGCGTGGGAAGTCCTGTTTTCGGCGGGGCTTCCTTTTCTGTTTCCATTATAGCATGCCCTTTAAAAACTGGCTAACGTTTTAGACTTTGATCGGGTTCAGAATCTGGTTGTTTAATTTCTGGATTCTTTTTAGCAAATGCTTGCAGTTACTTTTGTGTTCGCTCACTGATTTCATGGTGTACATCATTTAATTTATTTTTTAGTTCTGATTTTTGTTGTGGATTAGTTGCTTGCTGAACTTGTTGTTGCAAGCCTTGATAGGACTTATTAAGATCATGGGCTGATAGCTTTTTTAGATCATGCGCAGGCTCTTTTGGGGCTTCTTGTAAGCCTAATTGTTTGGTTAAGCCATCGCTAAGTTCAATCACTTTGTTGCTAACTTGCTGGATTTCACTTAAAGCACTATGGATCACGGCTTTATCTTTAGCCCAGGTGGCCACGTAACCGAGTGAGTAGTTGCTGGTATCAACGCCAATATTTTGCATGGCAACATATGCGACCGCTTCGGCCTGGGTTTCCTGATAAGCTCGTGGCCGATCTTTAAAGGCTGATTTTATGCCGTGTAGCTGGCTATGCGCATATTCGTGGTATAACGTCTTTAGTTTCAAAGCATTGTCAGGCTCATCGCCACCAATGACGATTTCATTAGTGCTGGGTTGAAAATACCCCTTAGCCCCATTTAGCGTCGCTAAAGGCACTTCACTGACTTTAAGGTCGGTTTGCTGGTTTAAATAATCTTTGAACGCGTTATATAAGCTTGTCACATTCTGATGATCGGCCAAATTTTCTTTGACAAAGTCTTTAGCACTTAACACTGGTTCACCGCTAGTTTGTGCCACATCAAAGACGGGTAGATAGCGATAACCGACAATGGCGCGCTCATCGGTGGTATCAAGATGCTTCTGCTCGGCTGGTGTTAGCTTCTTAATGATCGGAGCCGCAATCCGAATCGCTTTTGCGCC
>NZ_RHOB01000054.1 GCF_003946085.1 Levilactobacillus angrenensis | reverse complement strand
AGTTTTGAGGGAATAAGTTCTCTTATAGTGTGGTGGCGATAGCCTAAAGGATACACCCGTTCCCATGCCGAACACGGAAGTTAAGCTTTAGCACGCCGATAGTAGTTGGGGGATCGCCCCCTGCGAGGATAGGACGTTGCCACGCGATTGAAGGAACCCTGTGAGGGTTCCTTTTTTTGTACCAAAAATAAGGTGGCGGACGAGAGAAGACGCACTGGCGGTCGACCACCACCTGGCGAAACGGCTATGACGGTGGTGGTCAGGGCCGTTTCATTGGGAAATGAGCATTTGTGATGCATTGTCTTAACCTGGGGAGCTTGGCGACGATGCCAACGTCAGAAATGAACCGATTGAATTGGTGATGAGCCAATCATGGCCTGAGTACGCGGGAATGTGATTAACCGCCATGATTAAGTGCGCATAGAAGATCGGCTTGCTTTAATTGGCAATACCATTGTATTTTAAGAACTTCCAGCTCTGCTGAATCTGCTGGTTAGCTGATTCGTTAGCAATTAGAAAAGGACTATCCCAGACTGACTTACTCTGGGGATAGTCCTTTTTATGAGGAGTCTGAAACGGTGGTGCGGTTTCACCTAAATACGTGAAATGATATTGGTAACGATGACGATGAGTTCGGCTTGCGAGATGTTCCCCCGGTCGAGCCACTCGGTGAGGACGCCAATCACGCCATTGACCGAGCAGACGACATCGTAGTAGTCTTGTGGATTTTCGCGACTGAGGTGTTCGAACGTCAGGACCTTCGTGACCAGTTGTGCTTTAAGCTGGGTGAGGGGACGAGGGTTGTTCGATTGGGTAATTAGGGAGAAAAGATCACGATGCGTCACGACGTAGTGGATGCTGGCAGTAGCGAGGTCCTCAAAGCTGGCGGTACTGTCAGCGGGGTACGTTTTGGTCAAGGCTGCCAGGAGACCGTCAATCGCCTCAGCTACCATGTGGTTGTAGCAATCGTAAATATCGTCGTAGTGGAGGTAGAAGGTGCTCCGTGAAATATCTGCTTGGTCAATGATGGTGGCTACTCGAATTTTGGTGAGTGGCCGTGTTTTTAGCTGCGTAATCAGCGCCGTACGAATGGCTATCTGCGTTTTTCGTGTCCGTCGATCCAATAGACTCCCTCCAGTTATGGTCAATTTGGGAGTGACTGTCCAGAAATGGCTATATCACACCAAATTGTGCTTAGAATTTAAGGTTATGTCGAGTATAGTACACAACTATACAGTCATGCATTTAATTCAAGGGGGAAGAGAGTAAATGAAATTTAGGACAGCAGTTCGCTCAGACTTAAGCGGGCTTGTGCGGTTGATGACCCGGGCATTTCAAAATTATCCGACGTTTACGATGGCCTTTTGTCCAGCATTTCAAAAGACTGGCGGCTACTGCCAATTTCTGGACGACTATTTTACGATGGCACTACGTAGTTACTGGCACAAAGGACAAATTGTTGTGGCCGAAGAGCATGGAAGACCAGTGGCGATTGGTGTCTTAGCTGCGCCAACGGTTAAGGTGACCTGGTGGGATGATCTGCGCTGCGGCGGACTGCGGTTAGTTTGGCCGTACTTACGGCATCGTCAAAGTCGGTTACGTGAGATTGAACAGGCAGATGGGATGGGGCAGCCTGATGAGGGCACCTGGACATTGGTTTACTTTGCGGTTGATCCTACCGTTCAGGGGCGGGGAATTGGAACGGCATTGTTACAGCAGCAACTTGTGCCGATAGCTAAGGCAGCCGGGGCCCGCCAATTGACGTTAGTGACGAACACTCACCGCAACGTGGCTTATTATCGTGGGCAGGGCTTTCAAGTTGTGTGCAAACGCCAGGTTAAGTGTTCAGCGGGCGTGGTTTTTAATTGGCAGCTAACGCGACTGATTTAGCGCGGCACGTGGCCATTGGTGAGTGGGGGACACCGGCTGAGTAGAGTAGTATCTCCTATTTTTTAATGGAGATGGGGGATAGACTTTTGGACGGTTAAGGGTAGAGGGAGTAGCTTACAAGCGATGGGGCCAACGCCTTTGGTAGACACAGCCGGAAACGAATTTAGCTGGTTAGCCTAGTTGTTCGGCGTTACGGCGACCTCCTTTACCAGGGTCTTGTAGAACGGCGGTTAATTGACAGTCGCAATAAATTTTGTATTTTTGTTGACAGCTAGGTAAAATACATGGTATATTATCTAAGCTGACTTTTACAGAGCAGTTCATTAATTTAAAAAGTTAAATTACTTGTTGACAAGTAGTTTGCTAAAATGGTATATTAATTGAGCTGCTTCATTAGGGCGGCAAACGATAAGAAATTTGATTTAAAATTTCTTATTGACATCAAATCAGTTAAATGATATGATGATTAAGTTGTCTGCGAGAGCGGATAACATGGTAGACCTTTGAAAACTGAACATTGTTTCGACAAACCAAATATGTGTAGGGCGGTTTGATACTTGGTATCAAACCCAAACAATATTTGCGAAGTCAATTCGCTTTTAAAAATGTAACAACAATCGATGAGCTATTCAAGCACAT
>NZ_RHOB01000053.1 GCF_003946085.1 Levilactobacillus angrenensis | reverse complement strand
TAATCAAGCGAGTCAGCTACGGATTCGGTTGTTTTAGTAGCTTTAGATTAAGGATTCATCTAGTATTCGGAATTAAAAAGGCTGCCTAATCATAATACGATTAGGCAACCTCAGACAGCCGATTACCAACAACAGTTGACAAAGAGCCAGCTTAACTTGATGTTGATGGCTTTTTCGTGTGTCAAAAAATAGGTAGCATTGTCGGCAGGGGAACCGTTATCCCGCATAGGGGTTTGCGTGTTATACACATGAACAGCCAGAGTAGACACCGTTATGACTGCTTAAAGTACAGTGGACAGCTTGGGCATTACTTCTAGCAATAACATTCAGGGCATTCTCAGTTTGTATCCATACTCATTTGGGCATATACTTAATTCTGTAATTAAATTCAACAGAATTGGGATGTTCAAATGAAAAAACGGGATTGGGAAATACTCCTGGGGCTAGTGACCGTCTTACTCGGTTGGCAACTGGCAGGAATGACCGCTCAGGCGAGCTACAACAGCATGTTTGCGCGGGAGGGGTACTTGGCTAAGCATGAGCGTTTAGACGCTACACGGACGTTTGAACGGCGGATTAGCCGCTATAAATCCGTGTACGTGACCCAGAACAAGGCTGGGCGGATTCGCAATGTGAGCGTGATGTTTTATGCCAAGCCGCAAAAGGCTCATTTCACGACCTACGCTAGTCACTGGATCAACGTGCGTCAGCTTCGTAATGGTCAGTTGTATGCCTACAATGACCGGACCGTGTATGGCAACTACCTGGTAGCTTATCACCAGTTTGCGCGGGGGCACGGGACGACGATTAAAGCGGGAAGCCGGCCGGTCAATCTGCATTTCTCCAAGAAGGGGAACCTATTGGTCCGTTATCAAAAGAACCTGTTGACGGTCCACCTGAAGAGCGGGCAAATCAACTTGAACGGTAAGGCCACCAGTGTCAAACACAACCGGCAATTCAAGCGGGCAGTTCCAACTAAGGGGACCCGGGTGAAACGGCTGATTGCGGATGCTAAACGTTATCTCGGTGTGCCGTATAAGTATGCCGGTCGGGATGCCTTTGGCGGTTTGGACTGCGCCTCATTTGTCGATCAGGTCTATTTGGATGTGGAACACCGAGACATTGGTGGGATGACCGGCGTGCAACAGAAGTTAGGCAAGCACGTGGCTGTTCGGAAAGCTAAGGCTGGAGATTTACTCTTCTGGCAGATTGCCGGGCAGAAATACACCTATCACGTGGCGATGGCCATTGGTCACGGCAAGTTGATTGAAGAAGCGGGCAAATCAGTTCACGTTTCAAAAATTGCCAACCGGCACCCACAGTTTGCAATTCATATGAAATAACATCAAAACGGCTCAGACAACGCTAATTGCGTGCCTGAGCCGTTTTGATATAGTCAACTAAAGTGAAAGTTGAATTAATGTCTTGACTCCCGGAGCGACAGCGCTTTGTCCACCAGAACTAGTGAAACCAGTAGCCTGCGTCAGTCAGGGATTCCGCCTGCTCTGGGGGACACCTCCAGCCTGAGAAGCGGTCTTCCGGTCCGCCCACCGCGTCCCAACCCATAGTTGGTGGACGGTAGGCGGCCAGTGCGAACTACGAAGCTGTAAACACCTAATTTTCACACCATAAGTCGCGTGGTGACAATATGTCTAGCTGATTTTCATCTTTCAACCTTCAGATAGTCAAAATAAAAACCCTAGCTGGACCGGCGGCTAGGGTTTTGCAGGTATTCGTCAATGTTTGATAGTGATTAATTGTTGTAGGCGTCTTGTAAACCAACCTTGTCTTGGTGGTCGATGGAAGCGTAACGATCAGAGGCGTACATCACACTGGACTTGCTGGATGAGTGGCTTAAGCCTAAGGCATGGCCAATTTCATGAGTGGCAACGTTCGTCCGTTGGTTCTTGGTGTAACCGTACTTGGTTAATAAGCTACGGTTCAAAGTGGACTTGGCAGAAACGATTTCGTTTTCGTGACCCTTGTTTAAGTAAGAGTAGTTGGTGTAACCGGCTAACTTGCCGCTCTTAGTGCTGAGAGATGCGGAGGAGGTCAACGTGATGTCAGCCTTTTCGCCGCTCTTGGCAGCCTTTAATTGAACGACACCGACTTTGTTCCAACGCTTAACGGCGTTCTTCCAAACGCTCTTGTAGTAACTGGAACCGGTGTTGGTCTTGTATGTAATTGTGGTTTGATCCCAAGCACCCCAGGAAGGTGTTGGTTTGCTAGTTGCGGCAGCGAAGATGGTGGAGCTGAAAGTTGCCAGGGTGACAACCAAGGTGGCGATAACTAAGACGGTCCATTTAACAATTTTCTTTAACATTTTGAATACCTGCTTTCTTTTAATTCCGAATGATTCGCTTTTTAATTGCTTACTATCTTAGGTAGCGTCAAGAATCTTGTGTAAATGAAATGCCTTCGTACATATAATATGTAACTAACTCAAATAAATGATGCTTCCAAGGTGTCCTGGAGTCCTTTAAAGCCTCGGTGGATCCGCTTCAGAGACTTCTCGTTATAAGCATTAAACT
>NZ_RHOB01000052.1 GCF_003946085.1 Levilactobacillus angrenensis | reverse complement strand
CTCTGTGTTAGTGCTAATGTCATATTTACCACCCTTTCATTGTACTTAATATTGTACTTTAATTTGTACTAAAAATCAATTTTTTAAGGAGCTAAAACTATGCAACAAGTTGTCTTACCCATCAAAGATTCAAACGTTCTCAAAGAGGTTCAAGATACCTTACTCAACAACTTTAAAGCTGGCCGGCGTAACTATACAGTTTTTCAAGTTGGCAAAGCGACACTGCTGCGAGTCAGTGATGTCATGCGCTTAAAACAGGCCGATATTTTTAATCCGGACGGTTCTATTAAACAAAATGCATTCATTCACGACCGAAAAACGGGTAAACCGAATACCTTGTACCTTAAACCAGTTCAAACAGAGCTTTTATTGTACCGTCAATGGCTGCTTGATCATCAGCTGGATTCTGAATGGCTCTTTCCTTCAATTCAACACCCAGAACGCCATATCACGGAAAAACAGTTCTACAAAATCATGAGCAAGGTTGGCGATCTGTTAGGAATTAATTATCTAGGGACCCATACGATGCGCAAAACCGGGGCTTATCGAGTCTACACGCAATCAAATTACAATATTGGCTTAGTCATGAATTTGCTAAATCATTCCAGTGAGGCGATGACTTTAGCTTATTTAGGCTTAGACCAAGCCAGTACCGAAACTATGTTAGATAAAATTAATTTTGGTTAGTTTTCTTTGGATTTTTAGTTGTTGCCGAAGGCAACTTCTGAGACAGATTTTAAGCATAAAACCTCCACTAATTTTTAGTGGAGTGTAAGTGCGCATTGACCTCGTTTTACTCGGTCTGCTGATAACCATGAAATCATTTTTTGCCGTTGTTGATTTGACTGTATTTTTAATTCAATTTATGTTTGCACCTAACTAAGATTGTTATGTTTTAAATATTTAAAAAGTGTTGCAGATTACGCTGTTTTAAGCCAAAATTTTTTAATTGTTTTGTGCAGATAATCTTTATGAGCTTGGTAACAAATTTTGAATAACGGTGCTGTAAGATCTGTGAATTTAAACTGAAAGCATTATTTTGATGTTAGGAGTCATTAAGATTGACGAAAAGAAAGTATTAAAACCAATTGATGAAATGCTTGCTGATCCTTGGCAAGTTGATATTCAAGAATTGTTTGAAGCTTCTGTCAATGAACCTGACGAGATTAAAAAGAATTTGTATGATTCCTTATACACTTATATTTTGCAAAAAAGACAAGAAGATATTATTAATCGTCCTGGCTTCGTTATTTAGCCCTCTAAGAGCCTGTTGAGGGCTTTTTGTTTTTGCTTTGGTATAAATATATATAAACGGTCTCAAAACCGCTAAAAACGAAAAATAAGGCCCTTAAAAACGAATATAGCAGTTAGATTCTTGTTGAGATTCAGAAAAACTAACTGTTTGCTGTCAATGGTAGCGGACGAGCGTAGCGTGGGAGCATAAGGAATTGACAGCTCTAAACCAGTCTTAACACTGAAATGGCGAAAGCCAAAGTTTTATAGAAACTTTGCTTTCCTGCCTAACGGCGAGTGAAAAAGCGGTCAAGCTGGCTCAGCTTGGACGGGGTTCGGGGCGTTAGCGCCCGATTAAATGTGGCTTGTCACTCCTTTTTAGGCAACGAACGAAGTGAGGCGCAAGGAGCGTAGCGACTGGAGTTTAATGTGAGCCTGTTTTTGGGCTCACTCCTTTGTTTTTTTGTTTTAGATTTTGATCTTGTACAGTGGTGCCTCTTTTAAACCTCTTTTATAAACCTCTTTTAAACCTCTTTTAGACCCCTCATGAGGCTTACTCTCCCAAGGCTTATAGAAGTTTATCAAGTAGGTTTTGTCTGTTTATCAAGTAGGTTTTGTCTGTTTATCAAGTAGGTTTTGTCTGTTTATCAAGTAGATTTTGTCTGTTTATCAAGTAGAACTATAAAGTTGACTACTTGATAAACATAATCTAAAATTAATTTGTAATCATTAGGAGGTACAGCATGGGAAATGAAATTATTAAATATGATCCAGAGTTAAATACCATTCCACTTCGAAAATTTACTCCAGTTGAAATGAATTTATTTTTTTCGATTATTTCTCGTATGCGTGATAAGAGTAATCAGACCATTCGTTTTACTTTTGATCAATTAAAAGAGTTAAGTGCTTATAAACCTACTGCAAATAACCGTTTTGAAGATGACATTCAGAGAACTTATGAAAAAATGATGGGATTACATTTTGGTAGACGAAGTAAAAGTGGATTAACTCGAGAGTTTTTTGTTTTGTTTACAGAATTTAAAATTGATGGAGATGCAGAAGAACCTTATGTAGACGTAAAAGTTTATGAACGTGCTTTACCCCTTTTAAACAAGCTTGAAAGTTGGGTTCGTTATGCGTTGGCAGAGTTTAGAGATTTAAAAAGTAGTTACGCAAAAACCATGTTTCGGTTACTAAAACAGTTCAGAACCACTGGATATGCTTATTTTTCTAAAGAAGACTTTTTTGAATTACTAGATATGCCCAAAAGTTACTGGAATAGTCCCTCTAACGTCGATAAATTTGTTATAAAACCCATTAAAGAAGAATTAACTCCTTTGTTTAGAGGATTAACGGTTAGAAAAAAATATGGTAAAGGGCGTGGGAAACCAGTTATT
>NZ_RHOB01000051.1 GCF_003946085.1 Levilactobacillus angrenensis | reverse complement strand
TGAAGAACTAAGTGATTACCAACTGGTTCAAATCAATTGGTATCTGAATTCACGGCCACTTAAATGTCTTAATTGGCATACACCAATCGAGATCTTCTTGCTTAATTTACGTCATTAAATTCGTTCAAGTTATTTCTTGCAATCTGCCGAATAAAAAAGAAAATTTCGTTTTAGTCCAAGTAAGCCATCATCGACTTCAGCTTAGAATGACTACTGACGCAGGCACTGGCTTAATTAATCTTAGGGTTAGAACTCTGCGAATCTATTTTCTTTAATGACTGATCCCCAATTTAACAGCCAAGCAAAAAAACAGTAGCCCCACGACATCGGTCGTTTGGGACTACTGTTTTTTTCATATTTTGCTGGCTTACTTAAAGACCTTAGCCAACTGGTCAAAGTTCACGGTCCCCAAACCGGCCGCTTGGTTGTAAGTCTTACCCGGCTGGCCGACGTAGAACAGATTGCCGTTGTCCGTGTCGGAATCCAATTTGGTAAACGGCGACTGGCTCGTCTGTGCCAAAGCGTAGAGCTGCGGATTCCACAAGCCCATGCGTTTGCTGCGATTGCTGTTGATGATCGCAGCCATCGCGGCAAATTGCGGTGCGACCACGCTGGTCCCGCCGACCGTGCTCCAGCCATCGCGACTATCGTAGTCATCGTAACCCGTCAGCGGATCGGCGTTGGCCACCACATCAGGGTAGTTTCGCCCGCTGGCTTTACCGGTGATCAGGCTAGCATCCAGCCGCGGCAAGCCGTCGCTGGTCAAATACTGCCGGGCATTGTAGGTGTTCACCCCAGACACGCCCTTTTGATATTGCGGCGTCGCGTACAGCGTGGAAATACCGCCACCACTGCCGCTTTGCAACATACTCATTAAATCAGAATGCTTTTCGAAGAAGGCCTGGTCTTGGGCGTAGGCGTCAAACAGCGCATCGCCACCCCAAGTCCGTTCCTTGGCAATTTTGACGGTCACACCATTGGCCAGCGTGCCTGAAAACGGTAACGTGGTACCCCCAGTGGCCGTGACCCACGGGTTGTTGGCTGGGAAATTGGCGTAGATGCCCTCGCTGACATCCCCGTTTTTCGCCAATTCTTCACCATAAGCCCCGGTGTCGCCACTGGCCGCAAAGGTCGACACACCTTGAATCGCGCCTTGCGCCAACAGGGTATTCATGATGCTGCCGTAAAGTGGCGTCAACACGTGATATTTATTCAGGCTCTGCAAAACACCTTCAGACAAGCCCCAGCTGAGCGACAGGCTGCTGGCTTTATTCTCACCAAACGCCGTCGCAAAGGCATTGAGCCAGCCCACATCACTGAGTGACGCCGTGTACACGCGAATCTTGGCCTTCGGTGCTAAAGCCCCAGCCTGTTCGACGTCCAGCGCCGTTTCGGCATTGCCGGGGTCAACGTTGCCCCAGACATTCATGCCGCCGGTCGACTTCACACTGATGCGGCTGGCAGAATCCGCCACCCCTTCAGCCGACCAGAAATGGGTGATGTCTGCCTTGTTGACCTTACTAAAGCTGATGATGCCAATGGTTTGCCCACGCCCGGCATTGCTTTGGGCCAGGTTCGTCGCATGGTATTGGCTCAAGAAGTTTTGCGGGGCACCGTCGCTGGTCGGGCCATCGGTCGCCGTGCTGGTCGTCTGGGCCAAACTAGACAGCTTGACCAAATTGGTGATGCCGACGACGGCCTTGATGGGCTGGGCCACCTTCTTGGGTAGCTTCGGCGTTTTCTTAGAATACTGAATCTTCGTGCCGTGGTAGCGGGCCGTTTTTAACTTAGTCGCAAAGGTCTTATCGACCGCGCTGGCGCTACCCTTGATCTGCATGATCAGCCCATCATTAAAGGTCGTGACCTTAAACTTATGTGCTTTAAAGTATTTGGCTAACCGCTTAGTTGTGGTCGTTGATTGACCAAATTTCTGGCGGAACTGTTTGGGCGTTAAGTAGGACTTGAACTGCCGATTGCCGGCCGTATTGACGGCATAGGCGGTCTTAGTCAGTTCAGCTGAATGCCGGGTGTTTAAGACCAGGTCCAAGGTCACCGTCTTGCCGGATGAGACCTGCTGGACATTGGTCAATCCAGACAGCTGGTTTTCACGATACGGTGTGGCGACCGTGCTGGTGCTAGCCGCGGTGGCTTGAAGCCCACCGAAGCTGCCCAGTCCCACAATGAGGCCGGCCACGAGAAACCGAATTTTCATAGGACATCCCCTCCATTGGGCTTCATTATACGCTGATGTTAAGCGAAACGGCCGTTATAATTCCTGCCAAACGTCACATAATTAAATGGTCTAACCAAGCGCCCGCTAATGGGGAGATAGTCCATCAGTGAGCGAGCGTTACCGGTGGTTGGGCCCGGCCACGACTGGGGTCGTCCTGAGGGTGAACGGCCGGCAGTTTGGGCGATATGGCTAAATGCCGGTGTGCGCGACCACCCGAATCTATCAACTTCATCCCATAAAAAAGAGCTTGGGGGACTGCCCCAAACTCTGGTTCTATGATATTTGGTGTTGATAGAGAAATCTGTCGACATCATTTTTTGTATAATAAAAGGGACACACTGCCCCACAGCAAAATAGTCGACTAAAACCAATTGAAAGTGAGAATGACAATATGTCCCAAGAACAGTTTACAAGAAA
>NZ_RHOB01000050.1 GCF_003946085.1 Levilactobacillus angrenensis | reverse complement strand
GCATCGTACCTATCCCAAGTTAATCAAAGATCTGCTTAAAATGCCGAATCTGCTCACTTTCATGGACTTTCCACCAGCCATTCGGCAATCACTCTACTCCACTAACTTGATTGAGAACTTTAACAAGCATCTCAAGCGCACCACCCACCACAAAGAACAATTTCCAACGGAAGATTCACTGGATCGATTCCTGGTTTCTCAGTTTAATGCTTATAACGAGAAGTCTCTGAAGCGGATCCACCGAGGCTTTAAGGGACTCCAGGACACCTTGGAAGCATCATTTATTTAAGTTAGTTACATATTATATGTACGAAGGCATTTCATTTACACAAGATTCTTGACGCTACCTATTCTTCAAGTATGAGGAGTAAAATACCCAAGGCACTTCATGGAACCTGGTACATGGGAAAGAAAAAGGTTAAGTTTACTGGGCATCATAAGACACCTGATGGAGAATTAAACGTAATTACACAAAAGATGGTAAATGAATACTGTTATGTTGGTCATAAAAAGTTAAGGGCAAAAGCCTATTTTGATGGTGGATATAGCAAAAAGTATGGGTTTAATTTTGGATTTCAGTATGTTCCACTAGTATTTAGTTATCATGGACATAATCATAAGGGGTTAGACGTTACTGGTCATGCTCCAGATGTTTTATACACTAGGATTAAGACACATAATCAGCTTTCGTTGAATGGATATATGAACTCGCATAAGATTAAATTAGTTCATATTGGATTTTAATGGATACAAAAAAGCCATCCAAGAAGGTATTATGAGGGTATCTTCTTAGATGGCTATAATTTTTGGAATCCCAATGGAATTAGAAACGGAAATAAGCGTAACACTTGGATAAGCTATCAGCAATGACAAATGATAACGCAAAAGTGCATGGGATTTTTAGATTTTATCCAATCGCTGTGGTAAAATTATTTCATGGAAGTTTTAAGGGCGGTGGCGTCAATCTAAAAGGAATGATGCCAATGCATTACGATACTAAAATGGAGTTATTGACTTGTCTCGCTTTGAGAGATTGCAATTGGTCATTAACTTATCTGGGGTACTCATTTCCCTTGGTTTGTTAATTGTAGCCATTATTGCGCTTTTTTAATCGTAAATAAAAAGCCGCCCCGTATACTTTAGCGAGTTATGGGCGACTCTTTGTTTATAGTTGTCTGTCTCTAGCTACCGTTCTTAAAACGGCCATATCCAAGGAGCAGTGTTCGAGCACCGCTCCTTTTCTGTACTCATTTTAACATATATGTTCCAATTTGGAACGTATTTTAGATGAATTTTTCGATTATATATATCATAAGGGTCACACCTATACCTGAAATTAGAATGCCAATCAACCAATTCTGGCCTGCTAATTGGTTGCCCTCTAATACATTGAAAGCATATTCGGTAGCTGGGTCACGATACTTCTTTTTAATATCATTGAAGTAACCATCGTTATCCAGTTGCTTAAAAGTATCTTCGACCGTTACACCCTTCTTACTGAAGTCAAACTCCTGTACCCCATTAGAAGCCATCAGTATCACCGCCAGAAAGAAGGTCAGAGATTGATACATCATCACCATAACTATCTGAGAACCTGTTTAAAATCTCTTGAGCAGCAATACTAAAAAAGCTAAAATGACCATTTGACGACTAGTGTTAAGTTGACGTTCACAATTTTTCCAGAGACGGCGACATTTATCTAACCAACTGAAAGATCGTTCAATAATCCAGCGTTGCGGTAATACTTCAAATTTATGAAGCTCATTGCGTTTAGCCACCTGCACGGTGGCTTTTAAATTAGTGTAAACGTCAGCTGCAAAATTGGAACCTGTGTAGCCGCCATCTACCAAAACTGACTTAACTTGTCTTAAATGATCATAGTTGAGGGCTAACATAGCACTGGCCCCATCACGATCCGAAACATTAGCTGTCGTTATATGAATTGCTTGAGGTAAGCCGTTAATATTAACAGCTAAGTGCCGTTTGATGCCAGATATACGTTTGCCACCGTCATAACCGTGATGCTCCGCCGTATCGGTATTTTTAACGCTTTGGGCATCAATAATTATGAAAGATGTTTTAGCCGAGCGTGATTGTTTTTCCCGTAGGGTAAAGATAATTTTTTTAAACATTTATCCAAAATAGAAGGTTCATCAATAATTTGTTCCTCAGACCATACGCGATAGTAGTAATAGACTGATTGCCAGTTAGGAAAATCAGCCGGTAACTGTCGCAATTGACAACCGGTTTTTAAAACGTACGCGACAGCACAAAATAAATCATAAAGGTCATATTTGCGAGGCCTAGTAGATTGCCGAGCTGCTTCTAAATCGGGCCGAATTAGTTCAAATTGGTGCCGTGAGGGATTGCTGGGGTAGTTCATAAGTTATCATCCTTTTTTGAACTATCATATCAAATTGTCCAGATTTTAAACAGGTTCTAAAGATTTGGCCGATGATACCGAAGCAGTTTTAAGCGAATTGGGCTTAAATCCAACCACGGCCATTAACATGTTTTACAAGCGGATTGTTGCTAATGGTGCTTTACCTTTTAATGTGTCTTTAAGCGAAGAAGAAAGGGCTAATTTACGCTTTTTAAAGGCGACCGAAGGAACACCAGTCACCGAGTTCAAAGACGCTAAAGAGGTCGCTGATTGGCTCAACGATCCAGATGAGGACTAATGACTTAGTCAGCCTATACGTTAGTTTTGTAGAAACTAACGGTGGCAAGTCTCGGCCAGTTTTAATTCGTCGGGTATCAG
>NZ_RHOB01000005.1 GCF_003946085.1 Levilactobacillus angrenensis | reverse complement strand
TAATCAAGCGAGTCAGCTACGGATTCGGTTGTTTTAGTAGCTTTAGATTAAGGATTCATCTAGTATTCGGAATTAAAAAGGCTGCCTAATCATAATACGATTAGGCAACCTCAGACAGCCGATTACCAACAACAGTTGACAAAGAGCCATAAATTTACACAGATAATTAGTAATCCCATTAGTAAGGTGAACGACCCAACCGGCGAGAAAAGGTGACAAAATCAAGTTGGATTTCGTTAGTAAGAGTAGCGGGGGGGATGTTAGTTAATGGCTCAAACTAAGAACTTGGGCGACGGGATGAAGATGTGGCTGGCTGAACAATGGTAAATTAGTTGTATAAGGTTGGTCTTGAACGACAGTGTACTGTCCACTAAAATTTGTGAGACCAGGAGCCTGCGTCAGCCAGGGTTCCGCCCACCGCGTTCCAACCCATAGTTGGCGGACGGTAGGCGGCCAGTTCTAACTAGGATGCTGTCAACAACTAATGTTTACGCCATGAGTCGCGTGGTGGCAACGTTTCTAGCCGATTTTCATCTCTCAACCCTGAGTCACTAACAAAAAAGTTGCGACCCATCAGTGATGGCCCGCAACGTCGTTTAAATTTGTTAGTAGAGGTGAAGCCTAGTCGGTTGCCTCACGGTTGTCCATGATAAGGTATAGAATCCAGTAACAGAAGAGCTGAATCAAAGTCATCAGTCCCACGAAGACCCACATGTTAGTGGTCCACATGTCCATCAACGGGCGAATGAATTGCTCGGGGTTGAGGAAGAGGTAGACGGTGTGAATACGTAGGAAGCGACCGATGTACAGCCCCACTGATGTCAGGAAGGTCAGCACCAACACGACGAACAGGCGAGCAATGCCGTTATCTTTGGCCAGTCGGTGGGTGATGGCCTGACTCACGTGATTGAGGCTCCAGAAGCCCAAAAATGAGCAGCTGACGGCGCTGATGATCATGTAAGTAAAGTAGATCCACAAGTGCGGCGTGACCCGCAGCAGGCCGCTCACGGCGTATGGTTGCAAGAGCGACAAATGGAACAGGTCGGTCAACAGGTAGGGCGCATTGGGATAAAAGAGCAACCACAACACGACTAGCGGCCAAAATAGCCAGCCACGCGGGCGTTTATTGCCCAGGTGAAAGCTCAGTTCAATGGGAATGGCGCCCAAGAAGGTATTGAGGACTAAGAAGGAAAAAGGGTCCTTGGCGCGGAAAAAGAGAAAAATAAGCCACGCCACGAAGAAAACGCGGATTTCCCACCGTGCTCGCCGTTTCATTGCCATCACCAATCCTTTCACAAACTACTACCTTTATTCTACAGCGTCATCGCCATAAACGAACGGAATATGACTTCTATCTTAGCAGATTATTAGCAGATAAATAATGCTCAGCGTTGACTTTAAGGAATCCGTAAGTTTTGCAACTGGCAAGGGATGTTTACAGGAATCAAGCGGAATCGGGGCGAAATGTCAGCGGTGCCGTGCTATAATGAAATTTGAATTCAATTTGGAGGGAAAGTCATGAACCTGGATTGGGGAAATCTCCTAACTATCGGCAATCTGGTCAACCTTCTCGACATTCTTGTGGTGTGGTTCGTCATCTACGAATTAATCGTGATGCTACGTGGAACAAAAGCGATTCAGCTGTTCCGGGGCGTCATTTTAATTCTGATTGTCCGCTTTGTCAGTGCCTACATGGGGCTGAACACGGTGTCGTGGCTGGTCGACCAGGTGATCAACTGGGGCGTTATTGCCATCATTATTGTTTTTCAACCAGAAATTCGGCGGGGGTTGGAGCACCTCGGCCGGGGGTCCCTGTTCGTCCGTGTCCGTCATGAAAATGAGGCGGCCAACAAGATGATCGAGGGCCTCGATAAGGCGATTCAGTACATGTCCAAACGGCGAATCGGGGCGTTGATGACGATTCAACGAGATACCGGGCTGGAGGACTACATTGAAACGGGCATTGATTTGGATGCCGAGTTGACCGGTGAATTACTGATCAACATCTTCATCCCCAATACCCCGCTACACGATGGGGCCGTTATCATTCGCAATAACCGCATTGCCGTGGCCGCGGCTTACCTGCCGTTGTCTGAAAGCAATCTGATCCCCAAGGAATTGGGAACGCGGCACCGGGCGGCCGTCGGTATTTCCGAAGTCACCGATGCGTTGACCATCGTCATTTCCGAAGAGACCGGGGAAGTCTCCATCACGAAGAACAACGAGCTGTTGCGCGGGTTGACCCAGACGGATTACCTGAAGTTCTTGCGTAATGAACTGGTCAACGACGAAGCCACGGAGAACAACAACGTGTTCTTAAAGGCGTTGGATTGGTTCGATCAACGGTTTAGAGGGGGGCGGCGTTAATGAAAAATGAACGTTACACCACGTGGTTGTACCGCATCCTCGCCCTCATCTTAGCGATTCTGTTGTTCTTCTACGTCAACAGCACCAAGTCATCGAATAGTGGGTCGTCCACGAGTACCACCAGTAACAACACGTCACTGACGGCGACCAAGACGATGACGGTGTCAGTCCCTTTACAATTAAACGTGAATAGTAATAAATATTTTGTGACCGGCTACCCTTCTAAAGTGAAAGTAAAGCTGAAGGGGCCGCTCGCCCTGGTGACCACGACGGCCAACACCCAAAATTTTAAGGTGTACGCCGCCTTGAGTGACCTGGGGGTGGGGAAGCATACCGTCACGCTACACCAAGAAGGGTTGAACCACGAGATTGCCTCCACGATTTCGCCGGCAAAAATCTCAGTAGACATCGAACCACGACGAACGGTTTCATTCCCGGTCAAGGTTCGGTATAATAGTCAAAACATTGCTGCTGGGTATAGTGCTGGCAAGGCGACCTCGGATACCACCACGGTCAAGGCGACCGGGGCGGCTAACGAGATCGCCAGAGTCAAGCAGGTGGTCGCCCAGTTGACGGTGCCGGCCAACACGAAGAAGACGGTCAAGAGTCAAGCCGTGATTGAAGCGCTGGACAGTAGTGGCAAGACGGTCAACGTCATTTTGACGCCGTCGACCACGACGGTGAACCTGCCCGTGACCTCGGATGGGGAGGGCAAGAAGGTCAGCGTCGATGTTTCCGGCAAGAATGGCAGCAGTGATTCGTCCTATTCGATTACGGCCAACCCCAAGAAGGTCATGGCTTATGGTAGTGAGAGTCAACTGAACAAATTAGGGAGTAGTGTGGCCGCGTCGGTGGATCTGAGCGATATCACCAGCAAGACTACCAAAACGATCACCCTAGATGCAGATGAAAATAATGTGACGGCCATTGACCCCACCACGATTCAAGTGACGGTCAATGTGTCGAGCAAATAAACCAACAAACAGATTGAGAAATGAGGAATTTTGACATGAAGTATTTTGGAACTGATGGTGTGCGGGGCGTTGCGAACCAAGATTTGTCACCCGAATTGGCGTTTAAAGTTGGCCGGTTTGGCGGTTACGTGTTGACCCAACACGCTGATAGCGACAACGCCCATCCCCAAGTATTGGTTGCGCGCGACACCCGAATCTCTGGTCAATTGCTGGAAAACGCCTTGGTCGCTGGTTTATTGTCCGTCGGCATCGAAGTGCTCCGGTTAGGCGTCATCACGACGCCAGCCGTCGCCTACTTGGTCCGGACGCAAGGCGCCGCTGCCGGGGTCATGATCACGGCCTCCCACAACCCAGTGGAATACAACGGTATCAAGTATTTCGGTAATGACGGCTACAAGTTGTCTGACGAAATGGAAGAAGAAATCGAAGCCTTACTGGACGCCAAGAGCGACGACTTACCACGGCCCACCACTGATGGCTTGGGGACCGTCGAAGATTATTCCGAAGGTAGCCAAAAGTACATCCAATTCTTGGAACAAACGATTGCGGACGACTTAGACGGGTTACATATCGCCGTTGACTCCGCTAACGGGGCTACCAGTGGACTGGTCTCACGGCTGTATGCTGACTTGAACCTGGACTTCGATACGATTGCGACGACGCCCAACGGCTTGAACATCAACGATCAAGTGGGGTCAACGCATCCGGAACAATTACAGAAGTTCGTCGTAGAAAAGGGCGCCGAGATTGGTCTGGCCTTTGATGGTGACGGAGACCGGTGCATCGCAGTCGACGAGAACGGCAACATTGTCGATGGTGACAAGATCATGTACATTTGCGGGAAATATATGGCAGAACATGGTCGCTTGAAGAAGGATACCATCGTGACGACTGTTATGAGTAACCTGGGCATGTATAAGGCTATGGCGGCCCACGAATTGAAGTCGGTCAAGACCAAGGTCGGGGACCGTTACGTGGTTGAAGAAATGCGGAAGTCTGGCTATAACCTGGGTGGCGAACAGTCCGGACACATCGTCTTCTTGGACTTCAACACCACGGGGGATGGCCTGTTGACCAGCTTACAATTGCTGCACATTTTGA
The DNA here is from genome assembly GCF_003946085.1 of Levilactobacillus angrenensis. Taxonomy (GTDB): domain Bacteria; phylum Bacillota; class Bacilli; order Lactobacillales; family Lactobacillaceae; genus Levilactobacillus; species Levilactobacillus angrenensis. Next base: position 159,665 of record NZ_RHOB01000005.1, on the reverse strand, counting down.
AAGTGACTGGCAAGAAGCTGTCTGAACTGGCCGCAGATGTTAAGACGTATCCACAAAAGTTGGTCAATGTGAAGGTCGCTGACAAGCAAGCCGCCTTGGAGAATCCCCAAGTCCAAGCCATGATTGCGACCGTCGAAAAGGAAATGAACGGCGATGGCCGCGTGCTGGTTCGGCCTTCCGGGACAGAACCACTGCTGCGGGTCATGGCTGAAGCCCCAACTGAAGAAACGGTGGCGGGCTACGTCGACCGGATCGCCGATGTTGTGCGGGCTGAAGTCGGCGTTGAATAAAGTCTGAAGAAAAAGCGGAACCGGACGCGATCGCCTTTTGGCGCACGTTTCGGCCATTTAAAGTGACGTATAAGGGTCTGGGATATTTTGTCCCAGACCTTTTTGTCGGAAATGAACTGGACTTGAAGCTCCTGGGCGAGACGGTCACTTGCCAGCCAACCCTCAGTTTGAGTGGGCCATTTGCCCTGTTTTCAGGGGAATTTAGCGGTCAGAATTTACGCAAAATTTATTATTAAAAATTTGATAGACCGGTTTTGGCTTTTCTGATTGACAACCTTGGCTAAAGGCTGTAAAGTATAGTCATTCAGAGATGATTTTCATAATATTTCAGTCTATACCAATTTCTGAGAAAAGGGATTCATTTTACTAATCAAACTATCCGACCCGGCCGGTTTACCGGAATTGGTGTCGAGCAAAGGAAGATATGACTATGTGTGGAATTGTTGGTGTTACGGGGAACGACAATGCCGTTAAGATTTTAGTTGACGGTTTACAAAAATTGGAATACCGGGGTTACGATTCAGCCGGTATCTATGTTAATGATCAAAAGGGTCAGGACTACTTGGTTAAGACCAAGGGCCGGATCTCACAATTACGGGCGAAGATTACACCTGACGTTCACGGTTCCACGGGGATTGGGCACACGCGTTGGGCAACCCATGGGGTCGTTAGCGTGGACAATGCGCACCCACATTTCTCAAACGACAACCGGTTCTACTTGGTCCACAACGGTGTGATTGACAACTTCCAAGAACTGAAGGCGCAATACCTGAGTGATGTGCCATTCAGAAGCCAAACGGATACGGAAGTCGTCGTCCAATTGATCGACAAGTTCGCCGTAGAAGACAACTTGGATGCCAAGCAAGCCTTCTTAAAGACGTTGAGCCTGTTGAAGGGGTCTTCATACGCCTTCTTAATGATGGACCGCGAACAACCAGATACGCTGTTCGTTGCCAAGAACAAGAGCCCACTGTTGATTGGGGTCGGCGACGGCTTTAACGTGGTCTGCTCCGATGCCTTAGCCATGTTGCGGCAGACCCATGACTTCTTAGAATTGATGGACGGCGAAGTGGTCACGATTACGCCAGACAAGGTTGCGATTCAAGACGCCAACGGTCAACCCGTTGAACGCAAGACCTTCCACGTCGACATGAACCCGGACGAAGCTGACAAGGGGACTTACCCATTCTACATGCTGAAGGAAGTCGACGAACAACCTAACGTGATGCGGAAATTAGCCCAAACTTACCTGTCAGAACACGGCGAACCAGAAATCGACGATAAGTTGTTGAAGGCGATGCAAGCTGCTGACCGGCTCTACATCGTGGGTGCTGGGACCAGCTACCACGCCGGTTTGATTGGGAAGCGTCTGTTTGAAAACTTGGCGCACATCCCAACGGAAGTCCACGTGTCCTCCGAATTTGCCTACGAACAACCAATGTTGTCAGACAAGCCATTCTTCATTTTCCTGACGCAATCCGGGGAAACGGCTGACAGTCGTGAAGTCTTGGTCAACGTCAACGACGCGGGTTACCCCAGTCTGACCATCACCAACGTGCAAAACTCCACGTTATCACGGGAAGCCACTTACACGCTGTTGTTGCACGCCGGTCCAGAAATCGCCGTGGCCTCAACCAAGGCGTACACTGCCCAAATCGCGTTGGAAGCTATTTTAGCCAAGGCGCTGGGCGAAGTGACCGGACAAATCATTGCCCAAAACTTTAATGTTCGTCAACAATTAGGTTTGGTGGCAACGGGGATGCAAGCCATCGTCGACGAAAAGGATAAGCTGGAAAAGATTTCCAACGACTACCTGATGAAGACTAACCGGGCCTTCTACATTGGCCGGGGAATCGACCATGCCGTTTCCTTGGAAGCCGCTTTGAAGCTGAAGGAAATCTCTTACATTCAATGTGAAGGATTTGCTTCCGGTGAATTGAAGCACGGGACGATTGCCTTGATCGAAAAGGGCACGCCAGTCATCGGCTTCATCACCCAGGCGAAGACGGCCGGTTTGACGCGGAGCAACCTGCAAGAAACCATGGCTCGCGGCGCCAAGACCTTGACCATCGTGCGTGAAGGCTTAGCCGTAGACGGCGACGACTTGATTCTGCCAGACGTTGACGAAATGTTGATGCCATTGCTGAGTGTCGTTCCTGCCCAATTGTTGGCTTACTACACCAGCCTGAACAAGGGCTTGGACGTTGACAAGCCGCGGAACTTGGCGAAGAGTGTAACAGTTGAATAGGATTTAATTTAAAAATAATTTGGTGGTCACCTCGCAGTTCATCCTGCGGCGTGACCACTTTTTTGTTCTGAACATGACAGGGGGTGCTTGCCGCCTACCGTTGCGCGAAAATAGGCTGGAACGCGGTGGGCGGTCCAGACGAGCCAAGGGGCGGTCTCGTCTTCGCTTTGAGCCGAGGACCGCGTTTCAAAGACGCCAGTTGTCTAAGCGCCAAAGCCCGCCGCTAAGCAAACTCCCACGGCTGAGCCTATTTTCGCTCCACTCTTGGCTACGATTGGGGTTGTCCAGAACACTTGTGGTTTCCATTAGAAATGGGTTGGAATCAACATCACCTTTGTTAGCGAACGGCGAGGCGGTCAGCATGAAACCACGGTTGCCAACTAACTTTGTTCGCCACAGATCAAGTGTTTTCCTTGCCTAAACTTAAGTTTAGTTGTATAGTATTCCCAAATCACTCATAAGAGGAACGGAGGTGCAGACCATGAAATATACGAAACGAGTCGATAGTCACAAGAACCAAAAACAGCGGGATGCGACCTTTGAAAAATTCCGCAAGCAACAAAATGAGTTAAGTGCGAACCGCCGCGGTGTTCGGCGGAAGTAGGACGGGAGCCAGTGGCGAACGCCCTTTTTGTTTACAGAAAATTTACCAAACTCCTGAGCAAAAAGCTTGAAAAACTGGTCTAGAGCATTTATAATTGGGCTATACCATTAAGAGAGGGAGACTGAATGATATGAAACAATTAACGAATATGAATGTACAAATTGTCAGTGACAAGCAGGCAGGCGGCAAAGCGGGGTTCCAAGTCTTTGAGAACGCCTTACAAAACGGGGCAAAGGTACTGGGCTTGGCCACTGGGAGCACGCCAGTCACGATTTATGAACAACTCGTGGCCAGTGATTTGGACTTCAGTCAGTTAACATCGGTCAACCTAGACGAATACGTGGGCTTGAGTGCGGATCACCCACAAAGCTACCATTACTTCATGCAACAACATTTATTCAATGCCAAGCCATTTGCCCATTCCTACGTGCCAGACGGTGCTAACTTGGACGCCGCTGCAGCAACCAGTGAATATGACCAAATCATCGCGGACAATCCAATTGATTTACAGCTATTAGGCTTGGGTAAGAACGGGCACATCGGCTTTAACGAACCCGGCACGGACCCTGAATCGACGACCCACAAGGTCACGTTGACGGCATCGACGATCGACGCCAACGCCCGGTTCTTTGACAATGCCGATGAAGTGCCGCGCTACGCTTACTCCATGGGTATCGGATCCATCTTGAAGGCCAAGCAAATCTTAATTGTGGCTTACGGTGAAGCCAAGGCGGCCGCCGTCGCTGCTATGATCCAAGGCCCCGTTACGCCAGACGTTCCGGCCAGTTATTTGCAGACTCATCCGAACGTGACCGTGATTTTGGATGAAGCCGCTGCGAGTCAGTTAGATTAAGTCTTTGTGTCAACCGCGTTTTCTCTTAAATTTCCCTTTCTGCACCCGGTCCAGATATGGTATTCTTGACCTGGAAACGATTTTAAGGGGGAAACCGGTAAAATGAAACGAACAAAAAGATGGCTACTGGCCACGCTGATTGTTGGCGCGGGTCTCGGTGGTCTCACCATTGGTAAGGGAACGGGTCATGCGGCGACTACCGATCCCCAAACTTTCATTTCAACGTTGAAAAGTCCCGTCACCTCGGTGGCGAATAAGTATAAATTGTATCCGTCCGTCATGATGGCGCAGGCGGCTTTGGAAAGTGCTTGGGGGACTAGCACGCTGACCACGACGGCCAATAATTACTTTGGTATCAAGGGTAGTTATAATGGACAGTCCGTGACGATGCAAACGGCAGAATACGATAGTAACGGCCAGCTGTATTACACGGATGCGAATTTCCGTAAATATCCCAGTGCCAAGGCGTCGATGACCGACAACGCGACCTTGTTGCGGGGTGGCACCAGCTACAATCCCGCGTTATACAGTGGCACGTGGCGGGAAAATGCGGCCACGTACAGCGATGCGGCCAACGCCTTGACCAATACTTATGCGACATCACCAACTTATGGCTCCAGCTTAATCTCAATCATTAAGACCTATGGGTTGAACACGTTGCTGGACGGGAGCGCAAGCAGTTCCGCATCCTCTAGCAGCAGTTCGTCATCCGAGTCCTCGACGACGGCGAAGCCAGAACCGACATATGCATCGGCGAAATATTACGGCGGTGCCAGTGGGCAAACGGCGCGGTTGAACAGTAAGTACACCAGTTACCGGCTCTACAACCACGTGAAGGGGACGCGAGCAAATATCACCAAGACGGCTTGGAAGAAGGTACCGGCAGGGCAAAGTGTGCAGGTTTACCTGGACATGCGGGGCGTGAAGACCACGGCCGCCGGTAACAAGACCACTTGGTACCGTATCAGATTTAGCAACAGTGCTTCAGCCAAGAAGTACTGGCTTTACGGTAAGGCATTGACCCTGCCGACGGTGAAGTACAGCAAGGGCACAGCGAAAGTCAAGGTCAACAATGCCTTAAGTGGCTACTACTATAACCACGTTTACAATTCGCCGTACCTAGCCAAGTCGATGGGCAAGTTAAAGGCGCTGACTGCCAAGTCTTACACGGCCGATAACCAGGCCATCCGGACGCAAGATGGCGTTAAGACCACTTGGTATCGCATCAAGGTCGGCGATAAGAAGTACTGGATCGCCGCCAATGAGGCCGCAGCTAGTCCGCAGTACGACTATGTGACTTACGCCAACGCCAGTGGTACCAAGAAGCTGAGTGCCAAGTACAGCAAGTATCATTTGTACAACCACGTGAAGAAGACCCACTTCAACCAACAGACCTTTGATTGGCCGAAGGGTGTGAAGAAGGGCACCAAGGTCACCGTGAACTATAAGGGCGTGAAAACGACCTACGGCACGACTTGGTATCGATTCAAATTTAGTGGCGACAAGACCAATTACTGGGTCGATTCGCGTGCATTAGCTTAAGTAAGTTCACCGAAGAGTTTGGGACAATCCCCAGACTCTTTTTGTTCACCTGAAGGATGAATGAATACGTTGATTCCCGGAGCGACAGCGTTTTGTCTACTAAAATGAGTGAAGCCAGGAGCCTGCGTCAGCCAGGGTTTCGTCTGCTATGGGGAACACCTCCAGCCTGAGAGGCGGGCTTCCGGTTCGCTTTGAAGCCTGGCAAAACCTGCCAGTCTCCAAAGTCGTCCCACGCTGTAGGCTGAGAAAAAACCTCAGCCAACACCGTCGTCACAGCTGGCTTCACCCTGGCTGCCTCCGGCGAAGAGTGACGATCATCAGCAATACTGTGTTAGTCAACGACTAGTTGTTAAATCAACTGCTGATTGGGGCTAAGCCGACTGTTACTAGCGTACACCTTAGTAGCCGAGAGTCCGTCAACTATGGGTTCAGCCGTGGGAGCTGTCTTAGCGGCGCGGTTCATGCCGCTTAGACAACTGGCGTCTTTGAGACGTGGGCTTCGGCTCAAAGCGAGGCCGAGACCGTTTCTCAGGCTCGGTCCGGTCCGCCCACCGCGTTCCAACCCATAGTTGGCGGACGGTAGGCGGCCAGCTCGAACTACGAAGCTACGAACGACTGATTTTTATGACTTGAGTCGTGTGGTGGCAATGCTTCTAGTTGATTTTTGTCTATCAGCTTTTAGCTGATAACCGCCTGCTAGCTGACGCTTTTTACCAGCCGGTCCTTAACAAAGTGCTAAAGCTCACGGAAAATTACCCACAAGTCAGAAATTTTTGGTATAATACAACAGACTGAGCCTGGTACGTTGACGGGCACGTAGGTAACGCAAAAACTGAGTTAGGAAGTTTAATTCATGGATAATTCTTACAAAATTAAAGTACAACACGTGACGAAGGAATACGATCTATACAAGAGTCAAGCCGAAAAACTCCGGTCATTCTTCTCGCTACGCAATTCTACGGTGCCGCACTTCTGGTCACTAATGGGAATTTCCCTGGAAGTGAAGCCGGGTGAAACACTGGGCTTGATTGGGGTCAATGGGTCTGGAAAGTCCACGTTGTCCAACATCATCTCTGGCATCATTCCCCAAACGACGGGGACAGTCGACGTTCGCGGCGATACCTCGATCATTGCGATTGGGGCCGGCTTACGGGGCAACCTGACGGGGTTGGAAAACATTCGGTTGAAGGCCTTGATGCAAGGGCTGACCAATCCCGAGATTGACGCCTTGATGGATGATATCGTGTCGTTCGCGGATATTGGCGATTTCTTATACCAACCCGTTAAGAGCTATTCTTCCGGGATGAAGTCACGGTTGGGCTTCTCCATTGCCGTGCACGTCAACCCAGACATTCTCATCATTGATGAAGCCTTGTCTGTCGGGGATGACACCTTCTATCAAAAGTGTGTGGACAAGATTTCCGAATTCAAGGATGAAGGCAAGACCATCGTCTTTGTCAGTCACTCCTTGAAGCAAGTCGAAATCCTGTGTGACCGAGTTGCTTGGATCCACTACGGTACGCTGAAAGAAATCGGCGCAACCAAGGACGTGGTCAAGCACTACCGCGAATTCACCAAGTGGTTCAAGAGCCAGACCAAGAAGGAAAAGAAGCACTTCCAACGGCAAATGAAGACCAATCAGAAGTCATTCGATATTGACGCTTACCAAAAGCAAGTCACCGAGGAACGTCAGGCGGCAGCACCAACTGACCGTAATGTGGCAGCCGAGGTCAAGAAGGACTTCTACGGTTCCGTCATCAGTGAAAAGATGAGCTGGGGCAACCGGCTATTGACCAGTGTTGTCGCCGTAGTCTTTGTCGTGGCTTGTCTGGTCAACATTTCTGGCCACTCGCTGGGCGAAGTCATCGAACACCCAAGTAACATCGTGCACCCAGAAACCGTTCTGCACGACCAGAACAAGACCACTAACGTCAAATAAATTAAAACTCGATAAGAAAATAGATAGATTTTTATCATTTATCGTGGTATCTTTAAGTTACCATTTATTTACCCCTTTATTTAATTTCCCAATGAATTGAATAAAGGTTTATCTCTCATTTGGTGAAGACTAAATGGCGGGGCTGGAGCAATCCAGCCTCTTTTTGTTTAACGAAACGTTGAGAGTAGCATTAACGCGGTAATTCCCGAAAGGACAGTATCCTGTTCACTGAAATTAGTCAAACCAGGAGCCTGCGTCAGCCAAAGATTCCGCCTGCTATGGCGGACACCTCCAGCCTGAGGAACGGTCTTCCGGTTCGCTTTGAAGCCTGGCAAACCCGCCAGTCTCCAAAGTCGCCCCACGCTGTAGGCTGAGACAAAACCTCAGCCAACACCGTCGACACAGCTGGCTACATCTCTGGCTGCCTCCGGCGTGTTAGCGATGATCAGCAACCTTGTCCTAATTAAGGACTAGTTGTCAAATCAGTTGCTACTTGTGGCTAAACTAACTGTTACTAGCAAGCACACTTGTAGCCGGGAGTTCGCCAAATATGGGTTCAGCCGTGGGAGTTGTCTTAGTGGCGTGGTTCATGCCGCTTAGACAACTGGCGTCTTTGAGACGTGATTTTCGGCTCAAAGCGAGGCCGAGACCGTTTCTCAGGCTCGGTCCGGTCCGCCCACCGCGTTCCAACCCATAGTTGGCGGACGGTAGGCGGTCAGCTCAAACTACGAAGCTGTAAACGACTAATTTTTACGCCGTGAGTCGCGTGGTGACAATTTTTTTGGCTGATTTTCATCTCTTAACCTTTTTTATCTAAAGGAAAAGTGTGTTTGGAAGCAATCGCCAAGTTGTGTTGCCACCTAAAAGTTTTCCAGGAATAGCCAATAGTTGGTAAATTCACTAACGAACAACTAAAGCCGGATCAGCAGGCGATTACAGCCCACAAATCGTCAAGCCCCATGGCCATATCACAAAAAAATAGTGAAAATTACCAACTATTTTCTGAAAAGTATTGACAGCGCTTACAAAAACCGGTATATTATATCTCGTAAGGTATTAATAATTACCTTCTAATCAATTCTCTTTCTCTCTTATGCCGACCACTGCCATTCCCTGGTAGTGGTTTTGTTTTGCCCAAAATCACGGTATAATAGAAATATTGTGTGGAGGTGATTGTAATGAAAAGCCATGAGACATTTACATTGATCGAGGAAATTACGCGCCTTGACGGCAGCAAGTACATGGAAATCAGTGACATGGTACAAAACGGCCGGGCTGAGCTAGCGGTTGAACGGAAGCTAATCAAGCAGGTCCGCATCCTCCAACTTAACATTGCCCACACGCCACACGTGCAGGCCTACGAGGACTATGTCAATGAGAACTACACGATGCCAGCTGAGGACTTCACTGAATTTCAGGAGTGGAAACGCACGCCGGAGATGCAAGAGGAAGTCGCCGCAATTTTGCATGAAAACCATATTGGGTAATTGTTAGTGGTGGGCCGCATTTAATCGGTCACTTAACTTTATCAAAAACGATGACAGCTCCAGCGCAGCTTAGGCCGACGTGGGGGCTTTTTGCGTTGCCATGGCAGGCAGTCATCTATCAGTATATAAACCAATTGTTAGTTGGATTGGCTACAAAATTGTGGTACTCAACTAGTAATCGTGCTACTATGAAAACGGATTCACTAATACACATATTTTTTGTTTTGGAGGGACATTTTATGAAAAAATCTTTAACTGTGATGAGTGCGTTGTTAATGCTGACTAGTGCGGGGGCCGGTATTTCCCTGAACCAAGTCGCTGCCCCAACGCCAACGGCACAAGCGGCTGCTTTGAATGCGGCTAAACTGGCTAATGGTAAGTACAGCATCAAGTTCAACGTCTACAAGACGGGGACCACGACGGCATCCGAAGCGGCACAATACCTGAGCAGCAAGGCCACGGTCAGCGTAAAGAATAAGAAGGCCACGGTCACCATCAAGGGTACCGCTGCCGGCAACAAATTCATCCAAGCATTGACGTTGGGCGGCAAGGACGCACAAGTCAAGAAGGTAGCTAGCGGCAATACATATACCTTCAGCAACGTCAACTTGAAGAAGGACCAAGTCATTGGGTTTAGTTTAGCCGTTCCAATGAACGGGCAAACCGTTAAGATGCAAGAATCTGCGACCCTGAAATTTAACACCAGCAGCTTGAAGGCCACCAGTAAGGCCAAGGCCAAGAAGGTTGCGCTGAGCACCAAGAAGATCAAGGCCAAGGCCAAGAAGTTAAGCGGGACCACGACCAAGGGCGCTAAGGTTACGGTCAAGCACAACAAGAAGACCTTAGGTAAGGTGACGACTAAGAAGAAGGCTTACACGGTCAAGTTGAAGAAGGCTGTGAAGAAGAGCTGGAAGTTAAAGGTCACTGCCACCAAGGCCGGCTACAAGACCGTGACGAAGACTGTTACTGTTAAGTAAGTGAAGTGGTAAAGTCACTACCGGTTTCGGTGGTGATTTTTTGGTTATGCAAGTAAACGTGAGCCAATTTAAAAACAACAACGAAAGAAATGGGGGAGCACTCATGAAACACGTTCAGCAATTATTCCGGCTGCTTGGCTGGCTCATGGTCGGCCTGGCACTCTTGGTCTGGGGTCAACCCGTGAGCGGACACGCAGCCACTTTGACCAACGGCATTTATCAAGTGCCGCTCAAGATTTTGAAAGCCGATAGTTCTGCGACCTCCACGGCGAGTCAGTTTTTTGGCAAGTCAGCGGTCGTGCGCGTGAATGACGACCAGTACACGGTGTTGATCACCTCCAACGGTGCGCAGTACATCAAGTCGATGACCGTGGCCAAGCAACCGGTGACCAAGGTCAAGACGGCGAAGTCACAGACCATTTATCAGTTCAATTTGACCAAACAAACCAGTCCGTTGACGACGACCTTTAGCCTGACCACGCCATTGGGCGCCATGAACGAGACGGCACGGTTGACCCTGAACTGGGGCCATGCCAAGTCGCTGAGCAGCAGCACCGCGACCAGCGACTTGATTGCCCAGGCGGTCAAGTTGATTCCAGCTACCAGCAGTAGTTCCGGCATCAAGGTGCCCAAGACGACGGGGACCACGACCAGCACAAAGACGTCGAAGGCAGCTAAAACCACGACTAAGTCCGAATACTGGCGTTACCAGGTCCTGCAGGGCAGCAAGATGGCCAAGTCAGAGGCCGACCAGTATTACACGGACGTGGCCACGGTCACGCCCCAGGGTAGCGGCTATCAGGTAACCCTCAAGGTCGCCTACGCCAAGTCACTGAAACTGGGGAGCCGGGCGGTCGTGCCCGAATCGATCAACGGCCAGCAGCCGCAAAACGTGACGTATGGTCAGCAAGGTAAGACCTACACCCTGCGCTACGCCTTTACGGTCAAACGGCCAAGTCAGCTGACCCAGAAATTAATTCCGGGCCGCATTCACGTCACGGTACCGGCCATGAACATCAGCCAGACCTTTCCCGTCCGCTTCCGGTTTGCCCGGAGTGGGGCGGCGGATCAAGCGGCTGCGGCCAACGTGAGCGTCTTGCCCCAAAACAAGAACGCAGCGGCGCCCGCGACTAGCAGTGTTACCACCAGTAGCAGCAGTGCTCAGCCCCAGCACAAGGCGGAACTCCCGGCAACCGGTGAGCGTCACGGCCTAGCCCCGCTGGCGGGTATCATGGTCCTGGGCATCTTAGGGTTAGGAGGCAGCATTTATGTTAAAAAGCATTAAAACGGTGATCCTCGTCCTGACGCTGGGGGTGCTTGCCAGTCTGTTGCCCATGACCGCGCACGCTCAGTCGCTGGATTATTCAGCACTGAAGTACGGCACCAATCAGACCTCCATGGCCAGCGGGTATTTCGTCCATCCCGCTAAGGTGACCGTGCAGCATCACGCCTACGTGGTGACCATGGACATTAAGACCGCTAAGAAGCTGACGAGTTGGCCGGTCACGGTGCTATCAGTCGACGGTCATGCGCCGGAAAATGTGCGTAAGACCAAGGACAGCGCGGGCAATTCGCATTTGTACTACGCGTTCACCACGACCAATTTGAAACGCAAGGTCAATGCCAAATTAGCCATCGACGTTCCCGATGTCTACAAGGCCAAGCACCTGATCACCTTTAAATTCAAGACCAATCAACTGCCAGCGTTGACGTCGACCAAACCAGCGACCAGCGCGGCGAAAACGACCAAGACCACGTCGGCGACGACTAGTAGCCATCATCAACCGGCGACCACGCAGAGTAGTCACGCATCGTCTGCGGCCAAACCAGCGACCAAGACGCCCAAGCGCCAGCACAGTCGGCAGACGAGCCAGTCCAGTGCGACTAGCAGTCAGTCCAGTCAGTCGTCGGCAACCAGCAGCCAGTCGCAACAGCAGAGCACGGCGGAAGCTGACCAGGTTCCCCAACAAAAGACGCATTGGGGCGGCCTGATCGGTGGGGCCGTTGCCATCATCGTCTTAGTCGGCGGTGGCAGCTGGTGGTACTTCGGTCGGCATTAGGGGGCAGCAGAAATGAAGAATCCAAGAACCATTGGGTTGACAACCTTAGTAGTCATCCTGGTCGTCGGCCTGATTGGCGGGGGAGTCGCTTGGCACCAGCACCAACGCCGGGCGACTCAGCCGCGCATTGTGGCGACGACCTATGCCATCGTGCAGATCGCCGATAAGCTGAATTTACCGCTAGTCGGAGTACCGACGACGGCCAACACTTTACCGCAACGTTATCAGCACCTCACCAAGGTCGGCAGTCCCATGAATCCCAGCGTGGAGAAGATTACGGCATTGAAGCCCACGGCGGTCTATTCTGTGACCACACTGAATGACCAATTTGGCAAAGCTTTTAAGGCCCAACACGTCACGCCCCATTTTCTAGACCTGACCAGTGTGGCGCATCTACAGACCACGCTAACGCAGCTGGGGAAACGTTACGACCGGCAGTCGGCCGTAGCTAAGCAAAATGCCCACATTAATCAGGCCAAACGCCATGCGCGCCAGCAGGCTAAGGGCCGACCACGGCCACGAGTCTTAGTCTTGATGGGTTTGCCCGGCGCCAGTTATATGGTGGCCACGAACCGCGCTTACGTGGGCGACTTGGTCCGGCTGGCGGGCGGCAACAACGTCTTTACTAGCAGTAATCAAGAGTATCAACAACCCAACGATGAGGCTATTCAAAAGGCCAATCCGCAGGTCATTTTGCGCCTAGAGCACGCCATGCCCAAGATGGTCACGCAACAATTTAAGCAAGAATTCAAACGGAATGCGATGTGGGCCAAGACATCGGCGGTCAAGCACCACCGCGTCTATGATCTGCAAGAGCCCATTTTTGACGCGACCGCCAACATGCGCGTCGTCACGGCCTTAGACCAAGTGAGTCAGTGGCTGTATCCCAAGGGGGCGACCGCATGACGAAAAATAGCGGCTGGTGGTACGGTGGGGTCATCGTGCTCTTACTGGCCACCGGCGTGATCGCCTTGATGGCGGGGACCACTTGGCTCGGGTTGCCGCAGTTGGTTCAAGCCGCGCGGGAGCCGGGGAGCACGGCCTTTGTGACCGTTTTTTCCCTGCGGTTACCGCGGATTTTGAGTAGTCTGATCTGTGGCGGCAGTCTGGCCGTGGCCGGCGCCTTGTTTCAAGCGGTCTTTCGCAATCCCATCGCGGACCCCAGTATCTTGGGAATTAGTTCGGCGGCGGACTTTTTCAAACTGGGTGGGGCTTTGCTTTTGCCATGGTTACCCGGCCGAAATTGGGTGATGGCGGTGGTCGGCGGTTTGGTCGCCTTGGTCATCTTGACCAGTGGCCGCGCATTAGCCGATCCGTATCGGCTGATCATCGTCGGGGTCGCACTGGATGCGACCTTCGTTGGTCTCCAGCAGCTCTTGAGCAGTGGCGCCGCGCAGGTCAGTCATAGCACGTTTAACGGGACGACCTGGGCCGATGCGACGACAGTCCTGATTCTCGGCATTCTCGGGCTCATTGGGGCCTTGTTACTGGCACCCTGGGCCAATTACCTGAAACTGACCGACAGCGCCTTAAAGAACGTCGGTGTGCCGGTTAACGTGATTCGCTGGAGTCTGCTACTGCTGGGGATGTACCTGGCCGTGAGTGTGACGGCCGTGGTCGGTGCGATTCCATTCGTTGGTATCGTAATTCCTAATGTCGCTCGCCGGCTGGTCGGCCACGATTACCAAACGCTAGTGCCGTTTTCAATGCTAGCGGGGGCGTGGCTGATGCTAGCCGCGGATACCTTGGGGCGGACCGTCATCGTGCCCAGCGAGATTTCAGCGGCGACCATGATGGCCATCATTGGCGGACCATTTGTCATCATTTTGCTACAACGGGGGCGAGGATTTCATGGAATGTCAACACGTTAGCTATCAGTATCCCCACCAGCCGCAGGGGCTACACGACCTGACCGGGACCTTTCCACCAGGGCAGGTCACCACGATCATTGGGCCTAATGGTGCGGGCAAATCTACGCTACTCAACCTACTGGCCCAACGACTACCGCTCCAAGCCGGGCAAATTTTACTCGACCAGCAGCCCGTGACGCAGTTAAAACCCAAGGTACTGGCCCAGCAGGTCGCCATGGTCACGCAACGCCATCAGTTGTATGATGAGCTGACGGTGCGCGAGGTTGTGGCCACGGGGCGGTTGCCGTATCACGGCTTATTACAGGCGGTGCCGCCGGCCGAGGTCACGCCTTATTTGGCGGCTAACGGCTTGACGGACCTGGCCGACACGATAATGCAAGACCTCTCGGGGGGCCAGCAGCAGCGTGTTTGGTTGGCCGCAGCGTTGGCGCAAGAACCCAGTGTGTTGTTGCTAGACGAGCCCACGACCTACCTGGACGTCCACTACCAACAGGTCCTAATGACCCAGTTGCGGCAGTTGGCGGCACAGGGCATGACGGTCATCCAGGTACTGCACGACATCAATCAGGCCTTTCGCGAGAGTGATTGGTTGTGGCTGTTGCAGGCGGGCCAATTAGTGGCTAGCGGCACGCCCGCTGATTTGCGCGACGCGACGCTATTGGCGCGGGCCTTTGCGACGCCGATTGAAATCGTCGACGTGCCCCAGCTCGGGCCTTACATTGTCCAGATTCCGCAGTGAGTTTGACGCTTGCTGCCGAGGTTGGCTTGAGCTGGTCGCCTTACCGTCCGCGCGATATGAGCTGGAACCGGCAGGCGACCAGCGCCAACTGGAGTTGCCAAGCTAAACAAAATCAAATCAATTAAAGCAAATCGCAATTAATCACCTGATTGGTGAATAATTGCGATTTTTTAATCGGTAAATTAGTCTGTTAGGAAACTGATGAGACCAACGTTTAGCCGCTTATCAGTCGTTCAATATATAATATTTTATATACAATTGGACATAACTTTATATTTACAAAACGATGGAAGCGCTTTATCCTAACGATGTACGCGGTTTAGGTCAGCTAATTGGGGGATGCGGTCAATAAGCTACGCGCAAATTTTAGTGATGGAGGGAAGGTCAATGAGCACCTATCGACGGCTTAATAAAACACTTTTGTGGGTGTTGGTGATTGCGTTTTCGATTTTGATTGCTGGTGGCTTGCTGATTTTTAAGAATGAAGCCCCACGGCCAACGAAAATTGTCAGCCAAAACGGGACGACGTTAGTGACCAAGCAACAATTAATTTCGGGACAAGCGGTCTACGAAAAATACGGGCTCACCGATTACGGGAGCTACCTGGGAAATGGGACTTATTTCGGTCCAGATTACACGGCCCAGGCATTACACGTTTATATTCAGGGGATGTACCAATACTATGGCAACAAGCAGTATGGCAAGTCCTTTAAAGCCTTGACCGCCGAGCAACAAGCCGGTATCAAGGGCAAGGTCAAAGAGGAGATTCGTCAGAACCGTTACGATGCCAAAACGGATCAGTTAACGTTGACGACGGCCCAGACCGCGGGGTTAAATCATTTAACCAGCTATTATCGGCATCAATTACGTAACAACCCGCGGCAGGCTGGGATGCCAGAAAATATGATTCGCAACAACACGGATGACTTCATGCAGCGGGGCGACAAGATCGACCAGCTGACGTTCTTCTTTTTCTGGGGTGCCTGGTTATCCTCGACCAATCGGCCGGGACAAACCTACTCGTACACCAACAACTGGCCGTATGACCTCGAAGCTGGCAACGTGATGACCAGTGACGCGATGGTCTGGACGGCGCTGTCAGTGGCCTTACTGGTCGCGGGTGTCGGTGTCGTCATCTACTTTTACAAGCGGTATCATTTCGACATGGAATACACGTTGGACTATGACAAGATTGGTGCTATCAAGACGGATGAACCAATCACGCCATCGCAGCGCAAGGCGGCCAAGTACTTCTTGATCGTCATGGGAATGTTCTTCATTCAAGTCCTCTTAGGGGAGCTGCTGGCGCACTACTACGTGGAAAACGGGTTCTTCGGGATTCCGCTACAAAATATTTGGCCATTCAACCTGGCGAAGACCTGGCACTTACAGCTGGTCATCTTCTGGGTCGCAACGGCTTGGCTGGCGACGGGGATTTACATCACGCCGCGAGTCTTGGGCCGCGAACCTAAACGCCAAGGCTTCCTGGTCGACACGTTATTTTACGCGTTACTCATCGTGGTCGCCGGCTCAATGCTGGGCGAATGGGGGTCCACGTTAGGCATCATCAACAGCAAGTGGTGGCTGTTCGGTCACTACGGCTGGGAATACGCAGAAATGGGTAAGTTCTGGCAGATTCTGTTTATCTTAGGCATGGTCCTGTGGGTCATCATTCTTTGCCGCGGGTTCTTACCAGCCATCAAGATCAAGAAGAATCTGGACCGCTCACGCCTGCTCCAGCTGTTGCTGAGTGGGTCGATTGCCATTCCGGCCTTTTACTTGGCGTCACTGTTTATTTTGCCAAATTCTCACGTGACTTTCGCCGATTACTGGCGGTGGTGGATCGTCCATCTGTGGGTTGAAGGGATTTTTGAATCCTTTGCCGTCATTTTAATTGGGTACTTGTTAGTCGATATGAAATTAACGACGATCAAATCCACGATTCGCGCTCTGTACTTCCAGTTGATTCTCTTGCTGGGGACTGGGGTCGTCGGCATGGGACACCATTACTTCTGGGAAGGGGACCATTCCATTTGGTTGGCCCTCGGGTCATGCTTCTCCGCTTTGGAAGTTATTCCACTGTGTCTGCTGGTTTGGGAGGCCTACACGCATTACAAGGTCTACCGCGACAGTCAATTGGACTTCCCATACAAAGGGACCTTCATGTTCCTGGTTTCGACCGGGTTGTGGAACGCGCTGGGTGCCGGGGCCTTAGGCTTCTTGATCAACGCACCGGCCATCAACTTCTTTGAACACGGCACGCAATGGACGTCGGCCCATGCCCACGCTTCCATGGCGGGGGTCTATGGCTTCTTCTCGATTGCCATCATGCTCTTTGCCATGCGGCATCTGACCAAACCAGAATTTTGGACGGCTAAGGTCGAAAAATGGGTCAAATGGGCTTGCTGGTTATTTAACATCGGTTTGGCCGGCATGGTCTTCATTACCTTGATGCCAATGGGCTTCCTGCAATTAAAGGACGCCTTAGACTTCGGTTACTGGCACGCTCGGCAGATGAGTTTCTACAAGGAACCAATCATTCAGGGCTTAACGATTGCCCGGTCGGTTCCAGATATCATCTTCACGGCGGGGGTAGTCATCATTGGAATCATCTTCTTACGGGCCATGTTCCACTTGAAGCCAGCCTCGAAGAAAATCAATCCAGTGGACTACGATATTCAATAGCTTGCATTGGATTGATGAAACCAGGAGTCTACCGTGTGCCAACCCATATTTGGCGGACGGTAGGCAATCATCTGTCAATCTTTAGCAGTTAAATCAAAAAGACATGAACAAAAACAGGCAGAAAATTCTCGTTTCTGGAGAATTTTCTGCCTGTTTTTCGATAGCAACCGAGTGATGACTCAGTCTGTTGTCGATAATTTTAGTCGCATGATGACGAGTGTTGCGATGATTAGCTGTGACAGTATGTTAGTCAATCGCGGCCTTAATCTGTTCGATGCGGTCGTACAGGACCCCGTCACGCAGACCGGCGTTGGAGAAGGTGATCTGTTGCGAATCCAACAGCCGCATCAACAGCGCTACCGGAATCAGACCGCCGATGATGATGTCGGCCCGGTCCTTGGACAATCCCGGCACCTTTTTGCGCTCTGCCAGGTCGAGTCCCAGCAATTGAGTCAGGGTGTTGTAAACGTCGGTGGCGTTGAGCTTGTAGCCGTGGACGTCTTCAAAGTTTAAGAAGTTCTTAGTGCGGCGATTGATCTTTGCCAGCGTTCGGTTGGCGCCACCCAGACCAATCACGGGGAGGTTAGCGGCCTCCCGCAACCACCAGACGTCGTTGAACACGTTATTCACGAACGTCATCGCAGCGAAGAGGGAATCCGCTTGGACCTTGTCGCTTTCCAGATAGGCTTGCGACAAGGTGACGGACCCCAGTGGAATCGAGACCACGTGCTTCATTTGTCGGTTTTGGACCAGGATCAGTTCTGAAGAACCGCCCCCGGTATCGACCAACAAACCGTTGATGATGGGCAGGGTGTGGACCACGCCGACGTAATCGTAACGGGCCTCAGTCGCTCCAGAAATGACGTCGAAGTCGAGGTCGAATTTGTCCTTGACCTGCTTCAAGAAGTATTTCTGGTTGGTGGCCTGGCGAACTGCCGCCGTGGCCACCGCCACGATGTTGGCATCGTCTAATTTATCGTAGATGGTCTTGAAATCAGCCAGGGCGGCTAGCGTCCGTTCAATGGCCGCGGGCTGTAAAGTCTGTTCCGTGCCCATGTTTTCGGATAACCGCACGTAGCGTTTCTCCTCCGTCACGGTCTTATGGTTGCCGGCCTCATCAATTTCGCTGATCGTCATGCGTACTGAGTTTGATCCTAAGTCAATGACAACTAAATTTTCCATTTATTCTAGACTCCGATCGATTGGGGATTTAGGCTGATTCTTCGGACTTAGCATGGGTTTGAACTGCCGCGGCGCATTGCTGTCTTGCGGCTTGTGGGTGGCGTTGGCCTTGATTTTGGCCGTGGCCTGCGCCATGAAGGCCTCTTGGGCGTCCAACGGTTCCAGCCCCCGCCGGTCGACCCGCGCATAGGTGCGGTCAGCCAGCAGAACCCGTGTTTTGACGTTATCATGCCAGAGCGTCGCGAAAATGTCAAAGACCCGTTGCCGCAAGTCGTCTTGCAAAATTGGGAAGAGCAGTTCGACCCGCCGATTGAGGTTCCGCGTCATCAAATCGGCACTGGACAGGTACAGTTGCGGGTCACCGGCGTTGGCAAACGCGTAGATCCGACTGTGTTCCAGAAAGCGGCCGACGATGGAGTGAACCTCGATGTTTTCGCTGAGTTCGGGAATGCCAACGTTTAAGCAGCAGATGCCCCGCACGATTAACTTGATCTTGACGCCAGCGTGGGAGGCTTCGTAAAGCTTGGCAATCATGGCGGAATCGGACAGCGAATTCATCTTCATTTCAATCCAGGCGTCTTGGCCGTTGCGGGCATTGGTGATTTCTTGGTCGATCTTGGCGACGATGAAGTTACGAATGCCGTTGGGCGACATGTGCAGCTGGTGGAAGTAAGGGGGTTCGGAGTAGCCAGACAGCATGTTGAAAATGTTGGAGGCGTCGATCCCCATGTCCGTGTTGGTCGTCATCAGGCCCAAGTCGGTGTAGAAATGAGCGGTGACGTCGTTGTAGTTCCCGGTCCCCATGTGCATGTAGCGGCGGATGCCGTCGGGTTCCCGGCGAACAATCAACGCCAACTTGCAGTGGGTCTTTAAGCCAATCAGGCCATAGATAACGTGACAGCCCATCTTTTCCAGTTGTTGGGCCCAGTGGACGTTATTTTCCTCATCAAAACGCGCCTTGACTTCAACCAGCACGGTGACTTGCTTGCCGTTTTGGGCGGCATTGCCCAAGTACTTGATGATCGGCGAGTTTGAAGAGACCCGGTAGAGCGTCATCTTGATGGCCAAGACGCCGTCGTCACAGGCCGCCTGACGAATCAGTTCCGTGACCCCGGCGAAGGTATCAAAGGGGTGGTGGACCAAAACGTCGTGTTGCCGAATGGTCTGGAAAATGTCATCGTCATGCTGCAAACCGGGCGTCCGGGCAGCCGTGAAGGCAGGATAACTCTCGTCGTCATGACCGCTGATCTGCTTGACCAGTTTGCTCAAGTAGGTCAGGTCGATGGGACCGCCAATTTCATAGACCGCATAGTCCGCAATTTCCACGGAGTTGATCAGCCGCGTCCGCAAAGATTGACTGATGCCCGCTTCGACTTCCATCCGCACGGCGCGCCCGTGTTCTCGTTTCTTGAGTTGTTGTTCGACTTCCTTCAAGAGGTCGGACGTATCTTCTTCGGCCACATCCAAGTCCATGTCCCGAATGACCCGGTAGTTGGCAGCTTCCTTGACCTGGTAGCCAATGAAGAGGTTGCCAATGAAGGTCTTGATGATGTCTTCCAGCATGATAAAGCTGTTATCAGCGCCAGGCAGGCGAACGGTCCGTGGGAAGATGTCAGGCACTTGCACGGTGGCAAAGCGCTTGTCCTTCTTGTCGCCGTTCTTGTAGAGCCGTAGCGCAATGTTCAAGGTGTTGTTCCCGATGAACGGAAATGGCCGCGAGCTATCGACTGCCATGGGGGTCAGGGCTGGTGAAATTTCGTCATTAAAATACTTTTCGATGAACCGCGTCTGTTGCGGCGTTAATTCTGCTGGCGTCAGGACGTGGATGTCCAGGTTGTTCAGCGCAGGAATCAACATGCGATTCAACGTGGAATACTGTTTGATCACTTGGTCGTGGGCCTTGGCGTTGACCGCCAACAGTTGGTCTTCGGCCGTCATGCCCGAGGCGTCTGGCTTCGGATAGTTAACGGCGGCTAATTTAGACAATGAGGCCACCCGAACCATGAAAAATTCATCAACGTTACTCTGCGTGATGCCTAAGAACCGCACCCGTTCCAGCAGGGGGTTGGCCTTGTCGCGGGCTTCTTCCAAGACCCGGTCGTTAAAGTCTAACCAGCTCAGCTCCCGGTTGGTGTAGTACTTCGGTTTCGTAAAATCTACTGTCATTTGTGTAATCTCCTTTGTTTCAATACCGGTTGTAAGCCGAAGACGTCCGCGAAGAAATCAGCCTTGTAGTTGAAGGCCCAGCGGATGAGGGACAGTTCGTCATCACTGAAGACGGTAATAATCACTTTGTTAGTCCGGACGGAAATGGAGATGCGCTGAATCGTCTGCTGGTGGGCGTCGTCCAGGGCGTCCGCAATCCGTAAAATGGCGGATAACTTAGCCACGACCAAGCGCTTTTCACTGTCGAGCTGGCGGAAATGGGCCAGGTCCTCGGCCGGCGTGCGGGTGCTGTGGTACCGTGAGACCGCCGCGATAATCTGGGTTTCCTCAGTCGACAGGCCCAGCATTTCGGATTGCTTCAGCACATAGTCGGAGTGCAAGTAGTGCTGATGGGTATCAATGAACCCGCCAATGTCATGGACGATGGCCGCTACTTGAAGGAGCAGGCGGTCACGCGTTGACAAGTGGTGCAACGGTTTAAGTTGGTCAAAGAGATGCAAGGCAAAGCGCCGTACCAGGTTCATGTGATTGGGTTCCACGCGGTAACGGCGGGCCAGGTCGTCGGCAGCGGCTAAGATTTGATTGTCGAAATGGTATTTGTGATAGCCGGCTTCGATAGCCTGGTTGGTGGTCAACCCGTCGATGACGTTCAAGTTGACCAGGTGGAGTTTTTCAGCGTGGACCACGGTCAGCAATTTCTTGATCAAGAGCACAACCGGGAGCACGATTTCAACATTTTCTTCCGTCAGGTGCAGGCGTTCCATGAGGTATTGGTTGGAAGCGCCGGACACGTCGGCACAAAACTTATTGAACTCCTTAATGGAAAGGGTGTAGCTAGTGTCGCCCTTGGGGATGAAATAAGTATTGAGAGGGGCAGCCCCCACGAGCATGACTTGGTTCGGGACCGTTTGCATTTCATCCGGTAAGAACCGATAAAAGTCGTCAACCTTACTATTGATGTAATCGTCCAGCACATCCACGGGATTGGGTGCCGTGGCCCGCAAATTTTGTAAGACCTCTTTGATGCGGATGGGACCTAACTTCATATTGTGAGAGGCCACCAAGTCACCGTGGGCAAAGAAGGATAGCGTGGTACTGCCGGAATTCAGGCCGATGATGGCCGCGTGATCCTTGACCAGGTGATGATATCGGTCGAGCTTTAAGGCAATGGCTTCGTTGCGGACGAAGGATTCTTCGCCTAAGGACAGCCATTCGATGTGCAATCCGGTGCGAACGTAGAGCTGATCACGCATGAATTCTGCGTTGGGCGCCGATGACAGGGCCTGTGATCCCCATAATTTATAGTGGGTGACGCCGTAATCCTTCAAAATCTGAAGAAATCCACGCAGTGCCTCGACGGCATCGGCCACGGTTTCGAAACTGATTTCTTCATGGTTGTAAATATTTTCCCCGATGGCGACGGTCGACTTGACCCGCTCGGTTTGGGTGCCGGTTTTCAAATTCACGATCGACAGTTCGATACTAGAAACATTGACGAGCATTGCGCCAAAATAGTCATCAGCCATAAACTTCATCTACTTTCTACTAATTTATCTAAAACCTGCAAAACTGGTGTTCACAGTTGCCTGCCGCCTGCCTGCCGCCTCCCGTTCGCCCAATATGAGCCGTCCTCCCCCAGCGTTCCAGCCTAGGTTTCGCGCAACGGCAGGCGGCAGGTAGTTGACCAATATCACACCAAGCTGTTAGCTAACTCATAATGATACCAGAATTGGTCTGGACCATGGGTGAAAAGTCAAAATTCGTAGCGTAGCAGATGAATTTTGACTTGCCGCGATTATTCCGTGAAGACCTGATTATCCATGATGACCCGCTCCAAGTGCTTTTCCGTGCGCTGACTCTCTGGTGGCAAGGCTTGATAATCCCCATAGAGCCGTTGTAAAATTTTATCATAGTTACGGGGGACGCGAACAGTTAACTGCTCGAATGGTACGGAGATAAGGTCAGTTAACTCCTCAACGTCATAAATTTCCTTGTCATAGGCGTATTGTGAAGCCAGATTCTTGACTTGAGGTAATTGCGTATCCGCTTGGTACTGGGTCATGAGCGCCTCGCGTTGGACCTTCAGCTCGGTGGCCGCCGCCAGTTGTTCACCGTTCAGTGGGCTCTGTAGCTTTCGCAGGGGATTGTCCACCAAATGATAGCGCAGTTGCAGGAGCAAGCGCGTGTTGAGCAGTTGGAATTTGGCGAGTTGTTCGCGTTGCGCCGCGGTATCCGTGGGGATGCGATCCAATGGGAAAATATCAATGAAAATACCTTTGCGGGCGTTGTTGACGTTGTTTTTCTCTTCGATATAGGTGTTGCGGTCCAGGAGCTTGGCGTAACTCAGCGCGTAGTTCTTGTCGCTGGCGGGCGTTTGTAAGAAATAATGGGTACCCGCTAAGGCGGCGGGGGCTTGGTCAATGAAGCGGTCGTAGTCGGCTCGCAGCAGGCCCACGTCGACGTCATCGTCCCAGGGGATGAAGCCCTGATGGCGAATGGCCCCCAGTAGGGAACCGCCCATCAAGAAGTAGGGCAGGTTCAAATCGTGGCAGAGCTGAGTGAACTGGGTCAAGTTGCCCAGCTCCACCTGGTGGATACGGTCAATTAAGCGCGGCATAAGCAGGTCCTTTCTAAAACGTATTTTAGTCGAGTGGGTAACGACTCTGGTGAATCACTTTACTAGTGGTATCCTTGAAGGTCACGGTCACGGGCTGCGATGACTTGGGTTCGAAGGTGGCCAGCCCACTGATTGATTGGCCCGCCTTGACCGGCATCACGGTCCGGTTCAGCTTATTGTTGTCACTGGTCTGACTGGTGGTGAAGGCGAGGTTGCCGGTCGTCAGATTCTTGCCGCTTTGCGTGGCACTGACGGCAGTTTGCCAAAGGTCAATCGGCACCACGGCCTTGTTTTGGTGATTTGTGAAGGTGTAATACAAGACGAATAAATTGCGGTTGGCCGTCGCGCTGGCGGTCACCTTGGACCCCGTTAGCTTAAAGGTCGTGTGGTCAATCGTGAGCGTCTGATTACGAAAAGTCGTGGCCGATGCTTGCTTTTGACTGCTGGATGCGGCCTTTTGCTTCGACTGACTGCTGCTAACGACGGTCGATGAGGACTGGCGCCGCGGTTCCTGTTGGCTACTTGGCTGTTTGGTCGTCGCACAGCCGCCCAGGATCAATAGGCTACTGAGGACGGCCAGTAATTTAAGATGTGACATGAAAAACTCCCCCTAAAACAAGTCGTAACGTCGCCAGAAGTAAAGAAATGCTAAAACTCGGTCGCCCCACAGGCATTTTTGCCGCAATGACCGGGAATAGACGGTACAATAGAGCTACACCGTCATGGCAAAATAACGACTGCAAATTTCCCAATGGCTTCCTGAGGTGCCAGTCGAAAAACGACTGAACAGACCGGCAACTGGCTACGCCTCTATTCTAGCATAGGACGGGGCAACTAGCGCCGAATGACCCAGGAAAAAGACTGGTATTTGCTGGTCGTAAATGCTAAGATAAAAATCGTATTTTGAGAAATGTAGGTGGGTAATCATGGCTGAAGCAGAAGAGCCGCTGTTGGACGCGTTTATTGATGTTTATATGAGTTCATTAAAATATTTGGATGAGTTTGTTTCCGAACCAGCCAAAGCGTTTCACTTGTCTTTTGAACAGTATTTGATTCTCCGCGAAATCACCCGAAATGACCACGTGACCCTCATGGATATTGCCAGCAAACGGCAAGTCACGCGTAGTGCGATTTCACGGCAGATCAAGGTGCTGTTGAAGCAAGGGTATTTGCAGCAGCAGCCCGATGAAAATGACCGCCGGCGGTTGTATTTGTTGGCCACGCCAGCGGGTACGAAGGCGGAACGGGCGATTCGTGACCGCATCAACCGCCGTTTCCAAGGGTGGGTCGATGTGTACGGCAATGACCGGGCGCACGAAATCTTGAATTTCATTCGCGACTTCAGCCAGGTGACTCGCATGAAAAAGTAACAAATTTCGGTGTAACCCCAAGCATGTCTTGGGGGAGAAGGGGATTGAAGTCAATGAGCAAAAAGCGCATGAGTGATGAAGAGGCAAAGCGCTGGCGCAAGATTGTCTTCATGGATGATGGCCACGATGACAAGCGGTCGCCACGCCAATCACGGTCGTACGTGTACGGGGAACCGGCGAAACGATCATGGTGGGAACGGTTGACCCGGCATTTTGGCCGGCGCTAAATGAAAAACGGACTACCCGACTGGATAAGCGTGGGTGGTCCGTTTTTTTATAACATGAATTGTCCGCCTTGCCGTTGGCTGTCGACCAACACTGCCTCATCATTTGGCGAACGGTGAGGGGAGAATCGTTAGTCTGTGACGGGTTCGACGGGGGTGAATTCCTTGACCAGTTCGACGCGCACGTTGTCGCTGCCACTTAGCAGTTTAGCAACTGGGCAGCGGCGTTCGGCTAGGTCGACCATGGCTTCAGCCGTGGCTTGATCGACGCCAGGGATCCGAACCTGGGCGGTGACGTAGAACTGTAAGCCCCGGGTGTCGCGGGCCATTTCCACGATAGTGTGGACCTGCGAGGTGTGCGGGAGGTCCCGCCGTTGCTCGATGGCTTCTAGCGTGGCGTTCAGGCAAGTGCTCAGTGCCAGTCCGACGAATTGCTCGGGATTGGCCCCCGGACGGTCATTTTCGGGACTGCTGGTCAGAGCGTCCAACCCACCGGGAACGTAGGAGTGGCTCTCTAAACCGTCATCATTGATGGCAACGGTCCGGTAACGTGGTGGAAATTTACTGCGGTCAATAGCCAAAAAACATCAACTTCTTTCGTTCAATTTACTTTTAGGTTACCCTGTTTGTCGAGAAAAAACAATCAAAAAGCCGTAAAAATGTAAGGGCTTCCGCAGAGACTAAACCAATGACTGTTAACTAGTTGAACAATTGTGCTCAGCATAGGCCAGCCGTGATGACAATCGGTTGCACATTCGACCTATACCAATCATAGATTAAATTGTCAGATAAGCGGAACATTCGAACCTTGTGAGATTGGCTAAACGCTGTTACCGCAGTTAATCAACGTAAACGGTTTTATCCAAAAAGTTTGTATTATTTATGTATTGGGGGTAGACCACATGCTGTTTTATGTTTATAATATAGGCAATTGGTAACGGACACTGGCGAACAAGTTTGGGGGGAGCCAAATGTTGAACGAAGAAGTTTTAGATGAACGCAGACGGTTTCAGATGATCACTTGGCGCGCCAAACAACATGGCGCCCAGGTAGTTGAGAAACAAATGATGCAACGCTTTACGGATACCGTGGCGGAACAACAAGCCATTTTAGCGGCTGCACGCCGGCAAGAGGCGCCAGCGGTTAGTTAGGCAACTGGGGCTACCGAAGGCTATTTGGGTAACCGGACCGTCATTCGTGGTACGCTATGATGGGTTAGGGGGTAAGCAGATGAAACATCCAATGATGTATTACGTCTATTACTTAGCAGGTTGCTTATTTGTTGGGGCAATGGCGGTCGTTGTTTTCCACATGATTCAGCTGTGGATTACCGCCAGCAGTATGTAAGGATAAATGAAATGCAAGGCAAGGCAAAACCACTAGGTAGCTGAGAAAAAATCCCGGCACCTAGTGGTTTTATTTTTAGACAATAAAAAAGCTAGTTACGTTTGGACGCAACCAGCAGAATAGAAGTATGTGTACGGCTTCAACGGTGTTAATAATGGCTAAATGTCAATTAACTCCTCCAACGATTGAAGTCCCGTGGCAGGTTCTCACCTGAATATGTAACTTCATTATAACGTTGCCACCCGCCGCTGTAAACCACAAATTTAAAGATTCACTTAAACTAATTGTGTTAGTAAAACGATAAATGTCACTAGTGCCGGCATTCCTTGTAGCCAGAAAATTGATTTTTTTACCGTCAGACTACCATAAATGGCAACAATCACAATGTAAACCAATAGTAGCGCCGTGGTGATCAGCCGGGCGCGGCCGGTCAAGACCCATTGGCTGACGAGCATCGTGACGGCCAGCATGCCATTGTAAATCCCCATATTACCCAATGCGGCTTTGGCCGGTGTTTGGTGAACGAAGCTCAGTGGCATGCCAAACGCCTTGGCCTGTTGTTCAGGTTTACCAAAGATTTCCAAAGCCATGATACCCAAGTGTTCAATGGCGACAAAATAAATTAAGAATGTTAAAATTATAATCATTATAATTGCCTTCTTTATAAGTGGTTAGTATAGTAGAACTAGTGGTGACAATGTGGACAATTATCCATTGCGGCTAAAAACATTTAAAACTTTAAGCTAATTTTTAGTTTGGCGTGTAGAATAATTAGTAAGGATCAAATTCACCAAAGAAACTTGAGTCATTCACGGGGAGAATGGCAGTATAGCGAGCTTTCGAAAATAATGAATGGAGGAATTACCCATGAGACTCCTAGACTTGAGCGGACAACAATTCGGCAGACTGACGGTTATTCGTCGGGACGGTACAGCAAAGAACGGGAATGCCACGTGGCTGTGCAAATGTAGCTGTGGTAACCTGGTTACCGTTGACAGTTACCGGCTACGGCATGGCATTACGGTGAGCTGCGGTTGCTACCGGCGTGACGTCAGCAAGGCCCGGTTGACCAAAGATCCCCGGACGAAGAAGCAAATCGGCAACGCAATGAACTTACCATTAGTAAATGGGAGCAACGTTGCGGCCCTGACAAAGATCAGTTCCCGGAATATTTCCGGCGTTATCGGCGTTAGCTTCGACAAGCGTTCCGGTAAGTGGGCGGCACGTTTATTTTACCACGGCCGCTACATCTTAAACCAGACTTTTACCGACTTTTATGATGCCGTTGCGGCACGGAAAGAAGCGGAACTTAAGCTGGCCAAGAAAAACAATTTGCAATTAGATGCCTCAGCTGAAGGCTAATTCAGCAGGCTTAACCAGCAAAGCAATAGAAGCCAAAACCGGTCGTTCCCGTCATTGGGGAACGACTTTTTTGGTGGATAAAATACCAAAAAGAGTGTGCCAATAGGCGGTTAACTGCCTAGCAGTGTTAAGCGGAACCGGTTGCCTGTTGGCACACGGTTCGGCTATGAAGCCATAAACGCAGACCACCGGTTCTCAGGCTCGGTCCGCCCACAGTGTGCCAACCCGTAGTCGGCGGACGGCAGGTGCCATTTCAACCTACGAAGCTGTAAACACCTCACTTTCCCATAAAAAGTATTGACGGGCAGCAGGTAGACTCGGTATGCTGACTGGGGAATCATTGTCAGAAAAATTTGCATGTGAGAGGAAGCGTGTCATGGATTATCGAGAGGAAGCAGATGCACTGGGGACCGTGAAAGTTCCCGCTGACGCTCTGTGGGGAGCGCAAACGGAGCGGAGTCGGCACAATTTTACCACTGGACCATTGATGCCGTTGGTCTTGATTCGCGCCTTGATTCAGCTCAAACGCGCCGCAGCGGTGGCTAACCGGGACTTGGGCGAGGTGCAAGAAGCCAAGGCGACTTTGATCATTCGGGCGGCCGATGCCTTGTTGGCGTTACCAGATGACCAGTTGCAGCGCGATTTTCCCTTGCACGTGTACCAGACGGGGTCGGGGACTCAGACCAATATGAATGTCAACGAGGTCATTGCCCACCAGACGGTCAAATTTGACCCGACCAGCGGGGTGTTACCCAACGATGACGTCAATCACGGGCAGAGCTCCAACGATACCTTCCCAACAGCGATGGCCATCACGGCGACCTTGGCCCTGCAGCCGCTCTTGACCGCCACGCAACGCTTGATCGACGAATTGACGGCGAAGCAACAGGAATTTTGGCGGGTGGTCAAGATTGGTCGGACGCATCTGCAAGACGCGACGCCCTTGACGTTTGGTCAAGAAATCAGTGGCTGGGTCAGCACGTTGCAGCATGATCAAGACTATTTGAAACAGTTGGCACCGACCTTGCTGGAGCTGCCTATCGGTGGTACCGCAGTCGGGACGGGGCTCAACGCCGCTCCCGGGTTCGCGGTAGCGGTGGCGACCCAACTGGCGCAGACCTATGATCAGCCGTTTACCGCCAAGACCAACAAGTTCTTCGGCTTAGCGGCCCATTCTGGTCTCAACGTGGTTCACGGCGCCCTGAAAACGCTGGCCAGTGACCTGTTGAAGATTGCCAATGACATTCGGTTCTTGGCCAGTGGGCCGCGAGCGGGATATGGCGAGCTCAATATTCCCGCCAACGAGCCCGGGTCTTCCATCATGCCAGGGAAGGTCAATCCGACCCAAGCCGAGGCGCTGACTATGGCGGCGACGCGGGTGATGGGTAACGACGTGACACTGACCGTGGCGGCCTCCCAGGGGAATTTTGAAATGAACGTGTACAAACCAGTCTTGATTGCCACGTTCCTGGAATCGGCCGACCTGTTGACCGGGACGATGCGGGCCTTCACGACCAAATTGGTCCACGGCCTGACCGTCAATGCCGACCGGATGGCCACGCTGGTCGACCAGTCCTTGATGACCGTGACGGCGCTGTCGCCACACATCGGCTATCACGACAGTGCGTTGATTGCGCAAGCAGCGGATCGCAACGGGTGGACCCTGCGCGAAGCGGCGTTAAAGTCGGGCAAGGTGACGGCTGACCAGTTTGCGGCCTGGGTCGATCCCCTGGCGATGACGAACATCGACCGGCCAGATTAATTTTAAGAAAATGATGAAATTAGCTTGACTTTTCTCTAATCAAAGTCTAATCTTATGGACAAGTTAGCAAGCAAAAGAATAGTGTGCGTTGATGAAGACGACTAGACCAGGACCGGCCTGACTAGCGACTCCCGTTTGGTGTGAGGGGAGACAGGCCGCTGATCGAAAATCACTTCGGAGCAAAACGGTGAAGAAACCAGTAACCGCGTTGGTGGCACCCATTATCGTGCAAACGGATTGCTGCGGCAGTCCGCGAAGCGACGACAGTTTTTTTTGTCGTAAATTAAGGTGGTACCGCGTGATTAGCGCCCTTAGCAGAAGCAAAATTCTGCTGAGGGCGTCTTTTTTTACCCAAATTCGATGACTGGCTGGCCATTTTGAGGTTTGGAGGGATTCGATGAAGCAGCGAATGGGATTAGGATTATTAGGATTGTTATTGGTGGGGACCTTGGCGGGGTGTCAATCTAGCCAGGCGACGACCAATAAGGCATTGAACGTGACCATGCCGGCAGAATTACAGACAGCCGACCCTAACAAGGCCACGGATGCGTACTCCTTTTACATGATGAAGCAGACGACGGAAGGGTTGTACCGGCAGAACAATGACGGCAAGGTCGTTCCGGCCATGGCGACCAAGGTCGTGACCCCGACGAATCACGGGAAGACCTACACCTTCACGCTGCGTCACGACGCGCACTGGAGCAATGGCGACCAGGTCACGGCGCAGGATTTCGTGGACTCTTTCCGTCGGCAGGTCGATCCGACTACGAAGGCGCAATATGCCAATCGGTTCGCGACCTTCACGAATTATACGGCCATTCAAAAAGGCACCAAACAACCGAGTGCCTTAGGCGTTAAAGCGCTGGGAAAATACCGACTGCAGATCACCTTAAGTCGACCCAACGCGGCCTTCAACTACGATGCCGCCACGGAATACTTGCCGGTCAATCGCCATTTGGTGAAGAAATACGGTGCTAAGTACGGGACCAATTCCAGCCGGGTCGCCGCCAACGGGCCTTACGTTTTAAAGAAATGGAACGGGACTAAGGATAATTGGGTCTACGTCAAGAACCAGCGCTACTACGGGAAAAAACAGGTAAAAATCAACCGGGTCAACGTGCAGGTCGTCAAGACGGATTCGACAGCCGAAAAATTATTTGCGGCGGGAAAGGTGCAAGAAACGAAGATTGGGGGCACCACGGTCACCGGGACCGCCAACAACGCCCAGCTCAAACGGCAAATGCGTAAGACGCTGACGACGGCCGTGTCCATCCAGTACTTCAATACCCACACGAAGTTAGGGGCCAACCAAAAATTCCGGACGGCTGCCAGTTTGGCCATCAATCGCCAGGAACTAACGAAAAAGGTCAATCAAGACGGTTCGGTACCGCTGAAAAATATGGTTGCCCAGGGGGTCGCAACGGATCCGAACAACGGCAAGGACTTTGCGGTCAGCACCGGCAATTACACCGCGTATGACGCCGCTAAGGCTCGCCGGTTGTGGCGTCAGGCGCGCGCAGAATTGGGTGGCGGGAATTTCAAACTCACCCTGTTGACCAATGATTCCGACGGGTCCAAGAACGTGGCTGAATACATCCAAAGCCAGTGGCAAAAGACCATGCCAGGACTGACCGTCACGATTTCTTCGATGCCGCTGACCCAGCAGATCAACAAGATGTTCAAGGGGGACTTTGACGTTTCGACCTTCGGCTGGACCGGGGATGAACCGGACCCCACGACCGACTTGGATCTGTTTATGAAGGGCAACTCCATCAATTTCTCCAATTACGTCGATCAGAAATTCAACCGGTTAATGCTGGCAGCTCAAACGGAAACGAACGCGAAGAAACGCTTCACCTTGCTGAAGTCGGCTAGTCGCCGGATGTCACAGCTGGGCGTCTTCAACCCGCTGTACCAGCAAGCGCAAGTCAACCTGGTCAGCAAGCAGGTGGGCGGTATCAAGTACAGCACCTTCAGCACCGCCGCGCAATACCGCTACGCCTACTGGAAGTAGCCGGTTGGTGGGGATGACCGCATTATCGTCCGCTAAGTTAGGGAAAACAGTGCCTGCGTCAGCCAGGGTTCCGCCTGCTCTGGGGAACACCTCCAGCCTGAGGAGCGGTCTTCCGGTTCGCTTGAAAGCCTGGCAAAGTTCGCCAGGCTCCCAAGTCGTCCCACGCTGTAGGCTGAGACAAAATCTCAGCCAACACCGTCGCCACAGCTGGCTCCACCCTGGTTGCCTCCGGCGAAGAGTGACGATCATCAGCAATACTGTGTTAGTCAAAAACTAGTTGCCAAAACAGCCGCTACCTGGGACTAAGTCAACCGTTACTAACACACACACTTGTAGCCGAGAGTCCGCCAACTATGGATTCAGCCGTGGGAGTTGTCTTAGCGGCGCGGTTCATGCCGCTTAGACAACTGGCGACTTTGAGACGCGGGTTTTCGGCTCAAAGCGAGGCCGAGACCGCTTTTCAGGCTCGGTCCGGTCCGCCCACCGCGTTCCAACCCATAGTTGGCGGACGGTAGGCGGTCAGTACGAGCTGTGAAGCTGTCAACGAACAATTTTTGAAAGTAAGAAAAAAGCGCAGTAGCCACTGGTCTCGCCAGCAGCTACTGCGCTTTTTGCCGAAAGTGAGTACACCTTCAGTCGTTTTATTTTTTAGGAAGGGTGATTTAAGGAATCACGTAGAAACTAGGCGTGAAGTAAGTTTGGCTGAACACGCCGATACCGTCAGTTGGGTTTTGCGCAGCCACGTAAGAGCCGTTTCCTAAGGACAGGCCGTCGTGGTACGGGTTACTTTCTGAACCCCAGAACAGGATGGCGCCAGCCGGGGCGTTGGCCACATCGTAGTGGTGCGTGCCCAAGGTCGCTTGCTGGGTCGTCGTCCGGGCACTCAGGCCCAAAGCATATTGCACCAAGCCAGAGCAGTCAAACCCAGCCGTGGTGTTGCCACCGTAAACGTACGGTGTGCCACTGTTGGCGATTGCCAGGGCCGTTGCGACGCCATTACCACCGGCAACTTGACTGCCGGTATTAGTCGTTGACGTTGACGTCGACGTGCTCGTCGTTGGCGTCGTGGTAGTATGTTGGTAACTGGTGTTGGTTGCCGGCGTAGTCGTAGCGGCCGTGTTGGTCGTCGCCGTGGTTTGCGTTTGGGCGGGTTGTTGGCTCGTAGCCATGTGGGCGGAAGCCGTGGTGCTCGTGCCAGCTAGGAATAAAGCGCCAGCGGCTAAGGTACTGATTAAAAACCGAGTTTGCGTTTTGATAAATGTCACTCCATCGTCATAAGTATTTATTGCCAGGCAAATTGGGGAAGGCTGACAACACCATTGAGTATAACGGTAAAAAGTTGCGGGGAAGTCACAACCTTTTAACAGATTAAGACAGTTTGGTAACGTTAGATGTCAGGGCAAACCAACAGTTACTAGCCAAAATGGCTTAGCCCCTCGGTCACTAAGGGGCTAAAATAATGGCTCAAGGAAAGGGCCAGGCGTTTGAAATGCGAGTGGTCCTCAAGCAAATTTCAATTAATTTTCCTTACGCTGACGGAGATCCAGGTAGCCTAAACCAAGACTGAAGCTCAAGAGGCTTAATCCCAGAATGACTAACCCGTCATGAGATTGTTCATTGGTTTGTGGTAACTTCTTGGCTGACTGTGCAGCGCTTGCTGGCGATGTCTTCGTCTGATCAGCAGCCGAACGCGTGGTTGCGCTAGCGGATTGTCCAGCAGGTTGGCCAGTCGTGACGTAACCAGACCCGCCAGCTAATTCAGGTTGACTGGATTGGCTAGTGGATGTTGCAGGTTGACCCGTGTGGTGCATCGTGGTCGTGACACTCGGCTTTTGCGTCGTGTAAGTTGGCCGGTAAGCACTCGTGTTAGAACCCGTGTAGGTGTGGTTGCCAGTGGTGTGACTACCAGTGATGTGGTTGCCAGAGCCACCGGGGATAACCGGCACATCAGTTCCAGGCGTTACGTGGCCAGGATGACCTGGATAGGTGACACCAGGCACTTGTTCTTCGCCAGGCATTTCGCTAGGATTTTCTGGTTCAGTGGTGCCAGGGTGTTCAGTCCCAGGCGTTTCGGTCCCAGGATGTTCAGTGCCAGGTTGTTCAACACCAGGTGCTTCTGGATACTCAGTGCCAGGATGTTCGGTCCCAGGTTCTTCAGTCCCAGGTTCTTCGGTTCCGGGTTCCTCAGTGCCAGGCTCTTCGGTTCCAGGTTCCTCAGTGCCAGGTTGTTCAGTGCCAGGCTCTTCAGGATAAGGTTCTTCGCCCGGTTGTTCAGTGCCAGGTTCTTCGGTCCCAGGTTGTTCAGTTCCAGGTTCCTCAGTGCCAGGCTCTTCAGGATAAGGTTCTTCGCCAGGTTCTTCAGTGCCGGGTTCCTCAGGATAAGGTTCTTCGCCCGGTTCCTCAGTCCCAGGCTCTTCAATCCCAGGGGCTTCGGGTTCAGGTTCTTCAGTGCCAGGAACTTCAGGGTTTTCAACATTACCAGCACCATAGACGTCCAAACGAATGAAACCTTTACGCATGATGGACGTGTTGGAGAAGGCGCTGTTGAAGACGATGGTCCCAACGTGTGAGTCCTTCAAAATGGTCGCTTGCCCGAAGGAAAGTCCAAGTCCAGCAGACATTGGGAATGTGTCATCTGCAGGGATCCGAACGTTAGCGGGAACGTAGAAGTACATTACGTCTCCGGGATCGATCTTCAGCCAATTATCAATCGACAACTTGTATTTGACGTAGTAACGCAGGTTTTCGGGTAAAACTTCACTGTGGCTGTGAACCTTTCCTTTCGTATCTACAATTACCGCGTCATCGACATTAGCCCCGTGGCCTTCAATGACCTTTGCTTCACCGACGATTGGGTGGGTAAATAAGCAAAGACCAAACAAGCTGGCGGCGGCTATTAAACTAAGACGCCAAAATCTTTGCATAAATGAATACCTCCTATCGAGATTCCCTCTCTCTCAGCACCTATAAACTAACATGTTTATAGGCTAGACGTTCAGTCAGACGGTTCGTTCGTTAACTGGTCGAATACTGCCTAATCCTTGATTTTTCGGCATTCGCTCACGGGATGGTCGTGGGGGTGAATGATTTGTTGGAGAAAAAGGTGACATTTAGGGAGAAATATGCTTCGGTCAAATGACGATTCAGCGCTCAAATTGATGGCAAAACGAATCGCCTCACCGACCGACTAGTAGGCCATTAAGCAGCTAAGTGGGTCGGTACGAATAGGGTAGGCAGGGGGTGCGGTTCATGCTAAAATTAAGCTCTAAACTTCAGGATCTGGGGGCAATTGGGGATGAAAACTTTTGTATTCGATGTGGACGGGACACTGAGTTTTGATGGACGGGTGATTGCCCGGGAGATTCGTACGGCGTTACGCCAGTTGATGGACCGTGGCCACCGGGTGATCTTTGCATCGGCCCGGCCGATTCGTGACCTGTTGCCAATTATCCCCGGCTTTCACGAGGTGCAGATGATTGGGGCCAATGGCGCCCTAGTTGCACAAAATGGGGCAGTACGGGTCGTGGCGGCGATTCAACCGGCCGACTTACGCCGATTACGGGGCGTGATTACTCAGGCCAACCTCGATTACGTGGTCGATGGTCGCTGGGATTACGCCGCTCAGGTGGCGAGGGACCATCCACTGGCTCAGCGCGTCGATCCAGCCCAGCTAGCCCACCGTGTTCCGTTGTCAGCCATCACGGCAGCCGTGAAAGTCATTTTGATTGGCTTGCCCGTACAACAAGCCCGCGAACTCAAAGACACCCTGCAAGCTCGGCAAACGCTGACTGTCGTGGCCGATACTGATGAGGGCAATCTGGACATTACGGCGCAACACGTCGATAAGGCCCGGGCCTTACAATATTTGGGTGTGGCGGACTACGTGGCGTTTGGTAATGACCGGAATGATCTGACCCTGTTGGCGGGGGCACAACACAGCGTTTGGGTCAACAGTAAGCCACACCTGCAGCATTTGCGAATGCCAGCGGCGGTGACGTGTGCGCCCACGAGTGCGGCAGTGGCGGCCCAAATTTCGCAACTCGGTCAGCTGGCCTAGCGAGATTTGACCGCGTTACGGCGGAAATAGCGGTTGTATCTGACCGCAACTTGTGATAATCTGTCAACAGTTGCATAACTTTAAAAACAATAAGAACGGTCAACGCCTGATCTGCCCCGTGGGGTAGCGAGCTAAGGATAGTGAGAGCTTAGTGCCACGTCAGTTTGAGGATAACCCCGTTTTCGTTGCCGACTGAAATTACGAGAGTAGGTTGCGCCGTGCCCCGCCACGTTATCCAGCGGAACGTATGTTAGTACGTTATTTAAAGTTGGTTTTGCACATTTAAAAACAATTTGGGTGGTACCGCGGAAAGATCTTTCGTCCCTTGTGATAGGGAAGTTGGGTCTTTTTTTAGTGCTCAGAGAAGGAGAATAAATATGACAGAAGTTTTAGTGAAAGATTTATTCGGTAAAACGCATTTTGCCGAAAACGAAGAAGTTGTCTTGCACGGCTGGGTCAAAACGGTCCGGGGCTCCAAGCGAGTCGGCTTTATCGAATTGAGCGACGGCTCGACCATCAAGAACGCACAAATCGTGATGAAGAGTGACATCGACAACTACGCCGAATGGACGAAGTTGCCCCTGAGCTCAACTATCAAGGTCGTGGGGACGGTCGTTTACACGCCAGAAGCCAAGCAACCACTGGAAGTTCACGCCAAGGAAATCGTCTTAGAAGGGGCTTCTGACAACGATTACCCGTTGCAAAAGAAGAAGCACTCCTATGAATATTTGCGGACCATGGCCCACTTGCGGCCACGGACCAACACGTTCTATGCGGTCTTCCGGATTCGGTCATTGGCAGCCTTTGCCATTCACCAATACCTGCAAGAACACGGCTTCACCTACGTTAACACGCCAATCATCACCAGTAGTGATAGCGAAGGGGCCGGGGAAATGTTCCGGGTCACAACGTTAGATATGAACAACTTACCCAAGACGGATGATGGCAAGGTCGATGACCACGCGGACTTCTTCAAGAAGGAGACCAACTTGACGGTTAGTGGCCAACTGCCTGTCGAAGCCTTTGCACTGGCTTTACGTGACGTTTACACGTTTGGTCCCGCTTTCCGGGCTGAAAACTCACATACGGCCCGCCATGCGTCCGAATTCTGGATGATTGAACCAGAAATGGCGTTCGCTGATTTACAAGACACCATCAACGAAGCGGAAGCCCTCTTGAAGTACGTCGTGGCTTACCTGCTGGAACACGCCAAGGACGAATTGGACTTCTTGAACGGGGCCGTGGATGACGACTTGTTGAACCGGCTCCACCAAACCTGCGACGAGAAATTCGCCCAGATTACCTACACGCAAGCAATTGAAGAGTTAAAGAAGGCACCGGTCGACTTCGATGTACCCGTTTACTGGGGATTGGATCTGCAGGCGGAACACGAACGTTACCTCTGCGAACAGATCTACAAGCGGCCAACCTTCCTGACGGACTACCCGAAGGAAATCAAGGCCTTCTACATGCGCGATAACGCGGATGGCAAGACGGTCGCCGCCGCTGACTTGTTGGTCCCACGGATCGGGGAACTGATCGGTGGAAGCCAACGGGAAGAACGGCAAGCCGAATTGGCTCAAAAGATCAAGGATTACAACCTGCCACCAGAAGAATACCAGTGGTACCTTGACCTGCGGAAGTACGGCGAAACGCCACACTCCGGCTACGGTATCGGGTTCGAACGGTTATTGATGTACGTCACGGGGATGGAAAACATCCGCGACGTAATCCCTTACCCACGGACACCAGGTAACGCTGAATTCTAATGACCAGATAAAAGGGCGCTCACCCGCATCGGATTAGCTGATGCGGGTGGGCGCTTTTTTGCTTGGCAATTCCTAACTGAAGGTTGAAAGATAAATATCAGCTAGAGACATTGTCACCACGCGACTAATGGCGTAAAAATTAGGTGTTTATAGCTTCACAGTGCGGACTGGTTGCCTACCGTCCGCCAACTATGGGTTGGAACGCGGTGGGCGGACCGGACCGAGCCTGAAAAGCGGTCTCGGCCTCGCTTTGAGCCGATGGCCCGCGTCTCAAAGACGCCAGTTGTCTAAGCGGAATGAATCGTGCCGCTTAGACAACTTCCACGGCTGAACCCATATTTGGCGGAATCTCTGGCTGACGCAGGCACCTGGCTTCACTAATTTTAGTGGACAGAACTCTGTCGTTCCGGGAATTACCACGTTAATGCTACTTTCAACCTTTGGTCCCAAATAAAATAGAGCCAGGGCAAGCCCGGCTCTAAGGTAAGCAGTCATTTTCAAGTGGTGTAGTCTAGCTAACGTTGCCAGTGTTTTAATTACTCAGTTGCCATCGCCAGCCAGTCCTCGTTTGAGATAAAGTCCTGGGGCTTGAGTGGTGAAACTTCTTTGTCAGTCAAATGGTTCAACTCGTCAGCGAATTTAGTGGCCACGGTCTTGGTGAACTCGGGTTGGGTCACGTTGAAATAAACCTTGTATTTCCGTGGATTACTCAGTGGGTGCCAGTGACCTTGCCAGAAGCTTAGAAAGGCAATCAGCTGGTGATCGATGTTCGGCGTGAAAAAGATTATCGTCTTTGGCCGACATTGCCGATAGGGTGATTCGTTAAAGGCAGCAATGAGGTCAACGGAAAACAGCTCAAAACCATACTTTTCAGCAATCTTTTTCATTGCGTGGGCTAAATATTTGGTGTTCTGGAATTCAGTTTTCATTTTACACGAAAGGACCGGTGCGCCCGGGCCTCTCTCTCCCCCTTTTGATGACAACGTTAACGATATCTACGTGTTTAGCCTATCGTAAATGCTAGGAGGGGTGTTAGTGTTATTACTGGGTTTGTACTAGTAATTAACGATTTGAACAATGATTGTAAAGAACCAAATCACTGAGGATAGGTATTGGCTGTAATTCTTTTCGGTGAAATAATATCATGGTGTAATACTAAACCAGTGAAGTTAGTTAAGGAGTTAACAAAGGAGGTTAGTGAACGGTCGCTGTAGGCGGCATAGGTAGCTTTGGCGGACGCGATCTCTCCGAGCCTGGAACTAGGGCAGTGGCCAACGCTTAGCATTGGAAAATGGCCAAAAGTGGGGGTGGTCTGCCGTAAATTTAAGCAAAATAAAAATGCCGGCAAGCCGACATTTTCTTTGGGGTTATTAAACTCGTTGCTGTTGCGCAATGGAGCTGGCGGGGATCGAACCCGCGTCCTAGCATATTGCCAACTCAACGTCTACACGCATAGGCAGACTATTTAAAGTTTCACTGAATAACTTGCCGCCTGTCAGGGCCCACATACTCAGCTAACCTGATTCATCTCTTCTAACGTACTTCAGGTGGGAGTCGTTAGCGTAAGCCCGTTAAAGTTAGGACCCAGATCTAGACCGCGGGCAAGCCTAGGAGGATCTACGTTAAGCGCCTATTAAGCAGCTAAAGCGTAAGAAGTTTTATTATTGTTTGCAGTTATTAATAAACTGGACCTTTTTACGTAGATGCCGCTACGACGCGCAGTCAAGCTTCAACCCATACCAGTCGAATCCAGAACAGCCCCATATTTGTTACTGATACAGTGTAACATATCTCAGGCTTTCTGCAAAACATTTGCTTAACCGCCAAGAATTTAAGCCCGGCTGCAGGTAGTCAGTATAGTATAATAGAAAGTAGAACCTGACTATGGGGCAGCGCTGAGTGAACGCACCCGTGGCAAGTTTGTTAGGTTAGTGGTAAATTAAGGTTGACGTTCCGTCGAATGGCCGTTGGGGGGGAACTAGGTAGCCACAACGGCACTGATTGAAAAGAACCGATTGTCACGACTTCTGGACACCAGCGAAAAGTTACAGAAACTTCATAGTTCTGTCACCGCCAGTTCCGTTTCCCTTGGTAGGTTTAAGACAACTATGACCCACAAACTTTTTGCCGGCTCCGAAAATAACGAAACGTGAATCTGTGGAGGTAGCAATGAAGTTATTAATGATTGAAGACAACCATTCTGTATCGCAAATGATGTCAATGTTTTTTAAAAAAGAAAAATGGGACGCGCACTTTGCCTATGATGGCAATGAAGCCATGGAAATGTTCTCCGCGACCCCCAATGATTGGGATATGATCACGCTGGACTTGAACCTACCCGGGATGGACGGTATGCAAGTCAGTGCCGAGATTCGTAAGCTGTCGCCGACCGTGCCCATCATCATGTTAACGGCCAGAGATTCTGAAAGCGACCAAGTGTTGGGATTGGAAATGGGGGCTGACGATTACGTCACCAAGCCATTTAGTCCCATCACCTTGATTGCCCGGATCAAGGCCTTACACCGGCGCGCCGAACTCGGGCCGATTTCCAAGTCTAACGAGCAAGATGCCTTGAACGACACTGAGGCGTTTGACGTGGTCACGGAGAACTTCAAGCTGAACACCAAGACCCGGGAGGCCTACCTGAACGACCGGCAGATTCAAGACCTGACGCCTAAAGAGTTCGATTTGCTCAAGACGCTGGCCCAAAAGCCGCGGCAGGTCTTCTCCCGTGAGCAGTTACTCCAACTGGTCTGGGACTACGAGTACTACGGTGACGAGCGAACAGTGGACGCCCACATCAAGAAGTTGCGGCAGAAGATTGAAAAGGTTGGCCCTCAGATCATCCAAACCGTTTGGGGGGTGGGTTATAAATTTGATGATAGTGGAGCAGATCAGCAATGAAACTAATGTATCAACAGATGTTAGGATTCTTTGCGGCGATTATGATTATTCTGGTGATTATGGGGGTATCCTATTCACAGATGACCCGCCACATGGTGTACAGTAACACCTGGAATTCCCTGGAAAAGTATTCAAACAGTCTCATCGAACAGTCGCTGCGCATTAGTTCACAGAAGCCTAATACGGTTCAGTTTGATACAAATTCGCTGGAGAGTAGTGAGCAGCTGCTGCAAAACCAAGCCATTAGCACCACCATTTACAGTGCGACCAACAAAATCGTGTTTCCGGCCAACGTGTACCAACAGGCAATCGACCAGTCAGATTGGCAAAAATTAAAGAAAAACCAAATCATTCACAAGGTCGTTGACCGGCGGGTGCGGAACAAAAATGGCCGGGTCAGTCCCGCCATGACCGAAGTGATGAAGCCTTACTTTTATAATCACAAACTAGTCGCGGTCGTGGTGATGGGGGCCTTCGTTTCCGATATCAATACCAATGTTAATCAGATCAATCACAATCTAATGAAGGCGTTGCTGGTGTCCTTCCTAGTGGCGGTCGTGGCCAGTTACATCTTGGCGCGGTACTACACGTCGCGGATCAACCGGCTGCGGAAGGCGACGAATCAAGTGGCCAAGGGTAATTACGATATCCAAATGGCCAGTCGGGACCGCGATGAAATCGATGACCTGATCAATGATTTCAACGGCATGGCCCATTCGTTAAAGGAATCACAAGAAGAGATTCAGCGTCAAGAAGAGCGGCGGCGTGAATTCATGGCCAACGCGTCTCACGAAATGCGGACCCCGCTGACGACCATCAATGGCTTGTTAGAGGGCTTAGCGTACGATGCCATCCCCGAGGAGAGCAAGGAAGAAAGTATCGACTTGATGCGTAGCGAGACCAGTCGGCTGATTCGGTTGGTCAATGAGAACCTGGATTACGAAAAGATTCGCTCCAACCAAATCGCCTTGAACCTGCATGAATTCAATGCGGTCGATGCGCTGCATAACATCGTTGAACAGCTGAAACAAAAGGCCGACGACTCTGGCGACACACTGGAGTTACAGGCCCCTAAAGAAATCGACGTGTACGCCGATTACGACCGCTTTGTCCAAATCATGTTCAACATTACGCAAAACGCCATCCAATTTACCCAGCAAGGCCAAATTACCTTGTCCGCGCAACGGGGGTATGAGGAAACCATCGTTAAGGTCGCCGATACCGGGATGGGGATGAGTGATGAGCAGCTGCAAAACATTTGGGAACGGTATTACAAGGCGGACCCCTCCCGGAAGAACACCAAATACGGCGAATCCGGCTTAGGCCTATCCATTGTCCACCAATTGGTTCAGCTCCATCACGGTAAGATCAGCGTCACCAGTAAGGAAGGCGTCGGTACAACGTTTACGGTCATCTTCCCCGACCAGCACCAAACCAATTCTCAACGGGCTAAACCAGTGGAATAGGCCGCGTATTTGCCGCCGCAGATTGGCCAAA
Source organism: Levilactobacillus angrenensis (assembly GCF_003946085.1). GTDB lineage: Bacteria > Bacillota > Bacilli > Lactobacillales > Lactobacillaceae > Levilactobacillus > Levilactobacillus angrenensis. The sequence goes on along the minus strand of NZ_RHOB01000005.1, from coordinate 118,099 downwards.
CAGTAAGGCGGCCAACCACAAGCCAATCGTCAGCAATTAAAGTGTCACTTTTACAGCAAAGTTGGTCCTTAAACATGGTACAATGGGAGGACCACTTAAGGAGGAAACTTTTGAAACGAGTACAAATTATCGGGAAGTCCGTTCGTAAATTTGAGGATGGCTATCCTATCGTGTCTTTAACTGACTTAGAGAACCGCAATGATTTTGAAAATGGGGCCTGGGTCCAATTGGAAAACCACGGCCACTTTGCGGCGACGGCTTACTTTGCTAAGCAACACCGCGGCATTGGGTACATCCTGAGCTTGCGGGAAAATGAACCCATCGACGAGCGCTTCTTTGCGGCCAAATTCCGGTCCGCAGTGGGGCGGCGGATGGCGTTTGCTGACCAGTCAGCCTACCGCCTGTTCAACGGGACCGCGGATGGCCTAGGTGGCTTAACCGTGGACGTTTTCAACGGCATCTACGTTTTCCGGTGGGAGAACACGGCGTTGAAGCAACAAGCGCGCCTGATCTACGCTGGGTTTGAACGGGCCGTGGGCAAGGGCAAGACGGTCGTAGCCGTGACACCGGGCCAAGAAAAGGCGCAGCTGATCACGGGCACCTTGCCCGATCAACCAATGCCAGTCTTGGAAAATGGGGTCACTTACCCGGTTGACTTGACCGTGGGCCGCGCCCAATTGGCCTTGGAATTCCGACAGATTCGAGACTGGGTCAAGCAGACCAGTAAGCAAAAGAAAGTCTTGAACCTGTTCAGTGCGGAAACGGGGATCGTCACGGCAGCCATGGTCGGCGGCGCAACGGAAGCCGTTACCGTAGACCCGACTAACCGGGCCACGACGGCCTTGCAAGCGCAATTGGCCGCCAACAACTTGGAACAAGCGCCCGTAGAAATGCGGACCATGGACGTTGCCAATTACTTGGACTACGCACAAAAGCACGGCTTGACCTTCGATACGATTGCCATCAATCCGCCAGCCTTCATCCGGGGCAAGAAGCACGCCTTCACCCTGGAACAGGACTTGCCAGCATTGCTGGAACAAGCCTTCGCGGTCGCCAAGACGGGGACCAAGATTCTGGTCACGACGACGGCGCCCAGCTATTCACTGAAGCATTTGCAACAAACAGTTAACACTGCGGTCGAAAATTATACCGGTCATGTAACAGCTTTCAATAACTTCTTATCACCAGATGATTTTCTCACCAACGTTGCAGACCGCCAGAGTGAAGCATTAAAGGGTTTACTGTTGTCGGTTGATTAATGAAAACGATTGAAAACACAAGCAAGAAAGACCACTCGGTAGGATAGACCACTGACCGAATGGCCTTTTTTTGTGCAATAATGGTTTACTTTTAGAAAAGAAACATTTAAACTTACTATTGCAATTTAAAAAGCGCTTACAGAGAGATTGTCAGAAATGAAACGAGAGTTGAGGTTTGCATTATGGGTATATTATTAGCTTTAATCCCAGCGGTATGTTGGGGTAGTATTGGGTTGATCAGTGGCCGTTTGGGCGGGACGTCTTACCAGCAAACGCTGGGGATGACCGCGGGGGCCGTTTTGTTCGGGCTCTTCTCATTGGTCTACTTCCACAGTGCCTTAACGGGCATGTCAATGTTGGTCGGGGTTGCTTCCGGACTCTGCTGGGCAGTGGGTCAGTTTGAACAGTTCCAATCCATGAAGTTCATCGGGATTTCACGGACAGTGCCGATTTCGACCGGGTTACAACTGGTTGGGACGGCGTTGGCCGGCGTTCTGCTGTTCCACGAATGGAAGACCAGCAAGATGGTCACGATGGGGACCATCGCCGTGATCGTTTTGATTATCGGGGCAGCCTTGACTTCCTTACGAGACAAGCGCGCCGCAGCCGGTACTAGTCAACCGGTCGAAGCCGGCAAGGGGACCGTGGCCATCGTGATTTCCACGATTGGGTACGTCCTCTACACCGTCATCGTGACGGCATCTGGTCTGGATTCCAAGACCATTATCTTCCCGCAATCCTTGGGGATGGTCTTAGGGGCCTTGATCTTCGTGATGTTCTCCCGGCAAAAGGTGTGGCACAAGGCCACGGCCAAGAACATCATGACTGGTTTGGTCTGGGGCATTGGGAACTTCTTTATGTTCATGTCCATTCCAACGGTCGGCCTGGCGATCAGCTACTCCCTGGCACAATGTGGGATTGTCATTTCCACCTTCGGGAGCATCTGGTTACTGGGTGAAAAGAAGACCAGTCGCGAAATGGTCTACATCACCATCGGTTCACTTTTAGTGGTCGTTGGTGGGGTGACCCTTGGTTTAATGAAATAGTTATAATGGACGGCTAACGTGGGTTGGCCGCCCTTTTTATTTTCTAAAAAATCGTGGACTAGACCATTTACATTTGGGGGGAATGCGTTATAATGGACTAGTCAATAACAATAAAAGTGAGGTTATCTGAATATGGCACATATCGCCTTTGATCGTTCCAAACTTGATCCGTTTATTCATGACAATGAATTGGGAGAAATGCAAGCACTCGTGACCGCTGCGGATGCAGAATTACGTCAGGGTACCGGGGCCGGTAGCGACTTCCGTGACTGGTTGGCGTTGCCCCACGATTATGATCAAGCTGAATTTGCCCGCATTAAAGCGGCAGCTAAGAAGATTCGGTCTGATTCCGAAGTCTTGATCGTGATTGGTATCGGGGGGTCTTACCTCGGTGCCAAGATGGCCGTGGACTTCTTACACGACACCTTCTTCAACTACCTGCCAGCTGAAAAGCGTCAGGGACCTCAAGTCTTCTTCGCCGGGAACTCTATCAGCCCGGATTACGTGCATGACCTGATCAACTTGATTGGCGACCGGGACTTCTCCGTCAACGTCATCTCAAAGTCTGGGACCACGACGGAACCTTCCATCGCCTTCCGGATCTTCAAGGACATGTTGATCAAGAAGTACGGAGCAGACGGTGCTAAGAGCCGAATCTACGCCACGACCGACAAGCAACGTGGGGCTTTGAAGACCGAAGCCGACGCTGCTGGCTACGAAACGTTCGTCATTCCTGACGGCGTCGGCGGGCGTTACTCCGTCTTGACGGCCGTTGGGCTGTTGCCAATCGCCGCTTCTGGTGCGGATATTAACGAATTGATGAAGGGGGCTGCCGACGCCCAAGACGCCTACACCAACCCGGATTTGACCAAGAACGAAGCTTACCAATACGCCGCTTTGCGGAACATCTTATACCGCAAGGGTTACACGACGGAATTGCTGGAAAACTACGAACCACGCCTGCAGTACTTCGCTGAATGGTGGAAGCAATTGATGGGTGAGTCCGAAGGGAAAGACCAAAAGGGAATCTACCCATCTTCCGCGAACTTCAGTACCGACTTGCACTCCTTGGGCCAATACATCCAAGAAGGCCGCCGGAACTTGATGGAAACGGTCATCACAGTCGACAAGCCACAAAATGACGTTGACGTGCCAAGCGAAGACGATGACTTGGACGGCTTGAAGTACTTGGAAGGCAAGCAAATGAGCTTTGTCAACACCAAGGCATACCAAGGGGTCGTTTTGGCCCACACCGATGGGGGCGTACCAAACATGAGCGTCCACATCCCTGACCAAACGCCTTACACGTTGGGTTACCTGATTTACTTCTTTGAAGTGGCTGTGGCCATCTCTGGTTACCTGAACGGGATCAACCCATTCAACCAACCTGGGGTCGAAGCCTACAAGACCAACATGTTTGCCCTGTTAGGCAAGCCTGGTTTTGAAAAGTTAGGTAAGGAATTAAACGCCCGGCTTTAAAACTTAAATGAAACGACTGAACGCCCAACTGGGGGACCCCTGGTTGGGCGTTTTATATTGCGTCTAAGCAACGATTATAACCAGAAATGGTTAGTCTAACAACATCTGTGCAACAACAATATATTGCAAGTGTTAATGTTTTGCTACAGTCACGTTACAGTCTGTAAAGTCAGGTTACAAATGGTCGTCATCCCTTGTCGGTGCTTACTGGTCTCGGTATAGTGAGGAAGTAAGCGGTCGGTTCCTTGGGGTAAGGAGCCGACCATCTCAATTAGGTAAGGGGAGATTTTTTTTGAAACGGTCGCGGGGTATGTATCTGATCTATACGGGCTGTTTTCTGATACTCGTCGGAATGGTCTATGGTATTTTTCTATTGACGGGTAAGTCGTTCATCTGGGAAGGTGACGGCCTGGCGCAGCACTATCCGGTTTTAGTAAAGTTTTACACGTGGTTGCATCACGGCGGCCTGACGGGCTGGTCGTGGGACCTTGGATTAGGCGCGGACAAGTTGACGACCTTTTCTTACTACGTGTTGGGAGACCCGTTCAGCTACTTGATTGGCCTGTTTCCCAAGCGCCATCTGGAAATGGGGTACAACCTGCTGATTTTACTGCGGCTGTACGCCAGCGGACTGGCCTTCCTATTCTTTACCCGGCAACGGTCGTTTCGGCCGCTGAGCGCGTTATTAGGGACCCTAGCGTACACGTTTACCGGCTACAGTCTCTACGTTAGCATTCGGCACCCGTTTTTCTTGTTGCCGATGAGCTTATTTCCATTGCTGGCTTACGGTATCGACCACGTTTACCGGGGCCGGTCGTGGGTCCCACTGGCCGTCGTCACGGGACTAGCGCTCGTCAGCAATTTTTACTTTGCTTACGTCCTGGCGATTGGTAGCCTGGTGTACGCGGTCTTGCGCTACTTGCGTTTGCGCCGTGAGCAGACCTTGCCGCTGGGCCGGCTCAGCTGGCGCTTGATTGGTGCGGGGCTGACGGGTTTCTTGCTGGCGGGTATCCTGTTGATTCCGTCCTTACTGGGCGTGTTGTCCTCGACGCGAGCCGGTGGGCAATTTGCCAACGGTTACGGGCTGTTTCCCGTGAGCTACTACTTGCGGCTACCCAACGCGCTGGTCACGACCGGCAATCCCATGCGGTTTTGGGTCAACCTGGGCGTGGCGGGCCTGACGTTTTTAGGCATCGTCTACGTGCTCCGGCATTTCCGGCGCTACCTGTGGCTAAATGTCAGCCTGGTGCTGCTGGGCGTGGGGACGCTCCTACCGGCAGTGCCGGCGCTGATGAACGGTGGGACCACGCCGTCACAACGTTGGCTGTTGCTGGCCGCCTTGCCGTTTGGCTTGGCGACGATGACGTTGCTGGATCACCTGGACAGCTTGACGCGCGCGGATCTACGGGTGTTGTGCTGGAGTGTGGTGGGGCTTCTGGTCGCCATTTGGGCGGCTAACGGCTTTATTTACAGCAATCATCCGCATGATTTCATCATTTACGGACTCCTACTCTTGACGCTGGGGGCCTTGTTGTGGGGCACCTGGGGACACTGGTCGTCGCGGCAATGGGCCCGCGTGCTGGTGCCATTGTTGGGGCTGAACATCGTGGTCAACGGCTACGGTTACTTCAATCCTAACGCCGGCGGGGCCAGTCAGCAGTTGTTGCCGCGCGGCGTGGCCAGCAAGTACCAACGCGAGATGCTGGATGGCGCGGAAACGGCGGTCAAGAACCAGCGGGGATTCAGCCGTTCGGCCACCAGTAAATATTATAATTACAGTAATGAAGCGAAGACCAACCTGGGGATGAACCTGGGCGTCCACGATATCATGAGCTATTTCTCCGTGCAAAATGCCGCGGTCGGCGATTTCAGCCAGGCACTGGGCAATTCGCAATTTAAAATGAATAAGCCCATTAACCAGGCCGATAGCCGGACCACGCTGAACAATCTGTTAGGCGTGCGCACGATTTTTGCCCGCAGTAATCAGCGGGGGATGCAAGCCTTACCGGCAGGGTATCGGCCGGCCAAGCGCCACGGTAAGGTGGTCAAGTTCCGTGATCGACCGGTCCATGGCTTGGGCAATAACTACGCCACGACCGTACTACAGTCGGCCAATGCGTTGCCGCTGGCTTATCTGCAGCAGCGACGGTTGACGCCCACCCAATTTGACCGGCTCAACGGTATCGACCGGGAACAGGCGCTGACGACGGGGGCTTTGGTCGGCGGTCAGGTCGCGGGCGTGCCCGCAGCCACCTATCACAGTCGGTCCCGGCGGATTGCTTATACGGCGACCACCGATGACCAAACGGTGCTGGATAGTTTGCACCAAGTGGTCAAGTACCGGCAACAAGGGAACCGACTGCTACCAGCAGAGCTGTTGCCCCAACGCCCGTCGTTGCGCAAGTACAATCCGGACCGTTCCGTGAACATTCACAACGATCAGGCGCGGCTCAAACGATTGACCCGGGAGAATCGGCGAATCGTCCAGCGAAACCAAGCACGAAATCGTGCGGGCGTGCGCCAGTTGATCAGTGACAATCAAAATCAGCCGCTAGCAGTCGACCTGCACGTCACGACGCCCAAGCAGACGCGTAAGACCGAGCTTTATTTGGAACTAACAGGCATTCAAACGCAGGACTTCAGTGTGGCCGACAAGTATCGCGGCTCTCAGAATACCCAGGCGTTTAAGAACCAGGCGTTCACGGGTATCGCGCGGTTGAACCGGTTGCGCAATGCCCTGTGGAACGTGGGGGATGGTGCCTACACGATGACCGTGGGAAGCAAGCAAAACGTGACGAGCTTCAGTCAGTTGGGGCAGGGCAACTTGTCGGATTTCCAGCCGAAGCACCGGGTACTATTGAACCTGGGCTACACGGCCCAGCCCCGCAAGACGATTCACCTGACGTTTAAGGGCGTCAAGCAATTGTCGTTCAAATCGGCCAAGCTGATTGCCGTGCCGTTCGGTCAGTCGTACCACCGTCACATGACTCAGCTCAAACAAAATGGGTTGCGGCATTTGCGGGTCACGGACAACCGGGTGACCGGGGTCGCTACGGCATCGCAGCCCACGGTCTTGACCACGTCGATTCCGTATTCGAAGGGCTGGCAGTTGACGGTTGACGGCCAGCCGACGCCGGTGAAAAAGGTTAACGTCGGCTTCATTGGTGCGCGCTTAGCCGCGGGCCAGCACCGTATCCGGCTGACCTACCGCACACCGGGGTTACGCCTGGGAAGCTGGTTGACGGGGCTGGGATTTATGGTCTTGGTGATCACAGGCCTCTGGACTTGGTACCGACGAAAAAATTAAAGCATGATCGTCTATTCAGCAGGTAATTTGGCTGGATAGGCGATTTTTTTGCGAAAAAAAACGATTTTTAGGCAAAAATATTTTTCAAGTGTCATAGTGTGTCACCCTCATAGTGTATGATTTAGATTGTTTAGGGGGAACCGGTCAGCTACTCGTGAGTGATAGGGCTAGTGAGCCGAGGATACCGTAACAAGGCGGCAGTGGGTGAGACTACTGTCCGCTAGAAGGAGGAATTTACATATGAAGTTGAGGCAAATCGTAAGCGGTTTACTGGTAGCAGTGACGCTCGGCGGGGTGGTCGTGGCGAGTCCTGGGACCGTGGCGCAAGCAAAGAAAAAAGTCGTCACGACGACGCAAAGTGTAGTCGATGGCAAGACAGTTTACACCTATAATGGCCAAAATTACACGCCGCGGCAGGCTGCTAAGCTGGGACTTATTACCAAAAATGGTGTCAAGGAGAACCGGTGGGCCTACAAGCTGACTAACGTGAAAGCTAAGCGCAGTAAATCCGGTAAGACCCTGAAGATTTCTGGCAAGCTGGTGGTCACCAACATTCCAATCAGTGTGTTCACGCCAGCTAAGCAGGTGCAAATCATCACCAAAAACGGCCTCAAGCACGCCAAGCTGACCAAGAAGCTGACATTTAAGAAGACGTTCAAAATCAAAAAGAAGGTCAAGAAGGTTACGCTGCGGGCCGGATACACCGGTAAGACTAGGCTGAAGGCCTTTAACGTGTTGTCGGCGGATAAGAGTTTTAAGGTAACGAAGTAGTTTAAGGAGGCAGAACATGTCATCTTTGAAAAAGAAATTTTTGTTGTGTTTGGCAGTCATCATTGGCTTTGGTTGCTTAGGTGTTGGGTCAATTAGTGCTCAGGCCAAGGCGAAGCCAGGATTTCCGCGAAAAACAATCACTTATCACATTAACTCGACGGGAAGCTACTATCGGAGTGTGTGGCGTAAGGCGGTTAAGGACTGGAATAAGTTGAAGATTGTGAAGTTGGTCAAGACTGGCCGGGCTTCTGATGCAGATTTGATTTTGACGACGACTAAGAATGTGGGGTTTAAAAGTTATTCTGATTCTGGAAGTCCCTATGACTATGGAAAAGGGCATTTTGTTACGAAAGAAGGAGAAGATGGCACCCTTACTCAAACTCAGGATTGGGGCTATTCGCTGCGACTATCTCGAAAGCTGATGAAGCGCATGTATTTTGACAAGACTGAGCGGAGCGGCTGGGCAGAAACGGCAATCGGCGATATGTTGGGCCTGAACTGGACCAAGCACTATGATAGCGTTATGAACAATACATCATTTAAATCTGATAAACCCACGAAGTATGACAAGAAGAATCTCAAAAAATTATACAAGAACATACCGTTCTAGATAGGACTGAAAATCATGAAAAAATTATTCAAAGCAAGTCTCATTGCCGCATTAAGTTTTGTATTAGTCGCCCCAAGCCTGACCACACCAGCTAGTGCCAAGAGTAAGGTCAAGGTCATTTCGACTAGCAAGGTGGCGCACAAGACGTATCACGGCAAGCACGGGAACATCTACAGCAGTGCCAAGCTGACCCACCGTAAATACAAGATGAGCAAGTACCGCTACACGACTTGGACGGCGACGAAGAAGGCCGTTATCAAGAATCATGGTAAGAAGGCGACCCTGGCTTACATCAAGTCCGGGAAGAAGGCCGGTTGGATCTACAAAAAGTATTTGACGGCTGGGAAGGCACCGTTTAATAAGCAAAAGCGGTTGTATAATACTTATTCTGCTTATATGAAGGCTTTGATGCAGGCTAGTGCTGGGAGTCAGAGAACACCTAATAGAGATGATGGGTATGAGGGCATGGCCGATTCAATTTCAGATAATTTCGGAAATGTATACTACGACTACAGCGATAGTGATGTTCAGAAGGACGCCACGAAAGATAAAAATGCACTGGTAAAAATCTACGGCGTGTTTAAGAATCGTTTCTCAGGTTCTCGGCGTTCTGACATGGATGCAATGGCGAAGGAATTAGATAATATGCAAGTTACGATGGATAATTTAGATCAATTCTCTTCCAACGAGGAAACGTTTGCGCAGACGTTGAGTACCGCTGTGCGTGACTTGAGCTAGTTAATTGTTACAAAATTAAAGGAGACAGCCCACATGAAACTAATGAAAATCTTTAGCGCCGTCATGGTCGCAACTACCCTGGGTGCAGCGGTGACCGTTGTAACGCCGAGCGTGACGGCGGATGCCAAGGCAAAGAAGTCATTGAAGACCTTTCCCAAGTCTTTGCGGCGGACCTGGTACCACTATGAGAAAAATGGTAAAGGTAAATTGGTCTACAGTAAGCTGAAGATTTCGGCCAAGAAGATTGTGAGCAACTGGAATGGTTATGATACTAGTAAGGTTTTTACGACAAAGTCTAATTTGCATCAATACAATCCGGCTAAGAAATTACAAAAGGGCAAGGATAACTGGATCTTTGCTTACAAGTCCGGTGCCAAGACGCGGCTTGATTCCTGGAATCCGGAGTTCCCGAAAGACATGACTTATAAGCGCTCCCGGGAACAATACAAGGTTGTAACGGCTAAGGTCAATGGTAAGAAGGTCAAGGTTTTGCATGACACTATTTTGCCGTCCCTTCCCCAAAATACTATGTACTACTACACCAGTAAGAAACTAGCCAAGCAGACCAACCCCAAGGGGCACAATTACGCTGACCACTACGGCGCCAAGTAATCCCCATTGCCACATCCCCACGGGTGTGGCAATGCCGAAAGCAGCTAACCAGCTGACTTCACTGAGGATGTGATGGCGGTCGGTCTTTCCACACAAAAGTTCCCTGACCGCTTGACCTCATTTCCCGAAGCTTAGATCCCCCCATTCGGGAGCAGAAAACCACGCGCAAACACTTGCCTGAAGAGGCGGGGTGTTGCGCGTGATTTTTGTGGTTGATCTGAATTAAGAAGCCGCTGCGGCCGAGCTAGCGATAACCGTGAAATGGGTAATCACAAACTGATGGCGTTGGTTGTCATGGCCAAAGAGGGCCACACGAGCACCACTGGTGGCTTGGTAGAGAAAATTAAGCCCGTGCTGATGAATCAGGCAGTTGTGCACCTGGTCCGCGTCATCAGTGACCTTGACGAAGATAAGCAGGGGATTCAGCTTGAGTACTTTGGGGTCGCTAGCGATGGTGCCGTTGATGGCAAGTTCTTTCATGGTTATCACCTCAGTAGTATTATACGAACAAACGTTCGATAACGCAAGCGGAAATTTGCTGTGTGAGGTGAAAAAAAGCGTGTAGATGACGTCAACCCCCGTAAAATTAGCGTCTAAGCCCTCTGAAAGAAGTTTCTGGGCAGATGGGCCTCGACTTCGGTAGACGAGCCTTCAGAGCTTATAATAATCTTGAAGTTACTCCGTTGGACGCACAGGACTTTAGGAGGTCTATCATGGCTAGTATCCAAAAATATCACGATAAACATGGTCACACACGCTATAAGGTCCAAGTTTACTTGGGCATCGACCCAGTGACGAGAAAGCCGCGGCGGACCACACGTCGTGGCTTGAAGACCAGACAGGAAGCGCGCTCGATTGGTGATCGGTTGCTGGGCACGACGACCGGGAAACCTTCTCATGAGCAGGATAAAGCGACTTTTAGGGATGTTTATCTGCGCTGGTTTCCTCTCTACCAGAACACGGTCAAGGAGAGCACGTGGGCGACTACCAAGCGGTTATTTCGGCTCCACATTTTGCCGGTACTGGGAAATGACCGCATCACGCAGATTGGCGTTCTGGACTGTCAAGATGCCATTAATAGCTGGTTTGCCGCGGGGCTGACGAAATACCACACGCTCCTGAACTATACCGCCAGCGTGTTGAATTTCGCTATTACCCTGCAGCTGATCACCGACAACCCAGCGAAACACGTCATCGTGCCCGTGAACAAGGATAATCGGGCGCGTGAAAATCTGGCAAATTATTTCGACCGGGCTGAACTCAAACACTTCTTCGATTGCCTGAACGAAGACGACAATGACCCGCAAGCCAACGTATTCTTCCGTTTGGCAGCCTTCAGTGGGATGCGCAAATCAGAAATGCTGTGTCTGCAATGGTCGGATATTGATTTTGCCAAGAACACGGTGACCGTTTCGAAGACGCAATCTCGGGGGGACAACGCCCGCTTGCTGGTCCAATCACCAAAGACGCTGCGCAGTAACCGCACCGTTTACCTGGATGCCAAGACCGGCCAAATCTTGCGACAGTGGCAGCTTGACCAACAGCAATGGTTAGCTGGGGGTGACAGTGATGGGAGCCAACTGGTCTTTGCCAACGAGAAAAACGAGATGTGCCAGCCGACGAAGCCAAGAAAATGGTTGGAGCACACGCTTAAGAAATATGGGCTGAAGCACATTACCATGCACGCCTTTCGCCACACCTACGCCACGCTGGCCTTTGAAGCGGGAGCGTCCATCAAATCAGTCCAGGATCAGCTCGGCCACGCGAGTTACCAAACGACGCTGGACCTCTATACCGCCGTGACGGCGAAGGAGAAAAATGAGGCGACAGAAAAATTGGCCAACTATTTGAATTTCTAAACGGGTGAGGTTAAAAAAGTGACTACCAGTTATGGGCCGTTGACAGTCACTGGGGAGGGCATTGCTGACAAAAAGAAAAGCCATCATAGCGGGCTTTGTCAGCTCCTATAATGACTTTTTTAAACTCTGTGATTGGGTATACTGGGCTCGAACCAGTAAATTACGGATTCAGAGTCCGCTGCCTTACCAATTTGGCGAATACCCAATAAGGTTACACGTTGCGTAAACAACTATTTAATAGTAACTTGTTCCGCTTTTGGTGTCAACCGATTTTGCCGAAAAAAGACGAATTCCTGTATGAATTCCCATTTCTGTGTAAATTTATTCATTCAAGGATTGACAATTTTAGGAGAATAGCGTAAATTAGATACTGCTAGTTGATAGTATTGCCCGCTGGTCAAACTGGTTTAAGACGTCGCCCTCTCAAGGCGGAGTTACGGGTTCGAGCCCCGTGCGGGTGATAAGTGGTCCACAAACGTTGGTAAAACAGCGTTTGTGGACTTTTTTTGTTGCGCACAAAAAGGAAAAGCAATTGGCGGGTAAAAGCTTGTGGACTAGACCAATTCTAAAGGGCCCCGATTGTATTGACAACTAGGAAGTCGGTTGCATATTTCTGAGCTAGATTTTTCGTGGGACCTGCATCTAGGGGATGGCGCATCAATAGGAAATGTGCCAGCGAGAGATACCGTTCAATGGTCTAATTAAACAGTGTTACATAAATGAATTCTTGTGAATAAAACTGTGATTAATACCGCAAGCCGGCGCTTACTATTAGTGAAGAACAAAATACAGATTGAATTGCCTCAATCCCTGTCACAAAGGCGTTCTTAAAAAATAACAGGCCATTTACAAATCCATTGACATTTAAACTTACAATCCCGCACGGTTGATGGTATACTATATTTATTAGGACAGTTAAATATTTCAATAAACATAGATTGTGGGCCTACTGGTAAGTTCACTGAAAATACAGACGTCAATTGAATGTCTTTAGTGGACCACAATCAATTAGCTAATTGACTACTAGCTAGTATCAATGATGACAAAGTTGAGGATGAAAAGTCCATTATCTTTGGACAGGGGGTTACTTAGAATGAAGAAAGGAATATTGGCAGCGCTAACAACGGCGGCGGTGGCCGGACTAGGGCTGTGGTTGAGTGCGCCGGGGTACGCTGCTGAGTCAACGTATAACAGCTATAGTGAAGCATTGGCAGGGGCACCACAGGGGGTTGATTTAAGCTCGGATGAGTATAAAGACTATTTTTGGAATGAAGATAATGGCGTGGCCACGGGTGGTAATATGGCCGGCATAGTTGACGCTGGTAGCCCGTCTGGGGCGAAAAATTCTGCGATTCGAATTTCTAAGGCCAGCCAACAAGACAGTTGGGGGGCGATTTGGTCGGAGAAAACCGTCTTTGACCTCTCGAAGCCGGAGACTGTTTCCATGTGGATTTACGCTAGTACCGAACAACAATATCTCCAGAAGAAGTGGGGTATAGGCGATGGTATGGCCTTCGTTTTGCAGAACTCCAAAGATGGTGTCAATGCCTTTTCTAAAGCGATAACTCAGGATAAAAATAAAAATGATGTTGTGACACCCGGTGTTGGTGAAAGCATGGGCGTTTGGGGAATGGATCCTGAGGACTGGCATAAGACTGATTTGGCAGGCAACGCCATAGACCATAGTTGGGCTTTGGAATTCGATACGTTTGTTAATAATTACAATCCACCCGAAAAAATTTTGGCTCAACCTCAATGGGATCTTGATGAATCAGCGCCATCTTCATTTGATTTAGGGAATTATTATAATAATTTTGATTCAAAGGGTGATCCAACTGGTACGGCGGGTACAATCAATGCGCAGGACAATCACATTGCATCGAACTACCCTGGAGATTCAAGTACGTACACAGGTGTTGCTCGGGATGGTTATAAGACAAATATCTGGGGGCTGGTATCGGCCTTGGTACCTATTCCGCTTTGGTATACGTCGAAGTATACCAGTTCATCGTATTATTTCTATAAGATGACGCATCTAGGCTACCTAGACGAAGGAAAAAATGCTGATGCGAACACGGATAAGATGACGGATCACCGGTGGCACCACGTCACTTTAACCTACACACCACCAACAGATGGCGGCAGTATTGGAGAAATGACGTATGTGTACGATGATAAAAATTCTGATACTGGTCAACCTAAGACGCCGGCTAATAAGGCAACAGTTCCGCTTAAACTAGATGAATTCAAGCAGGACGGACAGGATGATTGGGACAAAAAAGTTCGTTGGGGCTTCACTGGTTCTACGGGTACCAGTACGGAAAATAACTTAGTCGTCTTTGATCAAGTGCCTGGTGATGTCGAGAACAGTGCGAAGGCGACGCTCAGCACGCAGGATAACGACGCAGACACCTACTCGCCGGTTGATACCAGTTCAACACCGACAATTTTTGGCGGAATGCCGGTTAAATTAGATTATACATTCAAACGAGATGGTGGTACGAAGGACTGGAAAGACATTAATGCTTCGTTGAATGTTCCCAAGAGTATTACTCTGAGCTCTGGAAGTATTACCAATCCTGATAATTCCACTAGCAAGGTGGATATTTCTAAACGGGAGGGGACAACTCTTCCTGTTAGCTTAGGCAGTGATGGCCAAGGGCTCACCTTGACTGGTTCAGATGAAGCGCACATTACCCTGTATGGGACCGTTGGGACTTCAGCGGCAACTGAGGCGGAAGCGACCAGCTATTTCAATGGGTCTAATGCCTCGGCTACCGCCAAGTTACCTGCGTTTAACGTAAAAGCCTCCGACCTAACGATGACAATTGCTCCGGAAGAAAGTACCACCAGTGTTGACTACGGAGACTCCAAACAGCCTGCTGAAATTGTGGGACAGGCTAAATACCCTTATGGTCCTGCTTATGGGGCTGCTGCGATGAGTCCCGAAGATATCGTTGTCCACCTGAAAGTCAACGGCCATAGCCAGGGATCTAAGGCGTTACCGAATATTCTAGTGAACCGCGGTAGTGATCCATTTGTCTTCCAGTATGAGGTTGATAACAGCCTGCTCAAGAAAGGTGCGAATACCATCACCCTTTACAGCACTAGTAAATCTGAACCTGACGAAAGATCTAATGAGGATTCAACGACCGTCACTGCTGGCTCCTTGGGTTACGGCGATACCAGTGGTAATCTGGTATTTGCGCCCACCGTGCTAAGCGGGACCACGACGACTATTGAACGTGCAAACGATTGGTCATTTTACATTGATGATTCTCGTCAAAGCGGTGACTGGTACCTGTCTGCTAGGACGACGGGGATGACCCTTGATACGGCTGTGGATACGCGACTGGATGGCAACCTCATCTATGTTGGTAGCGATGGGACAACCCAAACGCTAAATGCCGATGACACGACTTTGATCGACTCTGGCAAGGCCGACGGAACTGACAAGAAAACAAACATTGCCAGTGATTGGGGCCCCAAACAAGGGATCCTACTGAGGGTCAATGGCAGTGCGATGCAAGGCGACTACTCTGGCGAAATTATCTGGAATTTGTCGAATGCACCAAGTTAAAAATGATGCCCAAATAATGTTCTCCTAAAACTTACTAGGAGAGCATTATTTTTTACTGTCCAAGGTAACCTTGGCGTGAAATGGCCGGATTGCCTGCGGTCGTGACCGTAACGCTGCGTCCCAAGCAAGGTCCAGGGCAGTCACGTCAGACACCTCATTTAAGCGGGGTACAAGAAAATAAATATTACCCGCAGTCCGGATCCCCTGGTTCAAGTCACCCGCGAAGACATCACTGTTGGAGCGGTCCGCAATCAGGCGTTGGCCGTCATTGAGTGTCAACATTTTGGCGGCGGGATAGGTCTGGATATTGGCGCCCGCGTGAATCTTCATGTGGACGCGAATGATGCCGGTGATGGTGAGCGGTCCGTCGTTACTGGGGATGCGGTAGGGGCGCTGGGTGCGGTAGACCGTGACTTGGTCGATGGCAAACGTCGTGTGGGCCCACCGACTGTTATGGTAGGCCATGGGGTAAGTCCGTTGGTTCGCCAGTGAAAGGTGGTGGCGTCCCAGTGTCAGTTGATTGGCGGCAGTCAGGGACTGCTGTTCGCCGTTGAGTGCGGCAATGCCCACGAAGTTGAAGCTGATGGCATACAACAGTGTGCCACCGATAAAAATTAGCCAGTTGCGTGCTCGTATGCCGTGTAGTGAGTTGGTGGTAACCGGTGCGGGGGGCCTTGACTCGGACCGAGCAGTTGGACCACCACGATTCCCCAACCGATGATGGGCAAGGCCAGTCACCATAACCAGCGGCCGGTCCGCTGGCGGTCATGCAGACGTTGGCGGGTGACGGCCAACGTGGCCAGAGTACAGCTAACTAATCCCCCAGCAACGACCAACAGTAACAGTGTTTTCTCAGGATTAAAGTGGGCGGGGTGTAAGCGAAACGCCGGGTACTGCAGGACCGTACTCATCAGCGTGCTCAGTAGGCCGACCGTCAACAACGTAAGCACACCCATACGCCGCCAGTAAACACCGCGACTGAGCGGACCGTGAGACGTGAACCAGGTCAGGCGCCGGGTGCCACAGCTTGGGCATTGTGCGTGAAATGAAGGGAGCTTTTGCCCGCAATGGGAACAGCGGTGCTGAAAAAATGACCAGTGCAGGGGGAACGCCTCCTAAGTAGACTCATGATTAGCCAGTCTAGCTGACTACAAAACTTTTTTTGATAAGTAAAAGACTACCAGAGATTGTGACCCAGCACAACCTATTAGTAGTCTTTAAAATAAATAATATTATTAATAAAAAGTATTGCAAAAATTATAACTGGAACAGGTGAGGCTTGCCGTAATACCAGCCTTGGCGGAGGTCGATTTCTAGGCCATTAGCCATCTGGTCCTCGTCAGCGTTTTCCACACCTTCAAGGATCAAGCGCAACTTGTAGTCTTGCGCGACTTTTTTCCAAAAGATCAGGTTATCGGGAATCTCAGCGGCACGACCCTCGGCCCGGAAATTTTGCATGGCGAATTTGATTTCGCTGGCGTAGGGCAGAATCGGCTTGATGTGGTCAAAAGTATTGATACCGGTCCCAATATCATCTAGACTAAGTTGAATCCCGTGGTCGTCAAAAAAATGAACTTGATCGATAATATCCTGATTCGAGACCGCGGTATCCGTTTCTTCTTCGGTCACTTCGAGAATCAGTTTCACGGGATAGATTTGTTGCTGAGCGGTCACAATCGCCTGGGCAATCGTGCAGTCGATAAACTGCCGTTGGTTGACGTTGTAAGAAACCGAGCCAATCTTCAGTCGCAACTTTTGCGCCGTCCGTTTGATTAAGTCCGCTTGGATGTCAATCGGAATCGACTCAAAATCTTTGGGCAGGACCCATTTGTCGTCGACTTGCTGGCGAATGAGCATTTCGTAGCCAATCAGCGAGTTGTTTGAGACATCTAACTGGGGCTGTAGAAAATAACGGTACATGTCGAATGGTTCCTCCTTTCAAGTGTCTGCTCCCATCATACTTTATTTTAACGAATACGGATAGTATAAATGACCAGAAATTTGGGAGTGGAGGGAAATAGCAAAGTGGCGAACCGTTCAGCCCGTGACACACTATTTTATATAAATAGTTATGGTTTTATTATATGAAATGTTTTATAGTGGGTGTTAGAGTAAATTAATGCGTTATACTAATACCTGAATTAAAGAACCAATTGCTGGATTAATTCTTAAATCACTGAACAAGGAGATCGATTCCATGTCATGGACAATGTGGTTAGTACCGCCCATCATCACCAGTATTTTCTTCACCCTGGGAATCATCACCCTGTACTGGTCGATTTTTACTTGGGTCACGGCCAAGGCTGAATCCAGTCGGCGACCGTATAATATCAAACGGGTCCAGGTCATCGTTGGGACTACCTGCGCGGTGGTGTCCGTCTTCGCCCTACAGCTGATTGTGCGGGATAGTCATCTGTCTTGGACATTTACCAACTTTCAACTGCTACTGTTGATTTTTGTGGCGTACTTTTTGGCGTTAAAGATTCCCAACTGGCTGATTTTGCTGGCGGGGGTGGGGTTCATGCTACTAAACGGCAACGTGACCGCCGTCTTGTCTTGGGGGTACACCTTCGTCTACGTGCTGTTCTACTGGCTATCTTACCAGCAAAGCACCCATCTTTGGCGAGCCCCGTACACCCGCTACATCTCGGTTGCCGCGGTATTTGGTCTCGTTTTGTGGCTGTTCGTTAAGACGCGCTTTCAATTGCCATGGACGACTTACTGGACTGAAATTGGCGACTACCTGGTCTTGGCGAGTCTGATGTATGGTTACTTCAAGATTCAAGACAAGGACCGGCGCATCAAGGACCGCTTATTCCAGTCTGCCAATTGGGATGCCCTGACGCACGTGCAAAATTACGCGGCGTATGACCGGGCCGTGAGCTTTCATTTCCATCAAAGCGCTGCGCATCAACGTAATCTGGGGATGATCATGTTTGACATCGACCATTTCAAGCACATCAACGATACCTATGGCCATTTGGCCGGCGACGAGGTGCTCAAGCAAGTCGCCAGTACTGTTACTACAATCTTGAAGCCGTTCGGGAGCGACGTTATCTTGTACCGTACCGGGGGCGAGGAGTTCAATATCTTACTGCCTGACCGCGACTTAAATCGGGCGCGACCAATCGCCCAGGAAGTATTTGATGCGGTTAAAGGGTTAACGACGACTTACAATGGGCAAGACTTAAACGTCACCATCTCCGTGGGGGTGTCCGTTCTGCATGAACGCGACCGTAACCCGCTGGACTTCTACAAGCGCGTCGATGCCAACCTGTACCACTCCAAGCAAACCGGGCGGCACCGCATTACGGCTAGCTAGTAGTATCCGCCTACCATGGTGGTCGGTTAGCTGCCGAGCCGACTGATCATCTGCTTGGGGAAAAGGCATCGAGTAATAAGTCACTAGTAACTATGAGGAACGGCGCCGATTGGTGGTCGTTCCTTCTGTTTATAAATTTTTAAATATTAAATCCGTGTCCCCGCTGAAAAAAGCGTGTAGAATACAGGTTAACCGGGGGATTTCCCGGGCAGAATGGAGCGATCATCGTGATTTTATTACTATTGTTATTGTTGCTGCTCTTTCCATTGTTGCGATTGGTCTTCGGCTTGGCCGGCTGGTTGCTGGGAATCGTGGGCACGCTGATTATTGGGGCCATCGTTCTGGTGGCGTTTGCCGCGCTCTTTCGCTTCTTTATTGTGGCGGTGCTGGTCATCGGTGGCGGTATCTGGGCGTCTCACGCCATCTTTAGCTAAACACGTTGCGACCGCAACTTCATAAATGATAAACGAAACGGGCAACCCACCACTGGGCTGCCCGTTTTTAAGTCATCATTCAAAAGACATTTCCACCAAGTACATGTGCTCAGTGGGGATATAGCTAGTGGTGATCCAGACTTCGCGGTAGTCCTCTTTGGAACTGCGCGTGCGGTCGAAGAAGTCGTTTAACAGCTCACCGTTTTTAGCTAAAAAGTCATCGTCCATCCGATTGACCAACAGGTGGCCAACGGGGAAGTAGAGTTCCTGATTCGCTACCGGCACCGAGTCGGGGACGCCAATCGCGATGACGTTGCTATTGCGCTGTTGGATAAAGCGGACCTGATCTTGATGACGGTGGATATAGGTTAAGACGTTATAGATTGAATCTGAGTTGCTCGCCATGCTCTTACTCCCTTCAGTGTCCCCATTGTAACAAATATTGACAACATTACCAGCTTTATGAATGGTAAAAAACGCTCCGCAAACGCTTTCATGGCGGCTGTTGTCGCTTCACTCAGTCCTAGCGAGGTTACAGGACAGCGGGTCAACCACTGGTCCGAATTGGTAGCGACTGACTATTTTTTGTCGAAACGGTAAACCAGTGATTACCCTGACAGTTTTTTTGCACCACTGACTAATTTAAGCGATAATCCTTGATTGCAAACACGATTCAAGCGAGTATAATTATCGCATATGCTTTTTTGATGTTTTATAGAGTAACCTTAGAAGAAAGAAGGCCAAAATTTCATGATGCGACTTGCCCGAAAACACTTGGACTGGTGGGCAGTAGTCCTTGCTGTTGGGTTTATGATTATTCAAGTTGCCTGTGATCTCTCCTTACCGACGTTGACTTCTGACATCATCGATAAAGGGATCGCCAACAACGATATCGGCTACATCTGGCGCACGGGTGGCCTGATGCTCCTTTTGAGTTTTATTGGAGTATTGGGGGCCGCCGGCAACGTGTATTATGCGTCTACGCAGTCGCAACGGATGGGCCAACGAATCAGAACTGATTTATTCAAGAAAGTTACCTACGCGTCCACTGAAGAATTTGAAACAGTGGGGAACGCGTCACTGATCACGCGGACGACCAACGACGTGGTGCAGATTCAAAACGTCATGGTCCAAATGCTGCGGATGATGCTGATGGCGCCTATCATGTTGGTAGGTGCTGGCGTCTTGGCTTACGTCAAGAGTCCCCGGCTGACCATGGTCTTCTTAGTGGCGTTGCCAGTCTTGGCCTTTTTCACCGGGCTGATTATGTACTTTGCGGTGCCGTTATTCAAGAGCCTGCAAAAGAAGATCGACCGCATCAACCTGGTCTTTCGTGAAGGCCTGACGGGGGTCCGGGTCATCCGGGCGTTCAACCAGGACCAATTCGAACAAGACCGCTTTGAAGACGCCAACCAAGATTACACATCCACCGGGATCAAGGTCTTCATGATCGTTTCCCTGATGCTACCCGTTATCACGTTGATCGTGAGTGGGACCAACATCGGGATTGTTTGGTACGGTGGTAAATTGATTGGGAGCCAAGCCATGGAAGTCGGTAACTTGGTGGCGTTCATGACTTACGCCACACAATTGCTGATTAGTTTTATGATGGTTTCAATGGTCTTCGTCTTCTTGCCTCGGGCCCAAGCGTCTGCGGCACGGATCAACGAAGTCATGGACTTGAAGAGCAAAATCAATGATGCTGACCAACCCAAAGAGCTGAATCCAGCAACGGCCAGTCTGACGTTTGATCACGTGAACTTCCGGTACACCGGGGCGGAAAAATTAGCCCTGACTGACGTGAACTTCACTGCCACAGCCGGCCAAACCGTGGCCATCATTGGGGGGACCGGTTCAGGGAAATCCACGCTGGTCAACCTGATTCCCCGGTTATTTGATCCGGAAAGTGGTCAAATCAAACTGAACGGCACGCCACTCACAGCGCTGAGCCAAAAAGCGCTGCACGAAGCCGTTTCCATTACCCAACAAAAGGCGGTGCTGTTCTCTGGGACAGTCCGCAGTAACATGACCTTTGGGATGCCTGACGCCAGCGACAGCCAGATTTGGCACGCTTTGGACGTGGCGCAGGCCAGCGACTTCATTAAAGAAGAGGGCGGCTTAGACGGCGTCGTTGAACAAAACGGGGACAACTTCTCCGGTGGTCAACGGCAACGGTTAGTCATTGCCCGGACGATTTTGAAGCGGGCCAGTGTCTACATTTTCGACGACTCGTTTTCTGCCTTGGACTTCAAGACCGATGCACTGTTGCGGCAAGAACTGCGTAAGGATGAGCAGGTCCAAGCCGGCGTGACGGTCATCGTTGCCCAACGGGTCTCCACGGTGGCGGATGCCGATTTGATCTTAGTGATCGACGGTGGGAACATCGTGGGTCAAGGGACTCATGACGAGTTGAAAGCTACCAACAAGACTTACCAAGAAATTCTAGAATCACAATTGCGGAAGGGGGATACCGTCGATGCGTAATGGACGTGGTGCCGCAACAAAACAGCGGCCACAAAATTTCTGGGGAACGACGATCCGGCTGTTCCGCTACATGAAAGCCTGGCTTCCCGGTATCTTCGTAGTGTTAGTCTTCGCTATCGTCTCGGTGATCTTGCAGATCAAGACGCCGAAGATCTTAGGTGAAGCCACCACGGAACTGTTCAAGGGTGTGATGAAGGGGACCGCCGAGTTAAAGGCCGGAATCGCCATTCACAGCCTGCCCGTTGACTTTGGCAAAATCGGCCACATCTTATTGGTCGTTGGTATCATGTATGCCGGAGCTGCGTTATTTGGCATCGTCCAACAACTGATTATGAGTTGGATTTCCCAGAAGGTCGTTTACCGCTTGCGGCGCGACTTAAAGGAAAAGATGCAACGGTTACCCATCAGCTACTACGATACCCATAGTAACGGGGACTTGATGTCCCGGATGGCCAACGATATGGATAACATCGGGGGCACGCTCCAACAGACTTTGTCGCAAATGGTGACGAGTGTTTTGACCTTCTTTGGGGTCTTGTACATGATGTTGACCATCAGTGGCTGGTTAACGTTGGTTGCCTTGATTTCCGTTCCACTGAGTATCTTGGTGGTCGGTATCGTGGCACCAAAGTCACAGCGGTTCTTTGCTAGTCAACAGAAGAACTTAGGGCTATTAAACAACACGGTTGAAGAAACGTACGCTGGCCACACGGTGGTCAAGACGTTCAACCGTGAAGGCGCCACCCAAGAAGAATTCGAAGAACACAACCGGAAGTACTACCAATCTGCGTGGAAGGCTCAATTTGTCTCCAGTCTGATCTTCCCACTGATGAACTTCGTGAAGAACTTGGACTACCTGGCCGTTGCCGTTATTGGTGGGATTCAAGTGGCCAACGGGACTGTCAGCTTGGGGAACGTGCAGGCCTTCCTGCAATATACCAACCAGTTCTCCCAGCCAATCACGCAAATGGCCAACTTGACCAACACGATTCAAGCGACGATTGCCTCTGCGGAACGGATTTTCTCCGTCTTGGATGAGGATGATATGGTCGAGACCAAGACTGCAGAAGTGCCAAGTGCCACGGCGCCAGATGGCAACGTCATTGAATTTGACAACGTCGCCTTCAAGTACGTGGAAAATAATCCGCTGATCGAAGACTTTAACCTGAAAGTCAAGCCGGGTGAAATGGTCGCTATCGTTGGGCCAACCGGGGCCGGGAAGACGACCATCATCAACTTGTTGGAACGCTTCTACGACGTGGACTCGGGTCAAATCAAGTATCGGGGGCAAGACACGCACGCCGTGGGGCGGACGGACTTGCGCCGGCACTTCGCGATGGTGCTGCAGGATACCTGGTTATTTACCGGGTCAATCTTCGACAACATCCGTTACGGTCGCGAGGATGCCACGGAAGAAGACGTGTACGCGGCGGCCAAGGCGGCCCATGCCGACACCTTCATTCGTCAATTACCGGATGGTTATGACACCATCTTGAACGAAGCGGCAACGAATATTTCGCAAGGCCAACGGCAATTATTGACGATTGCCCGGGCCTTCGTGGCGGATCCAGATGTCTTGATCTTGGATGAAGCCACCAGTTCGGTCGACACTCGGACGGAAATGCTGATTCAACACGCCATGCAAAGCCTGCTGGCGGGACGGACGAGCTTCGTGGTCGCTCACCGGTTGTCTACGATTCAAAATGCAGAGAACATTGTGGTCATGAACCACGGTCACATTGTCGAAACAGGGAACCACAACAGTCTGCTAGCGGCCAATGGCTTTTACGCCGACCTCTACAACAGTCAGTTTACGGGGAACGATTTGGCATAATACCATAGGATTTGGAAGCGTCTTGCCGTTAGTGGCAGGGCGCTTTTTTTGCGCCGGCTTTGGGTGAAAGCGTCCGCCTTACCGTTACTTTACTGGCTGCCAGCTAAAGATACTAAGCTGAATTAATACGTTGCCTCACGGAGCGCCAGTGGTTTGTCCGCTAAAGCTAGCGAAAGCAGGGCCTACGTCAACCAGGATTCCCTGTCTCTAAAGATACCAACGAAATGGGGGCGTGTTTTGTAACCAGTTCTGGCGGATATTTAACGAATTTTAAAATGTAGATGGAAACGTGTTGGCGAATGGTAGGTGGCCAATTACGTCTAGAGGATTGCCAACTACGAGTTTAAGACAATCTTGAATTGCCATTTGCCAGGCGGGATGGGTACAATGGGGACAGAGAAAGAGAGAGGTGCGGTCCATGGCGTATGTAGAAACGAAAGCGGCCCTCAAGCGGCTGGTCGCAGAAAAAGTGGTACCCGGGGTGAGCTTTGCTTTGATCGACGGCGACCGGGTGGAAACGGGACAGTATGGTGTCGCCGCCATTGTGCCCCATACGGAACCACTGCGGCCGGGAATGCTGTACGATGTGGCCTCGCTGACCAAAGTCGTGGGAACGTTGAGTGTGGTCTTACAGCTATTGGCCACGGGCCGATTACGGTTGACCGACCGGGTTCACGACTACTTGCCGGAGTGGCAGGATAAACGGGTAACGGTACGGCATCTACTCACCCACACGTCAGGCATTACGGGCTACATCCCCAACCGCAACCAGCTGGACGCCCCGGCGTTGACCCACGCTCTGTTGCATTTGCACGTGGGACCGACCTTTGGACGAAAAATGGTCTACGCTGACGTCAACTACATTTTCCTGGGCTGGATCGTTGAACAAATCTTGGGCGAACCGATTCAGGCGGCCGTGCAACAGCGCGTGTTGACGCCACTGGGGATGACCCACAGTACGTTTACCCCCAGTGATCCGGCGGCCTGTATCCCTACGGCGGTGACCGTGACGCGAGGGCTGGTTCGCGGCGAAGTCCATGATCCCAAGGGCTACGTATTGCAGCGCCGATGCGGGTCCGCGGGATTGTTCAGCACCATCGACGACCTGATCCGGTTCTGTCAGGCATACTGTCATCCGGAAACGGTTCCCGCCGTGCTGCCGCCGCGCTATGTCAATCAGCTAACCAACGACTGGACACCGGATGGTCGGGCAGGCCGTTCATTAGGCTGGGCGCTGACCGCAACGCAGTGGCCGCAAGCTCATCGGGTCATCTGGCATTCCGGCTTTACCGGTACGTATTTGGTTATCGACCAGGCAGCCCAGCAAGCGATGGTCTTCTTGACGAACCGCGTCCATCCCGTAGCGCCTAACGAACCGTACCTAGACCAGCGTAACGCGGTCATTGGCACGTATCTGGCGGAGAAGAGTCGCTACGCCAATCATGATTTTTCGTAAAATAACTGAAGGTTGAAAGATGAAAATCAGCTAGAAGCATTGTCACCACGCGACTCATGGCTTAAGAATTAGTCGTTTACAGCTTCGTAGTTTGCGCTGGCCGCCTACCGTCCGCCAACTATGGGTTGGAACGCGGTGGGCGGACCGGACCGAGCCTGAGGGACGGTCTCGGCCTCGCTTTGAGCCGAAAGCCCGCGTCTCAAAGACGCCAGTTGCCTAAGCGGCATGAACCCCATGCCACTAAGGCAACTCCCACGGCTGAACCCATAGTTGGCGGACTCTCGGCTACAGAAGTGCTTGCCAGTAAAAGTCGGCTTAGCCCCAGGTAGCAGCTGTTTTGGCAACTAGTCTTTAACTAACGCCATCTTGCTGATAATCGCCAACCCCGCCGGAGGCAGCCAGGGTGGAGCCAGCTGTGACGACGGGGTTGGCTGAGGTTTTGTCTCAGCCTACAGCGTGGGGCGACTTGGGAGACTGGCGGTTTTGGCCAGGCTTTCAAGCGAACCGGAAGACCGTTTCTCAGGCTGGAGGTGTTCCCCAGAGCAGGCGGAACCCTGGCTGACGCAGGCCCGGGTTTCACTAGTTCTGGTGGACAAAACGCTGTCGTTTCGGGAGTCAAGACATTAATTCAACTTTCAACCTTTAGAAAATAAAAGTTCCCACCGCAAATGTCTACTTGACCATTGCGATGGGAACTTCTTTTGTTTTCAGAATAGGTGCAGTTTGGCTAGAACGTTGCCGGAATCGGCAGGGCTTCTTGTTGGCTGAAGTCGGCGTCCGGATATTTACGCTTCAAAGCGGCCACCAGTAGGTGCTTGGCGATGTCGCCGTTACGCGTCAAAATTGGGCCGTGGAAGTAAGAACAGTAGACGTTCTTGTAAATAGCACCTTCCGTGCCATCTTCGCCGTTGTTGCCTTTACCAGAAACGACGTTACCCAGGGGCCGTTCGCCCTTGCCCAGGTAGGTCAACCCTTGATGGTTTTCAAATCCGTGGTAGGTTTCGCCGGTCTCTTGGTTCTTGATGACGATGTCACCGATGAAGCGGTTGTGGTCTTGAGCCAGTGTGTAGTGGTCCAACGCACCGATACCCGGCAACTTTTCGCCGTCCGCGCCGATGTAGTAATGGCCCAGTAATTGGAAACCACCACAGATAGCCAACAGGGGACCGTCAGATTCAATGAATTTGATCAGTTCGGCCTTCTTGGTTTGGATATCCTGGGATACGATAGTCTGTTCAAAGTCTTGGCCACCGCCGAAGAAAGCCAAATCGTAGTCGGCGGCGTGAAAGTCTTCCTCCAGGCTGACTACCTTGACGTTTAAGGTGACATCCATTTGCTTAGCATAGTAGTTCAACGCCAAAATATTACCAACGTCACCGTAAGTGTTCATCAAGTCGCCGTACAGGTGGGCGACGTTTAATTCGTAACTCATAGACCGAGTCCCTCCTTGACGTAGCCTTTATCAGCTAAAATTTTACGCATTTGTAGCATGGCAGTGTAGGTCGCCAGCACGTAAACGCGGTCGGTCGAGACCTTCTTGATTTCCTCGACGACTTTTTCCAAATTGGGTTCAACGATGTGACGGTCGTCAGGGATCCCCGCGACCTTCAACCGGAACGTGATGTCCTTGTAGCGTTCGCCCCCGGTGATGACCGTTGGAATATCCCGGTCGGCCAATTGTTCAAAGTCGCCGTCCCAAATCCAGCTGGTATCGATGCCATCCGCATAGTTGGCGTTGAGCAGACCCACCAGTGAAAATGGATGGGTGTCGGTGCCAATCATGTGTAGCACTTGGTCCAAGCCGACGGGGTTCTTGACCAGAATAATGGTCACGCGCTTGCCATCCACGTTGATGACTTCTTGGCGGCCGAAGACCTGTTGGTTGGCGTTGAAGGCGTCACTGACTTGTTCTGGCGTCACGCCCATGAACCGACCCACCGCGTAAGCCGCGAGGGCGTTGTAGATGTTGTAGGTCCCACCGACCTGAATCTTGAAGGGGTGGCCGTCGATTTCAAATTTCGAAGATGTCGGCGTTTGCTCGCCCAATTTAGTCAGTCGATAAGTCAGCTCAGGCCGCGAGAACCCACAGTTCGGGCAGAAATACTTGCCTTGGTTACTGTAGGTCAGGGAGTGGTAATGCAAGATGTGCTCACAGTTGGGGCACAACACACCATCCGTGTTGGGCTTGGCTTTGAAGTCGCCGTCGGGCTGGTCGTCAAACCCGTAATACTGAATCGGGTTAGGCAATTCCTTGGAATGGAAAATCGGTGAGTCGCCGTTGGCAATGATGGTTGCGTTCGGTGCCAGCGCCACGCCATCGAGAATCTTTTGATAAGTGGTGTAAATTTCTCCGTAGCGATCCATTTGGTCCCGAAAAATGTTCGTGAACACAAAGGCTTTTGGTTCAATATATTGGGTCACCTTGATAACGTTGGCCTCATCGACTTCCAAAACCGCCAGTGGCCGGCCAGTTTTGGGGTTCTTGGCGTTTAAGAAGGTGGTGACGATTCCTTGTTCCATGTTAGAACCGGTGGGATTCGTCAAAATATCGGGATACTTTTCGTGGAGCACGGAGACCGTTAATGCCGTGGTCAGCGTCTTCCCGTTAGTGCCCGTGATAACGATGACGTCATACTTGGCGCCCAAGGTCCGCAAAATGTTGGGATCGAGTTTTAACGTAATTTTTCCGGGGAGAGAACTTCCCCCGTGTAGAAACGTGTGGAGAAACCAGTAAGAGGATTTCCCCGCGAAGGTGGCAACGCCGCTTCTGAATGACATGCAATTCGCTCCTTAATCGCGACAAGATTTTTTAATGTCGGTTTCCTTAATATTCAAGCCTTAATTTTAGCATTTTTTCCGCCTGAAAGGGAGCACTCTGCTTGAACTTTCCCAAATCGCAAGGAGTTGGGCTGGTTAGCTGACAAGTTGGGTGGGGCTGGCGGACTCTTGTCTACGTGGAACATTGTCAGCAACTAACCGACTGGGTCTTAAGTCTGGGGCGTTGCACCATGGCTTACTGGTCACGCTATGGTTGATAATGACATGGGCTGAGATTATCAGGTAACTATGGTCGAGCAAACTGATGCCTACGGGCCGAGTGATTGGGTTTGGCAAAGACTGATGTAGCCGAGAGTGAAGCGAAATAGGCGCTCAGCCGTGGGATTTTCTAAGTGTTCTGCTTAGAAAATGGCGTCTGGGAAACGCGGGGTTCGGTTCCCAGCGAGGCCTGAGACCGTACTTTGGCTCAGGCCGGTCCTGCCCACCGCGTTCCAGCGCCTATTTCGCGAACGGTAAGGCGGTCCATTTCCGCAACGAGTCAGTGACCATCCAGTTGGTAACGGTTTCGTGGAAGAAATCTATCACCAATTGGCCGCGACAGTCGAATTTTCTAGCGTAATCGGCTATAATAGATAGAAACTGTCAAAAAGGTGGGAGCAACGTGGCGCAGCTATTTTTTCGGTACGGCGCAATGAATAGCGGGAAGACCATTGAAATCTTAAAGGTCGCCCATAACTATGAGGAACAGGGCAAGCGGGTCATCATCATGACCAGTGGCTTGGATACCAGAGATGGGGTCGGCCACGTCTCAAGTCGGATTGGCTTGAAACGCACGGCTCATCCCATTTTTAAGGAAACCAACCTCTACGATGAGGTGCAACGCATTGATGCGCAGGCCAACTGTGTGTTGATCGACGAAGCACAGTTCATGACCAAAGACCATGTGTTTCAATTGGCCAAGGTAGTCGATGACCTCCACATTCCGGTCATGACTTTTGGCCTGAAGAATGATTTCAAGAACGAACTGTTTGAAGGGTCCAAGTACCTCTTGCTTTACGCGGACAAGATCGAGGAAATGAAGACCATTTGCTGGTTCTGCACCAAGAAGGCCATCATGAATCTGCGGTTCCATGATAATCGGCCGGTTTACGAGGGTGAACAGGTTCAGATTGGCGGCAACGAGGCGTATTATCCCGTCTGCCGGCGCCACTATTTCAACCCACCATTGGATCAGATTGGTAAGTCGCGGCCAAAGTAGGCTGAGCAAAGCCGACGCGACGCAACAGGTTGCAAGGCGGTGAGAAGACCGTCTTGCCTGACGTAAGTTAATTTTGAAACGAGGTTAAATCGAATGGATGAAATGTTTGACAAGCTCCAAGCTGTAGCCGACCGCTACGACGAGCTCAATGAATTGATCAGTGACCCCGAAGTCATCGCGGACACGCAGAAATTCATGAAGCTGTCCAAAGAAGAAGGGGAGCTACGGGAAACGGTGGACAAGTACCACCAATACCAAGACGTCACCAAGCAAATTGCGGATGACGACGAGATGCTCCGGGAAAAGCTCGACGATGACATGGACGCCATGGTCAAAGAAGAGCTCAAGGACTTAACGGCCCAAAAGGAAAAACTCGAAGACGACATCAAGGTCTTACTGTTGCCTAAGGATCCGAACGATGACAAGAACATCATCATGGAAATCCACGGGGCCGCTGGTGGGGACGAAGCCAGCTTATTTGCGGCGGACCTCTTTAGCATGTACTCCAAGTACGCTGAACGCCAAGGTTGGAAGATCGAAATCGTCGACGAAAACGCGACTGAAGTCGGTGGTTTCAAGGAAATCGTCTTGATGATCACTGGCGACAAGGTCTACTCCAAGCTCAAGTATGAAAACGGCGCGCACCGGGTCCAACGGGTTCCCGCCACGGAATCCGCTGGCCGGGTCCATACCAGTACCGCCACAGTCGGCGTGATGCCTGAAGAAGAAGACGTCGATATCGACATCGACCCGAAGGATATTCGGACCGACGTTTACCGTTCCTCTGGTGCCGGTGGGCAACACATCAACAAGACCTCTTCGGCCGTGCGGATGACCCACTTGCCAACTGGAATCGTGGTCGCCATGCAAGATGAACGGTCGCAGCAACAAAACCGGGCTAAGGCCATGACCATTTTACGGGCCCGGGTCTACGACTACTACAAGCAACAAGAAGAAGACGCCTACAACGCTGAACGGAAGTCGGCCGTGGGGACCGGGGATCGTTCCGAACGGATCCGGACTTACAACTACCCACAAAACCGGGTGACGGATCACCGTATCGGCTTGACGTTGAACAAGTTGGACCGGGTCATGAACGGGGAATTAGACGACATCATTGATGCCTTGATTCTGTCCGATCAAGCGGCCAAACTAGAAGACTTAAAGAATAATGGCTAATACCACCACTTTGATGGCGTTAAAGGCCGCCGAGCACCAACTCGCGGCGGCCGGCCAGGAGACCAGCGTTGCCACCTACTTAATGCAGGAAGGGCAAGGCTGGTCCTTTACCCAATTGGTCCAACACTACCGTGAACCGCTATCCGCTGACCAATTAGTTGTTTACCAACAACAGGTGGACCGCGTTTGTACCGGTGAACCGGCGCAATACGTTTTGGGCCACGCGCCGTTTTACGGTCGCGAGTTTCACGTGACTCCGGCGACGCTGATCCCCCGGCCTGAGACCGAGGAATTGGTCGAGTGGCTGTTACAATTGCCCGCGACACCGCAACGCGTCTTAGACGTGGGGACGGGTAGCGGGGCGATTGCCGTCACCTTAAAGGCGGAACGACCGACTTGGGACGTGACGGCCACGGATATTTCGGCGGAAGCGGTGGCAGTCGCCAAAACCAATGCTCAGGCGTTGGGGACAGCCGTGACGTTTGCGGTGGGCGACCTCTTGGCCCCAGTAGCTGGTCAACGATTCGACGTGATCGTGTCCAATCCGCCTTACATTGACCACAATGAGCTTGCCGTGATGGACGATTCGGTCAAACGCTTTGAACCAGCAACGGCACTGTTTGCGGCGAACCACGGTCTGGCGTTTTACCAACGTTTCGCCCAGTCATTAGGCGATTATTTGGCGCCACACGGCCAGTTCTTTGCGGAAATCGGGTACCAACAGGGGCCAGCGGTTCGTCAGTTATTTGCAACGGCACTGCCCCAGGCGACGGTGACTATCAAGGCGGACATCAACGGCCATGATCGCATGGTCCGCGTGCAATTGTGAATTTAGATGGGAGATTAGAGAATAGTTATGGAAACCAAGATTTTTCAACCAACTGAAATCGCGGCTGCGGCTGCGGCGATTCAGGCCGGCCAACTCGTGGCCTTCCCCACGGAAACGGTCTACGGGCTGGGTGCCGATGCGACGAACGAAGCAGCGGTCAAGCAGGTCTATTTGGCCAAAGGGCGGCCAAGTGACAATCCCTTGATCGTGCACGTGACGGGCGAAGACACGGTCAAGCAATACGCCCAGCCGTTGTCAGACAAGGCGGAGGCGCTGATCAAGGCGTTTTGGCCGGGGCCGTTGACGTTGATTTTCAAGCTCCAACCGGGGGCCTTCTCCAAGGCTGTCACCGGGGGCTTGGATACGGCGGCCTTTCGTAATCCCGCTAATCAAGTCACGTTAGACCTGATCAAGGCAGCCGGGGTACCACTAGTCGGGCCGTCCGCCAACACGTCAGGTAAACCCAGTCCGACGCTGGCCAAGCACGTTTACCATGATTTGAACGGCAAGATTGCCGGTATCTTGGATGATGGGCCGACCAAGGTGGGGGTTGAATCGACGGTCTTGGATATGTCCACGGACATTCCGACGATTTTACGTCCGGGTGGCGTGACCGAAGAGCAGCTGGCCGCTGTGATTGGGCCGGTGCAGTCGAACCATCACAAGGTGGGCAAGGGTGAGATTCCTAAGGCACCGGGGATGAAATACAAGCACTACGCACCCAATGCGCAGGTCACCATCGTGGATGACGAAGCGGACTGGCCGGCAGCACTCGCGTGGGCGGCTCAACAGTCTGGCACCATTGGGGTGATGGCGTTGGACCACACGTTGGCTAACGAAACGTTGCCAGCCAACACGGAGGCCTTCTCGTTAGGCGCCGACATGGCTAGTGCCAGCCACCGGTTGTTTGCCGGCTTGCGGCACTTTGACCTGGAATCACCTGTGACGGGTATCCTGGCCCAAGGTTTTGCGGCTACGGGTTTAGGTGCGGCTTACATGAACCGGTTGAATAAGTCAGCTGGCCAACAACATTTTGAAAAATAAGTTTTGGAGACTGGAAGTTTTTCCGGTCTTTTTATTTTGGCCAAAATCTTTGAGGTGACGCGGGTGAGGCTGGCCGTCGCTGGTAATTGGGTTTGCCAACCGCAGTGGGTAAAAACATTGTCGTTATCAGCAGTCAACAATTAGCTGGTCAGGTCGGCGTTTTATAAAATAATAAATAATGCGAAGTAGTCCCACTGGCCCGAAAAATTTGGTAAAATAGGACCAATTACAGTTCAGGGGGAATTGCCAGTGAATTTCAAAGAAAAAGATCCAGAATTATGGGGCGCTATTGCCAAAGAAGAAGACCGTCAAGAAGAAACCATTGAATTGATCGCTTCAGAAAATATCGTCAGTGAAGCCGTGCGGACGGCCCAAGGGTCCGTATTAACGAACAAGTATGCAGAAGGGTACCCGGGCAAACGTTATTACGGGGGCACGCAGTATATCGACGTGGTCGAACAACTGGCCATTGACCGGGCTAAGAAGCTGTTTAACGCGGAATACGCCAACGTACAGCCCCACTCTGGCTCTCAGGCTAACCAGGCCGTCTATGCGGCATTTTTGAAGCCTGGAGACACCATCTTGGGGATGGGCCTGGATGCTGGGGGCCATTTGACCCATGGTGCCAAGGTCAACTTCTCCGGTAAGTTGTACAACGCCTACAGCTATGCGTTGAACCCGGACACTGAACTCCTGGACTACGACATGATTCGCGACTTAGCGCGTAAGGTCAAGCCACAACTGATCGTTGCCGGGGCCTCTGCATACTCCCGGTTCATTGACTGGCAAGCCTTCCGCGACATTGCGGATGAAGTCGGTGCCTATTTGATGGTCGACATGGCCCACATTGCTGGGTTAGTCGCCGCTGGTTTGCACCCCAGTCCAGTGGGCATCGCCGACGTGGTCACCACGACGACGCACAAGACGCTGCGCGGACCACGGGGCGGGATGATCTTATCCCAAGCTGAAAATGCCAAGCGCATCAACTCAGCCGTCTTCCCTGGTACCCAGGGTGGGCCGTTGGAACACGTGATTGCGGGTAAGGCTGCGGCGTTCTTTGAAGACCTCCAACCGGCATTCACCGATTATGGCAAGCAAATCATTGCCAACGCCCACGCCATGGCCGACGAGTTCAACCAATTGCCGCAGGTTCGGGTCGTTTCCGGCGGGACGGATAACCACTTGATGACGCTCGACTTATCCGCAACGGACCTCAACGGGAAACAAGCCCAAGAATTGCTGGACAGCGTGATGATCACGACCAACAAGGAAGCCATCCCTAACGAAACGTTGAGCCCGTTCAAGACGTCTGGTATTCGACTGGGAACGCCAGCCATCACGACGCGTGGATTCAACGCCGACGAATCACGGGAAGTGGCCCGGCTGATCGTTAAGACGTTACTGAACCCAACCGATGAAAAAGTCTTGGCAGACGTGCGGCAACGGGTCCATGAGCTGACCAGTGCCCACCCTTTATCAGCGTTGGACTAAAAAATTTATTGTAAAAACGTTTTCATTTGAAATTAACCGTTTTGGTAGCGGAAATTCATGGTACAATTGTAAGAAATCATAAAGGAGCGCTCATTCATGGGGAAGTTTCAAGTACTTGACCACCCGTTGATTCAACACAAACTGACGATTATCCGGAACAAAGACTGTGGGACCCGCAGTTTTCGGGAGGTTGTCAACGAAATCTCGACCTTAATGGCCTACGAAGTTTCGCGCGATATGCCTTTGAAAGATAAGGAAATCGAAACACCAATGGGCAAGATGACTGCCAAGGAACTCTCTGGTAAAAAGGTCGCCATTGTACCAATCTTACGTGCCGGTATCGGTATGGTTGATGGTATTTTGGAATTGATTCCAGCTGCTAAAGTCGGTCACATCGGGATGTATCGTGACGAGACGACCTTACAGCCTCATGAATACTTCGTGAAGATGCCTTCAGACATTGACCAACGGCAAATCTTTATCGTTGACCCAATGTTGGCAACTGGTGGTTCAGCCATGATGGCCATCGAAGCTTTGGAAAAGCGTGGCGCTGATCCAAAGAACATGAAGTTTGTTTGCCTGGTTTCCGCACCAGAAGGGGTCAAGGCTTTACGTGAAGCCCAACCCGACGTTGATATTTACACGGCAGCGTTAGATGATCATCTGAACGAAGATGGCTACATTGTGCCAGGTCTCGGTGATGCCGGTGACCGTTTGTTTGGAACGAAGTAAACGTTAAAGAGATTCGGCCGTGATGGTCGAGTCTCTTCTTTGTTAGGAAATGGAACATACCATTGCCGTGTGAGGTGGCGGCTAACTTTACTGCGCTGGTCCGGGTGACCATCAGTGTGTTACGTGGCTAGGTCAGGACACGTAGCTAAGTAGCCGTCAAGGCTCATAATAGACGCTCCTGGGCATTTCATGTCACTAACTAGGTGATAAGCCAGGTGACCAATGGACGTCTGTTTAGCGTCATTTTAGGCGGCTGTTACGAGAGCTTGCTCAGTGGATCTGAAGTAGATTTTTGGGGCAATGATCGTGAAAGTTGACTAAAAATTTTTATCGTGGCGAGTGCGCACGCAAGTATACTGTGAAACCGATAACAACCCTTTCGAGACCTGGATTTTAATCTTACTCACAGGAATGTTTATCCTGTGAAAAATTGTTTTGTCTTTTATCTAGATTGGTGGTATCATTTCCAGTGTATTTGAATGGAGCGCTCGCTTCGTTCACTATTCCGCTTTTCTTACAAAATTGCCTGACATGAGTGAGGAATTTAACAGAGAAATGCGTTCATATAGTGTGGAAAAGAGGTGATATTCGGTGAATGGTGATCCAGTTTCAACCTTCCAATTTCTGGGACTGACTTTTAGTACTGCCAACGTTGTATCCGGCCTAGTCGTATTTGTGCTGATGGTGGCAGTCATTTTTTTCACTTCCAGAAAATTGGCCATGAAGCCTACCAAGGGGCAAAACTTTTTGGAGTGGCTAATTGATTTTACCAACGGAATTTTGAAGGGGTCCATTCCAGCCGGCGATGTCGGTAAGTTTGGCTTGTGGGGATTCACGTTATTCCTATTTCTCTTCCTGTCTAACGAATTGGGGTTATTCATCCAAGTAGCGACCCGTGGGGGTGCGACGATTGTTCGCAGTCCAACGTCGGACCCGCTGACAACATTAACGTTCTCGTTAATGACGATGATGATTGCCCAATTTGCTGGTGTTTGGAAATTAGGGTATAAGCGTCACTTCACAAACTACCTGAAACCTTTCGTGTTCTGGCTTCCGATTAGTATCTTTGAGGAATTCACGAACTTTCTGACGTTGGGTCTCCGTATCTTCGGGGTTATCTTCTCTGGTGAAATGCTATTAGGGGTAATCTGGGATCTGGCAGCTTCACATGGTATTGCAACGATGATCGTTGCGGTGCCGATCGAAATGGCTTGGCAAGGGTTCTCCGCGTTCTTGGGGGCTATCCAAGCGTTCGTTTTCGTCACGTTGTCATCAGTTTATATTTCTCAAAAGCTAGAAGTCGAGGAATAAGTTTTATCTAATTTAAGGAGGAAACAAAGATTATGGGAGCTATTGCAGCTGGTATTGCTATGTTTGGTGCCGCCGTCGGTGGGGGTATCGGTGATGGTATCGTTATTTCCAAGATGCTAGAAGGTATGGTTCGTCAACCTGAATTATCAGGTCAATTACGGACGAACATGTTTATCGGTGTTGGGCTGGTTGAAGCCATGCCTATCATTTCCTTCGTTGTTGCTTTGATGGTTATGAACAAGTAGTAACAATGAACCGGTTTAGTTTTAAATATCTGATAGCAAAAGGAGGTGTCAATAGATGCTCTCACATTTAGTAATTGGTCAGTCGCTTTACTTTGGAGATTCTCTGTTCTACATTGTCACGTTCTTACTGTTGATGTGGATCATTAAGGTTGTGGCGTGGGGTCCAGTCACGAAGATGATGCAAGACCGGGCTGACAAGATCAGTAATGATATTGATTCTGCCGAAAAGTCCCGTAACGATGCTGCCGACCTGGTGCAAAAGCGCCAAGCAGCATTAGCAAATTCTCGTTCTGAGGCCCAAACGATTGTCAGCGATGCAAAGACTAACGGTCAACAACAACGCGAACAAATCGTGAACCAAGCCCAAGCAGATGTTCAAACGATGAAGCAAAATGCCCAAAAGGATATCGAACAGGAGCGTCAAGACGCGCTGTCCAATGCCCGTAACGATGTGGCGGACCTATCTATTGAGATTGCTTCCAAGATCATTCAACGAGAATTAAAAGGTGACGACCAAAAGGCATTAATTGATTCTTATATCGAAGGGTTGGGGAAGCAACATGAGTCTTAATAGGGCAACGGTAGCAAAGCGCTACTCCAAAGCATTATTTGATTTGTTGTCCGAAAAAGACCAACTGGAGTCAGGCTACACAGAGCTAGAGGAACTTCGGCGTATCTTCCAGGACAACCCACAGTTGAGCACGATGCTCTCAGACGCTAGCCTGCAGGTTGCTGAACGCGAAGCTTTGCTCCAACCATTGTTGAAGCAAGCCTCACCGTATATCAAAAACCTGATTCAAATGGCCTACGATTACGGTCGGATGGAAAACCTTGTCGATATTATCGACGCTTTCCAAAAGCTGTATGACGATGCCCATGACACGGTCTATGCTGAAGTGACGACGGCAGTCGAATTGACGGCTGAACAGAAGTCACAGATCGAGACCGTTTACGCTAAGCGCGTTGGGGCAAAGAAGGTCATCTTGAGCAGCAAGGTTGACCCTGCTGTGATTGGTGGAGTTATTATCAAGGCCGCAGACACGGTTCTCGATGGTAGCTTACGAACTAAAATTAATCGTTTACGGCAGCAACTGCTAGCATAACGAATTCGGTGATAAAGAGGTGAAACTTTCATGAGCATTAAAGCTGAGGAAATCAGTGCTCTAATTAAACAACAATTAGAAAGCTACAAGGATGAAATCTCAGTTGAAGAAACTGGTACGGTTACTTACGTTGGTGATGGTGTCGCTCGGGCCCACGGTCTGAACAACGCTTTGCAAGGTGAGTTACTGTTATTTGACAACGGGGTTTATGGAATGGTCCAAAACCTCGAAGCCAGTGATGTTGGTATCGTTATCTTGGGTGATTTCACTGGAATCACTGAAGGCGATACGGTTAAGCGGACTGGCCGAATCATGGAAGTTCCCGTTGGCGATCAATTAATTGGCCGGGTTGTTAACCCATTAGGTCAACCAATTGACGGTAAAGGGGACATTTCCACGGACAAGACGCGGCCAATTGAACATAAAGCACCAGGGGTTATGGACCGGCAAGGGGTTAGTGAACCTCTGCAAACCGGGATCAAGGCCATTGATGCCTTAGTTCCAATTGGTCGTGGCCAACGTGAATTGATCATTGGTGACCGGAAGACTGGGAAGTCCTCAATCGCCATCGACACGATCATTAACCAAAAAGACCAAGATATGATTTGTATCTACGTCGCAATTGGTCAGAAGGCTTCTACGGTGCGGTCACAAGTGCAAACGCTGGAGAAATTTGGCGCTATGGACTACACGATCGTTGTTACCGCCAGCCCTTCCGAACCAGCCCCAATGCTGTACATCGCGCCTTACGCCGGTGCAGCGATGGGTGAAGAGTTCATGTTCAACGGCAAGCACGTGTTGATCGTCTACGATGATTTAACCAAGCAAGCCGATGCCTACCGTGAACTTTCCTTGATTCTGCGGCGTGCGCCAGGTCGTGAAGCTTACCCTGGTGATATTTTCTACACCCACTCTCGTTTATTGGAACGGGCAGCTAAGTTGAACGATGAACTTGGTGGCGGTTCGATGACGGCCTTACCTGTCATTGAAACCAAGGCCGGGGACGTTTCTGCCTACATTCCAACCAACGTTATTTCCATCACCGATGGTCAGATCTTCCTGAACAGTGATTCCTTCTATTCAGGTATTCGGCCAGCCATGGATGCCGGGACTTCCGTATCTCGGGTTGGTGGGGACGCTCAGATCAAAGCCATGAAGAAGGTTGCCGGGACGTTACGGTTGGACTTATCTGCCTACCGTGAACTGGAATCCTTCGCTCAATTCGGTTCTGATTTGGATGCCGCTACGCAAGCACGGTTAGCACGTGGGGCCCGGACCGTGGAAGTCTTAAAGCAAGGCTTACACGAATCCGTTCCCGTTGCTAAGGAAGTTATCATCTTGTTTGCCTTGACTCATGGTCATTTGGACAAGTTGGAAGTGACTGACGTCTTACGTTACCAAAACGAACTGTTTGATTACATGGACGCAAGTCACCAAGACCTCGAAGACACGATTACCAAGACTGGGAACTTGCCAGAAGGCGACTCTCTGGAAAAGGCCATCGCTGAATTCGACACGACTTTCCAACCAACTGCCAAGGCCGATGACTCGGCTAACGCGGCTGATTAAGATACTTGAAGGAAGGATGGTGAGAAATAATGGCTGAATCAATTCATGACGTTCAACGTCGGATTAATTCCACGAAAGCGACCCGCCAAATTACGGCGGCCATGCACATGGTTTCGACGGCGAAGTTAAATAAGATTCAGAAACAAGCAGTCGGCTACCAAGACTATGTTTCTAAGGTTAAGGCTGTCGTCATGCATCTTTCGCAGTCTCATCTATTGGATGATAATTCCTCAAGTAGCCTACAGTCGAACCGTCCAGTAAAGAAAACCGCATATTTAGTGATCACCTCCGATCGTGGAATGGTTGGGAGCTACAATAGCAGTGTCTTACGGGATGCAAATGCGTTCATTAAAGAACGGACGCCGAACCCTGACGACTACATGGTGTTAGCCGTTGGAGGCACCGGGGCTGATTTCTACAAGCACCGGGGTGTCAACGTGGCTTATGAATACCGTGGGGTCAGCGATGTCCCTGAATTCAATGAAGTTCGGGAAATCGTAAAGACCGTCACTACGATGTTCAACAACGAAGTCTTCGATGAACTCTTCGTTTGCTACAACCATTTTGTTAACCGAATTTCTTCCCGCTTCCGGGCAGAAAAGATGTTGCCAGTCGACAAGGAAACAATGACGACTGACGCGGCAGAGGATACGCAAGCAACACCGTTGACCGCTGAATATGACACGGAGCCTTCTGATGAAGCGGTGCTCCAAGTGGTCTTACCGCAATACGCGGAAAGCCTGGTCTACGGTGCGATCTTGGACGCAAAGACGGCCGAACATGCATCAAGTACCAACGCGATGCAGTCTGCCACTGATAATGCTGATGATTTAATCGCGACGCTGCAAC
Organism: Levilactobacillus angrenensis; assembly: GCF_003946085.1. Taxonomy (GTDB): domain Bacteria; phylum Bacillota; class Bacilli; order Lactobacillales; family Lactobacillaceae; genus Levilactobacillus; species Levilactobacillus angrenensis. The sequence continues at coordinate 78,920 of NZ_RHOB01000005.1, read as the reverse complement.
TGCACTATAACCGTGCACGTCAAGCACAGATTACGACTGAAATCACCGAAATTACTGGTGGACAAGAAGCCTTAAATAATTAATGACGGGAGGAATTAACGAATAATGAGTGCTGGTAAAATTGTTCAAGTTATCGGACCTGTTGTCGACGTTGAATTCCCGTTGAATGATGAATTACCTGACATCAACACTGCCCTGAACATCAAAAAAGATGATGGTAGTGTCCTTGTAACCGAAGTTGCCTTGGAATTAGGTGACGGGGTTATGCGGACCATTGCCATGGACGGTACCGATGGTCTTCGTCGGGGACTGGAAGTAGAAAACACTGGTGCTTCTATTTCTGTTCCTGTCGGTGACGACACACTGGGTCGGGTGTTCAACGTTCTCGGAAATCCAATTGACGGCGGTGCCGAATTTGGACCAGACGCAGAACGGATGCCAATTCACCGTGATGCACCGAAGTATGACGAATTAAACCCTACGACTGAAATCCTGGAAACGGGTATCAAGGTCATTGACTTACTTGAACCTTACGTTCGTGGTGGGAAGATTGGGTTGTTCGGTGGTGCCGGTGTTGGTAAGACCGTTTTAATTCAAGAATTAATTCATAACATTGCCCAAGGCCATAACGGGATTTCCGTCTTCACCGGTGTTGGTGAACGGACTCGTGAAGGTAACGATATGTACTGGGAAATGAAGGGGTCCGGGGTTCTGAAGCAAACGGCCATGGTTTATGGTCAAATGAACGAACCTCCTGGTGCCCGGATGCGGGTTGCCTTGACCGGTTTGACGATTGCGGAATACTTCCGTGATGTTAAGGGCCAAGACGTGCTGTTATTCATCGATAACATTTTCCGGTTCACGCAAGCCGGTTCTGAAGTTTCTGCCCTGTTGGGTCGGATTCCTTCAGCCGTTGGTTACCAACCAACGTTGGCTACTGAAATGGGTCAGTTACAGGAACGGATCACGTCGACCAAGAAGGGGTCAATCACCTCTATCCAAGCCGTTTACGTGCCTGCCGATGACTATACCGACCCTGCTCCTGCCACGACTTTCGCCCATTTGGATGCCACGACTAACTTGGAACGTTCTTTGACGCAACAAGGGATTTACCCAGCCGTGGACCCCTTGGCTTCGACTTCAACGGCTTTGGCCCCAGAAATCATTGGTCAAGAACACTACGACGTGGCGACGGAAGTTCAACACGTCTTGCAACGGTACCATGAATTGCAAGATATCATCTCTATCTTAGGGATGGATGAATTATCCGACGAAGAACAAACTATCGTTAACCGTGCTCGGCGGATCCAATTCTTCTTGTCACAACCATTCTCCGTGGCTTCACAGTTTACGGGGATGGACGGGAAGTACGTCAAGTTGGAAGACACCATCCGAAGCTTCAAGGAAATCCTTGAAGGTAAATACGATGACCTTCCAGAAGACGCTTTCCGGAACTGTGGCGCGATTGAAGATGCCGTTGCGAAGGCTAAGCAAATGAATGACGCCGTTGCCAACAACTAGGGAGGGATTCTAATTGGCTGATAATCAATCAGTGTTATCTGTTAGTATCGTTACCCCTGATGGCCAAGTTTACGAAGGTAAAAGCGACTTATTAGTTGTGAAGACGACCATTGGTGAACTTGGGATTATGTATAACCACGTCCCCCTCATCGCTTCTCTGGAAGTCGATGAGACCCGGGTCAAGTTAGGTGAAAACGAAGATAAAATCGCCGTTAACGGTGGTTTCTTGGAATTCTCTGACAACGTGGCGACCATTGTTGCAGACAGTGCGGAACGTCAAGACGATATTGACGTCAATCGGGCTGAAAGTGCCCGGGAACGTGCCAAAGCAACGATTGAAAAGGCGCAAGCTGCGCACGATGCCGATTCCCTTGCACGGGCTGAGGTAGCGTTGCGGCGAGCAATCAACCGGATCAACGTGGCTAAGCACTAATTTAAAATACGTTCGCGTGTTTCTAGCGACCATTCACCTTTGTTGGTGGATGGTCGCTTTTTTTGAAAAGTAGGACGGTAGGCGGACCAGATTACGACCACAATCAATGCGATGGATTTCCAGTTTACCCGAAAGAAGGGGCGAAAGGGGGATTGGGTCAAAAAGCACGACATTCACGTTTAAATTTGACAGAAATTTAAACAAAATCACCGAAATGACTAGAGCGACAAGGGATTGGCGCGTTGACGGCTTTTTTTGGTGGCCGGACGATCATCAATTAATTTTCGGGTTTAGTTGGGATACTTCACTAATAGTCTGGCGGAGGGATTAATTATCAAATGACGATAATTAGTGAGCATTGTTCAGGCCCGGAGTGGTGCGGGGCGAGCGGTTATTTTGGCGCATGTTAAATTAATGGCTTAGAAGTTATCACAGTGATTTAACTAATCCACTAGGTGGTTTAAACAGTGAATCAGGGCATTTGTAATATTACAAACGCCGATTTTATGGGTATCTCAAGGACAAGGCCGGAAAATTATGCTATAGTTAGTGAGAATGTTTAGAAAGGATTGAGCGAATGTCACTCATTGGATTACAAGGAATTCTAACCATCATCAGTCATTTATTTTTCATCGGGTTAGCCTTTTGGGCTATCTCTGCGTTACACATTGAGCGATTGATGACGTTTTACCCGCGGCAATCACGCGTCTTAATCGTGATGCTGTCGGTCGCAGTTGGATTCGCTTGCAGTTCGTTCTTTTTGGACTTCATCGATAACGTTCGTAATCTGGGCTATCTGTTACGTTAGACCCATAAAAATCTTTGGAGGTATCCCATGGAAAAAATTATTGTTCATGGTGGGAACCGCTTAACTGGTGTGGTCCATATTGAAGGGGCCAAAAATGCCGTCCTGCCAATCTTGGCAGCGTCGATTTTGGGCGAAGAGGGCATCACTCACTTAGCAAATGTTCCGGTTTTGTCTGATGTGTATACGATGAATAAAGTCTTACGCTTCTTGAATTTGTCCGTTGATTTTGATGAGGCCAAACGAGAAGTGACGATTGACGCGACTAAGCAACTTTCTAGTGAAGCGCCGTTTGAATACGTGTCTAAGATGCGCGCTTCCATCGTGGTCATGGGACCACTGTTGGCGCGGTTAGGTCACGCGCGGGTTGCCTTGCCAGGTGGCTGTGCGATTGGAACGCGGCCGATTGATTTACACTTAAAGGGTCTAGAAGCGCTAGGTGCCCGGATCGAACAACATGACGGGTACATTGAAGCCTTCGCTGACCGGCTTAAAGGGGCACATATCTACTTAGATTTCCCAAGTGTGGGCGCGACGCAAAACATCTTGATGGCTGCGTGCTTGGCTGAAGGCACGACCGTGATCGATAACGTTGCCCGTGAACCAGAAATCGTCGACTTGGCTAACATCCTCAACAAGATGGGCGCCCACGTTCGCGGTGCGGGAACGGAAACGTTGCGAATTGATGGGGTGGCTACGATGCACGGAACTGAACACAGTGTGGTTCAAGACCGGATCGAAGCCGGCACCTTCATGGTTGGCGCGGCATTGACGCACGGTAACGTCTTGATCCAAGATGGTATCGTCGAACACAACAAGCCATTGATTTCTAAATTACAAGAAATGGGCGCGCAAGTGATCGATGAGCCAGCCGGCATTCGGGTTATCGGCCCAGACAGATTACAAGCCACCGACGTTAAAACGTTGCCATACCCAGGTTTCCCAACGGACATGCAACCACAAATGACGATTTTACAACTGGCTGCTGAAGGCACCAGTACCATGACGGAAACTGTCTTTGAAAACCGTTTCATGCACCTGGAAGAATTACGGCGGATGAACGCCAAGTACCAGGTCAACGGACGGACGGTCGTCATGCACGGCCCAACTGACTTCAACGGGGCTGAGGTCGCGGCAACCGATTTACGGGCAGCCGCAGCCTTGGTACTGGCCGGTTTAGTGGCCGATGGTTACACGCAAGTCACCAACTTGAAGTACCTGGACCGAGGTTATTACGACTTCCACAAGAAGCTAGCTGCCTTGGGCGCTGAAATCAAGCGGGTCTCTGTGGCTGACGATGACACTGTGGTTTTGAAGAACGCGCACGTGAATAACTAAGAAACTTATAAAAGGTGGCAGCAATGCCGCCTTTTTCTTGTCCCCGCAAACGCTTTGAGCAATGTGGCTAAAGAAAGTAGCCTTGGCGCGGTAGTTCCCGGAATGGCAGTGTTCTGTCCACTAAAATTAGTGAAACTAGGACCTGCCTCCGGCGGGTTAGTGGTTATCAGCAACCTTGTCTTAATTAAGGACTAGTTGTCAAATCAGTCGCTACTTGTGGCTAAACTAACTGTTACTAGCAAGCACACTCAGTAGCCGCCCAGTAGCCGCCCAGTAGCCGCCCAGTAACCACCAGTATCATCTGGTTTGGCAGCGAGAAGAGAAGTTTTGCAAGAGCGGGAGAGAAACCGTTTAGAGTTCACGCGGTTTATGGTATAATGAAATGTTGAAAATTGGCATTAAAATTCAGGAGGACGCATAAGTATGGCGAAAGACATTGGCATTGACCTAGGTACGGCGAACGTTTTAATCTACGTAGTCGGCAAAGGAATCGTATTAAATGAACCATCAGTCGTGGCAATCGACACGAAGACTGACAAGGTATTAGCAGTGGGCTCTGAAGCCTACCGGATGGTGGGTCGGACTCCTGGTAATATCCGGGCAATTCGTCCGTTGAAGGATGGGGTCATTTCTGATTTTGATATCACCGAAGCCATGCTCTCCTATTTCATCAATAAATTAAGTGTAAAGGGCTTCTTATCCAAGCCAAACATCATGATCTGTGCGCCAACGAACATTACTGAGATTGAACGCAAGGCAATTATTCAGGCCGCGGAAAAATCTGGTGGCGCGAAGGTTTATTTGGAAGCTGAACCAAAGGTCGCTGCCTTGGGTGCCGGTATGGACATCTTCAAGCCAAGTGGTAACATGGTTATCGACATGGGTGGTGGGACTTCCGACATCGCCATTCTGTCCTTAGGGGACATCGTTTCCAGTCGCTCGATTCGGGTGGCCGGTGACCGCATGAACTCGGAAATCGTGAACTACTTAAAGCACAACCACAACTTGATCATTGGGGAACGGACCGCCGAAACCATTAAGATCAAGATTGGGACGGCTTACCCTGAACCAGGGAACAAGGAAAAGACCATGGAAGTGCGTGGGCGGGACTCCGTTAGCGGTATGCCAACCACCACGACGATTAACGCCGCTGAAGTGGAAGTTGCCATTCATGACTCCGTGGAACAAATCGTTTCCGCTGCCATGGCTGTGTTGGAAACGACACCACCAGAATTGGCCGCTGACATCATTGACCGCGGGATCATGTTGACCGGTGGGGGCGCTTTGCTCGACGGCATCGACAAGCTGTTCTCCGAACGGTTGACCGTCCCCGTCATCATTTCCGAAGACCCACTGGACAACGTGGCCAAAGGGGCCGGTGTCTTGCTGGAACATATGGACACCAAGACGGCTAAAGAAAATAACTAAAGGTTTGAGACGGTTCATTCAAAGGGAGGTCTGACGATGCGGCAGCTGTTGACCTGGTTAGTGCGCGGGTATCAGCGGTGGATTTCACCGCTATTTCCGCCTACTTGCCGGTACTATCCGACCTGTTCCAATTACATGCTACAGGCCTTGGCGAAGCACGGCGCAATCAAGGGTGGTCTCATGGGAATCGCCCGAATCTTGCGCTGTCAGCCATTTGTCCACGGTGGGGTCGATCCAGTTCCGGATCACTTTACCTTGCGACGAAACGTGGCAGCAGAAAAAGCCTATCGACAGGCGATGAACTTAGACGAAGAGACTCCCAACAAATAAAGGAGAGTTGGCATGAGCAAACGAGAAAAATCTGTACAAGTAACCATTGACGAGCAAAAGCTCCCAGACGGCGGCACGATGTCCGTGCTCAAGATCGGTGACGAAACCATTGGGACGGTCACCCCGGTAGAAGACCGGTTAGAAGCACAATTGAACGACGGGGATGTGTACCGCGTCAAGACCGTCGACGAAGGGGTCGAACTCCTGTTAAAGGACTACCACCTGCATCGCGGTTAATAAATTTTAGTAAAGTTGGCCGGAGCGAAACGTCGAATTTCACTTCGGCCTTTATACTAGGCTTAGAACAAATTTTAGTTTGAATTAAGGAGCAATCATTGTGGCAAAGAATGCGACTGAACGGCGAGGCGAGACGGAATCACGAATCGACTGGGGAATCATCTTCTGTGTCCTCATGTTGGCGTTGATTGGCCTTGCGTCGATCTATGTGGCGGCGACCCACGATAGTAGTGCCACGAGCATTACGTCGGCCGTGGTCTCCCAATTGGCATGGTACGTCATTGGGACCGTCGCCATTATCATCATCATGCAATTTGATTCAGAGCAACTGTGGAAGGTGGCTCCGCTGCTGTATGGTTTAGGGATTTTCCTGCTAGCGGCTGTTTTGATTTTCTACAGTCGGGCGTACTACGTCAATACGGGGGCGCGGAGTTGGTTTGCGATTGGGAGCTTGACCTTTCAACCGTCTGAAGTTATGAAGCCCGCCTTCATCTTGATGTTGGCGCGGGTCGTGACTGAGCACAACAATGCGAATCCGATTCACACCGTCCGAACCGACTGGGTCTTGATTGGCAAATTGATTCTGTGGACGTTACCAGTCGCCTTGTTATTGAAGCTACAAAATGACTTCGGGACCATGCTGGTGTTCTTTGCCATCGTGGGTGGCGTCATCTTGGTCTCCGGAATCACTTGGAAGATCATTGCGCCCGCCTTTAGTGCGATTGCGGTAGTCGGGGGGACGGCGTTAGCGCTGGTTACGACCGATGCCGGCCGGAAGATTTTGGAAAAGGTCGGGTTTCAGGCCTACCAATTCTCCCGGGTCGACACCTGGCTACACCCGTCCCAAGATACGTCAGACACCGGGTATCAGTTGTGGCAAAGTATGAAAGCCATCGGGTCCGGTGGCATCTTTGGGACCGGCTTTAACGTGTCACACGTCTACGTACCCGTGCGTGAATCCGATATGATTTTCTCCGTCATTGGTGAAAACTTCGGCTTCATCGGCGGCTGTGTGCTGATTTTCCTGTACTTCTTATTGATCTATCAAATGATTCGGGTCACGTTCGACACGAAAAATGTGTTCTACGCTTACATCTCGACCGGGGTCATCATGATGATCTTGTTCCACGTGTTTGAAAACATTGGGATGAGTATTGGGCTCTTGCCATTGACCGGGATTCCGTTGCCGTTTGTTAGTCAAGGGGGTTCCGCGTTGATTGGGAACCTGATAGGTATTGGCTTAATCATGTCAATGCGGTATCATTATAAGAGTTACATGTTTAGTCGTAACGAATCGTTTAAGTAGAAGGAGATTATTTAGCATGAGTGAAATGGTAAAGTATTTCTGGACCAAAGGTGTTAACGACGGTACGCGAATCGGTTTGACCACAGAAGGCCAAGACGAATTAGGGACCATCAAGTTTGCTAAGTTACCAGCTGTCGGCGATGACGTGAAGAAGGGTGAAAACCTGTTGAGCGTTGAAGCTGACAAGGCGGTTTCTGACATTCCTAGCCCCGTTTCCGGTAAGGTTACGGCGGTTAACCCAGCTTTAGGTAACGATTTCGACGCTTTAAACGGTAGCGATACTGATGCTGCTTGGTTTGTCGACGTTCAAGAAGACTAATCAACAGGCATTACACGACAGGGTCGGGGCATTTGTCCCGGCCTTGTTGCGTTTTATAGCTTTGGGCCGTTTGCTCAGCACAGATACAATGGTCTTAGCTGGCCGCCTACCGTCCGCCCACTGCGTTCCAACTCATAGTTAGCGGACGGTAAGGCGGCCAGGATGAACGAGGTAGCTGGAAATAGCGTAACGACTCAGTCATTTCTGGCGCTTCTTTGGGGTTTTCCGCCGTAGTCGGGTATAATGGGAGTATCAAAGCAATTGGAGGAGACCCGCATGAACGAAAAGAATGTCTTTCACATTAATGGTTATCTTGGCTTGGTCTTGGTTTTGCTGGTGTTGGCTGGGGGCATCTATCTAAGTATTGCCACAGCGCCCGTGATTGGTGGTATCTTGGTGGTCCTGGCAGTCTTGGCTGCTAGTAGTTTGACAATCATCAGCCCCAATCAATCCAAGGTGCTGACCTTCTTTGGCCGTTACATCGGGACGATTCGTGAAGCCGGGTTGTATTTGACCGTGCCATTGACTAATAAGTCAACAGTTTCCTTGCGGGTGCGGAACTTTAACAGTGCCATCTTGAAGGTCAACGATTTGCAAGGGAACCCAGTGGAAATTGCGGCCGTCATCGTCTTTAAGGTGGTCGACACCAGTAAGGCACTGTTTGCCGTCGAAGACTACGAGCAATTCGTGGAGATTCAAAGTGAATCGGCCATCCGGCACGTGGCTTCGGAATACGCTTACGATAACTTTGGGGATGGTAAGGAACTGACCCTACGGAGTAACCCGACTGAGGTCTCCAACCATTTGACCGAGGAATTACAAGAACGGCTGAACGTGGCCGGCGTCGAGATCATTGAGACGCGGTTGACCCACTTGGCCTACGCCACCGAAATTGCCTCAGCCATGCTGCAGCGGCAACAATCCCAAGCGATTTTATCCGCACGGAAGATTATCGTGGAAGGGGCGGTCTCCATTACCGAGGGTGCCATCGAACGGTTATCGGCGGAAACGAGTTTGAATTTATCTGACAATCAAAAGATTCAATTAATTAACAACATGATGGTTTCAATTATTAATGAACGGGGCTCCCAACCGGTGATCAATACCGGGAAGGTTGCGGAGTAAGACAAATACTGGAGGTTTCTTGATGGATGCACAGCTCAAAAAGGTGTTAAGTGACGTCGCAGTCCTTAGCGAACAAGTCAGACAAGGTGAAGTTTACCAGTCCCTGGGGCGACGTTTGGGCCAAATTATGGACGGTATCAAACGACATCGTCGCACGACCGTGACGCTCCCGGACGACCAAGACGGGGTCCAAGACGTCTTAGCTGACTTTCGCCATCAACTGGACCAACAGGTACCGGTAACGTTGACACAGGAGAATATCAAATTGTTACTGGCACACTTGGCGTCGACTGATGCCAAGCTCCGCTACCAGGGCATCAACTTCACGTTCTACGACGCCTTCCAACAGGATGCCTTAGATTCGCAGCAGATTCGGTTTATCTTAGATCAGTTGTCCCAGCCAGAAGCCTTATTTGCCCACATCTTGGAGCCAGCCAACAACGCTGTCTTCGGCCGGGCCGGACACGTGGCCATGCTGGGCGTGGTCTTGCACTTTCTGGACCAAATGATCGAACACGTCGACAAAGACAAGCTCCACCAAATCGTGATTTTAGCCGCCACGTATCTGTGTTTGGAAACGGATACCCGTGGCTTCGTTAACCAATCGGGCTGGGCGCACGCCTTTACCGCGATTGCGGATTTGTTGGCCGTTTTGTCAAATAGTCTACGATTGCCGCGAGCCGATAAGCTTTTCTTGATGACGGCACTGATGGAACGGATGAAACGGTTGAACACGCCGCTGATCTACGGCGAAAACGACCGCATCGCCAATTACCTGACAGAAATCACCAATCGGAGTGGGCTGTATGCGGATTTCCTGGTGCTGATCTTGAAAAATTGGCGGCAACAGGTAGCCTTGAAGCGGCGGCCAGATAACATTGCGGGGTGGAACCGGTTCTTCAATCGTAAGCGCCTCCTGGACGCGTTACGGTTACGCCAAGACTTGCCGGCCGCACTCAAGGGCTATTTGAGCTCAACTATCGATTTTTTAGGTTGATTTTTATTCTCAATTTTTTCGAGAAATGGTATACTGAAGGCTAACCGAAATATATACGATAGGATGAGTGACAACATGGAAAAGAAAACGAAGATTCACGTAGGTCTATTATTCGGTGGAAATTCTTCTGAGCATGACGTTTCTAAACGCTCAGCGCACAACATTTACGATGCAATGGATAAGTCCCGCTACGAGGTCAGTTTATTCTTACTGACCCGTGACGGTTTTGTCCTGAGTGATGCCGCTTCACGCCGGGTTTTTGATGGCGAAGATGAAGCGACTGTTGCGGCGGCGGAACAAACCAAAGTAGACGCTTCTAACCCATTGGCACCCATTTGGAATTTATCCCAAGCAAAGGACATCGATGTCTTCTTCCCGATTATTCATGGTAACCTGGGTGAAGACGGTACGATCCAAGGGCTTTTCCGTTTGTTGAAAAAGCCTTACGTGGGGAGTGGCGTCTTGGCATCGGCCGTGGCCTTTGATAAGGACATGACGAAGCAGGTCTTAACGGCCCATGGCATTCGCAACACCAAGTATCTGGTCTTGACGCCAGAAAACCGGGATGCGTTTGACTATGACACTGTTCAGGCCAAACTGGGCACGAACGTCTTCATCAAGCCAGCTAACCAAGGCTCATCAGTGGGAATTCACAAGGCGGGGAACGCTGCGGAATACAATGATGGGATTGAAGACGCCTTCCGGTACGATTACAAGGTACTGGTGGAACAGACCATCGACGGCCCAGAAGAAGTCGAGATTTCCATTTTGGGGAATGAAGAACCGGTCGCCTCTAAATTAGGCGCCATTCGGGTGCCCGATTCTGACGTATTCTACGACTACAACAACAAGTTCGTGGATGCCAGTGGGGTGACCTTTGAAGTGCCAGTTGACTTACCAGCTGACCTGACGAAGGAAATCACCCAGATGGGGCTACAAACCTATGCAGCCTTAGGGTTGAAGGGGATGGCCCGAATCGATTACCTGGTCTCTAAGGATGGTGTGCCTTACGTGGGCGAAGTCAACACCTTACCAGGGTTCACCAACATTAGCCTGTACCCACAACTGTGGCAGGCAACGGGCATCAATTACGCTGACCTGATTGACCGGTTGATCCAATTAGGCTTAGACGAGTTCAAGTACCAAGACGAACTGGCCTATGACTTTATTCCATTGGATGACCACTCGGCAGCGTCAACTTACAAGCCTAAACAATAAAGGTCAAAGCCGGTCAGGAGCGGAAACGTTCCGGCCGGCTTTTTCTTTGATCACTGGTTTTAGTGACACATGGGTTGCGCTGGCCACCTTACCGTTCGCTAGAGATGAGTTGGAATGCGGTGGGCGCCGGGTCGAGCCACAGGGCGGTCTCGACCCTCAACTTGAAGCCGAAAATCGTGTCTTCAAGTTGTCAGTTCCCTAAGCGGCGTGAACCTTGCCACTAAGGGAACTCCCACGGCTGAACTCATCTCTAGCGAACTCACGGCTACAGTGGCGGTGGTCACTAATAACTGGTTTATCCAATGGCATCAGCTGCCTGTCTAGAAGGCGCTGTCACCTGATGTTTAATCGTTTACAATATTTTTTAGCTTTAACAGCGTAGAGGAGGAGAGGCAAGTGCGATCTTGGGGACGACAACTGAAGCAAGCCTGGCGAACCGGTATTTTGGCTCCCGGTCTGGCGCTTGGCTGGTGCCTAGCAGTGTTGCTCTTCGCGGGTCTGCGGCTACTGGGTCAGCGTCCTGGTTGGCACGTTGATTTGGTCGTGTTGATTGGGGGACTCATGGTGCTGAGCGCCTGGCAACTGACCCACCTGGCATTGACCCTGATTGGCCGCCGCCCCGCTGGCTGGCAAAGCTGGCAACTGGTTTGGCGCCACAAGGGGACTTGGGTGCTAGTCGAATTGGGCCTGACAATTTTGGCCTTGCCCTTGGGATTGGGCGGTCTTAGTAGTCGGCTGTTAGTCCGGCTTCCATTGCCGGCTGATTTCATCAATTACGTGGGCCTGCACCGGCGACCAGTCGGTTTGGTCGTGGCCCTCATTTACGTGCTGGTAGCGGGCATTTGTGTGTTGCGCGGGCCGTGGGTCTTTCGGCGGTTGGCGCCACAGATTCAGCACCCCGGGACCTGGCGGCAAATGGCTGCGACAGTGCTAGTCAGTGCTGGATTGCTGGCAGTTTGGTGGGGCCTAGCAGAAGGTCTCGTCGCCTTGAACTGGTGGGGTGATGCCCGCTTGACCGCCGTTTCAGCAAAACTCTTAGCGGCGGGGTCGCTCCTTTTGATTTTCCTGGGGTTCGTGGTGGCGGTCATTTTAGCGGCCATCACGCTAGTCTGGAGTTGGTGTGGCCAGCCGTCCGTGAGTCGACCAGTACCCCGGCGACAGGGGTGGTGGCTGGTCGGCTTGCTGGTGATCGCCGGTGGTTGCGTCAGTAGCCAGGCATTATTCAGCGCGCCGCAGTTTGCGCCGATGGTGGCTATCAGTCATCGGGGCGTGGATCACGGGGTTGGCGTGCAAAATACGCTGGGGGCCTTGCGTCATGTGAGCCAATATCACCCAGCCTATGTTGAAATGGACTTGCACGAGACGCGCGACCGCCAGTGGGTCGTCCTCCATGATGAAAATTTGGCCGTCCTAGCCCAGCGTAACGTAACGCCTCACCAGTTGACGTTGGCTCAGTTAGAACGGCTGACAGTCCGCGAGAATGGCTATCACGACCGCTTGGTAGGGTGGCCGACTTACTTGCGCGTGGCAGAGCGCCTGCACCAACCACTCCTGGTCGAAATCAAGACGACGCCGCAGGATTCCGTGCATGCGGTGCGGCGATTCGCCCGGCAGTACGGGCCCCGTTTGCGACGAGAGGGTTCCGCGGTCCATTCATTGGACTATCGGGTGGTGACCCAGCTGAAGGCAACGACGCCGCGGTTGCGCGTGGGGTACATCACCCCCTTTAATTGGGTATCACCGGCAGCCGTGCCCGCTGATTTCTATTCGTTTCAGCGAATCTCCCTCAGCCAGCAGTTTATTTTAGCGGCACATCAGGCCGGGGCACCAGCTTGGGTCTGGACACCGGATTCACGGGCGGCCATGACCCGCATGTGGGCACTGGGCGCGGATGGCGAGATTACCAACGAACTCTCACGCTTACAACAAGTCATGCGCCAGTCACCGCGTGAAAATTGGTGGGCCGTCGTGCAGAACTTTGTGTTCAGCTGTGTATAGATTGGCGGCCAAGCCAATTAATGGATTAAATACGAATGATTATCACTATTAAAAGAATTATATCCGGCATAGATGACCGTTTATAATTCTTTTTATATAAAGATGATAAAATGGACTAGACAAATTAGAGTTCCTTAATAAACTCGCATATCACTTGTATTCGGGGATAAATCCCTTATTATTAGTATTAATGATAAACAGCTGGACGTGGCTATCGCTTTTTTAGGAAAATCCGGAGGTGCCAGACGGTAAGTTAACGTTGTGGACCGTCGCTCGCAATTATCAAGTAATGTTCGGCTTTATCGGAATTGGCAACTGACCAACGTGCGATACGTGAGGGAGAGAAAGCAGATGCGTTTATTAGGGAATAAGGTAAAACAGTATCGGAAACAAAAAAACATGTCACAGCAAGAACTCGCTGATGGCATTTGTACCCAAGCTACGGTGAGCCTGATGGAAAAGAAAAATAAGATTCCAAGCATTAAGATCATGCTACAGGTTTGCCGCCGGTTAAATGTGTCCTTCAATGATATTTTGGCGGGTGTCGGCAGTGGCATGGATGAGCAGTTCGATGAAATCTCGACGGCCATTCGTCAGGAGAATTTCCGGGCGGCGGCCAACTTGTTAGCGGCCGTTGAAATGTCAGATGTCGCCAGCGCCTTTGACCGCGAACGCTATCATTACTATCGCGGTTTTATCGAATTGGGTGCTCACGAACGGCCCGACGAAGCCATTTTCCACTTCAACTTGTTGTTGCACCGCTCTTATCAAATGCCATGGGATCTGTACGCTATCGTTGGCAACGTGGGGATGGCGGCGGCTTATTTGCGGCGGCAGGAATTGGAGAAGGCCCGTTACTACCTGAGCGAAGCGGTGGGCTATCTCGATGAATTCGAATGGCACGATGAATCGGATTTCCGTCGGTTGATCTGGGCCCGGTACCGCATTGCCCAAATGTATCTGGAACTCCAGCAACCGCAATTGGTAATTGAAAGTGTGGAATCGGCCTTGCGGGCAGTTAAACAACAGGCGTCCCTTTACCTGATTGACGTTCTCTACGAAATTCGTGGTCAAGCAGAAGTGGCGTTGAGTGCCAAGGCAGCCGCTCGCCGGAGCCTGACGATTGCCAAGACTCTGGCGCTGGTCACCCACAACATTGCCTTACAACAACGTTTGGCACCAGCCGCCGGGTCAGCCATTGCGGATTAACTCAAAATGATGGGTAAATAAAAACGCCACTGCTTAATAGCAGCGACGTTTTTCAATTTCAATCTTAACTTTTAAGCTTCGGCGTGGGTCACTTTAGCCGGTTGGTTGTTGAGATCCGTCCGTACCACGATGACGTCACAAACGGCCGTCCGGGTAACGTATTCGGTGACAGAACCAATCAAGAGGCGTTCCACGGCGTTTAACCCGGTGGCCCCAATCATAATCAGGTCCGTGTCATTATCACGAGGAACGTCCCGGGCGATAATGGTCTTCGGTGCGCCGTATTCGATCGCGTAGTCAATGTTTGCCAGGCCATCAGCCTTCGCATCAGCCACGTACTTATCGAGTGTCTTCTTTGCCGTTTCCGTAACTTGTTCAACCATGCTGGTATCGAAGCTGGAAATGTTTTGGAAAGCCCGCGTATCAACAACGTGAACGAGATGTAAATCAGCATCGTTACGCTTAGCCACAGCAACCGCTTTCTTAAAAGCTAATTCTGCTTCGTAGGAACCGTCAACTGGGACTAAAATGTGCTTGTATTGTTGTAACATATTGTTCACCTCTCATTACTTTATACTCTTATCATACGTTATTTAACGTGAAATAAAAAGCGAAATGGTCAAAAAATGAAAGAAAAGTGAAACCGGTTACCCCTTAGGCAACCACCGAACAAGAATCAACTGTAGGCCAATCACAACGATAACCCCCACCAATAAAACGGCGGAAATGAAAATCGTATTGTTCATGAACGTGGCCACGGCGGCAACGACGCCAATCAGCATCATGAGGATACCACCAATGCTTAAAACGTTGCTGAGGGCAGCGGATTCTTCGGGATGGAAAACCAAGAAAGCCCGCTTGCGATGACTGTAAAAATACCAGCCAATACCAAGGGCTAACAGGGTGTAGCAAATCATTAAAATCGTAATGGCCAAGGGATGACTCCTCCTTAAAAATTTGGTTCTGTGAGATTAAGTATACCCGATTACGCGCCAGAACCCAAGACGGGTTTTATTCACTAGCGGGGATGAAGTTGCGGGTTGAGACCGCCCGGTGGCTCGGCCCAGCGCGCCCAGCATTCTCACTCATTGCTAGCGAACGGTCAGGCGGCCAGTCCGATTTTAGCCAAAAGAAAAAGACCATTCAAAGGAATGGCCTCCAAAGCAGAGCTTTGATGATCTAAGTGGTGCCGTTAATTGTCTAGTCATGTTGACCCGCGATGACAATGCAGGGGGGAAAGCTAGCTAGAGCGTCTGACTTCCAAGTGAAAAGGCATGTCATGTTCTCTAGCGTCTTGCAATCCCGTTTATAAATTACTTGATCGGCAACTTGTAGTGAGACAACGCGTACACCTTAGAACCACTTGTATATTAGCATATAAATATTAAAATATCAATTAGCGACGTCGATTGGCCCGTAAAAGACGTTGGTACTGTTCGCCTAATTGTGTTTCAAAGCGGCCATTGGCCTTCGGGTGATAGTACTCCGCGTGCTTGAGGTCGTCCGGCAGATATTGTTGTTGGACCCAGTCGCCGGGAAAATTGTGTGGAAATTGATACCCGTTGCCGTGTCCCAACTTCTTGGCGCCACTGTAATGGGCGTCCTTCAAGTGGGCGGGCACTGCGCCGTTGTGGCCGTTCATGACGTCAGCCAAAGCCGCGTCAACGGCAGCAATCCCGGAATTGGACTTAGGGGACAAACACAGCTCGATGACGGCATCGGCCAGTGGAATCCGCCCCTCAGGGAGACCCAATTGTTGCGCAGCCTGAACGGCCTGCACGGTGCGGGCCGCCGCGGGGAGGTTGGCCATGCCGATATCTTCGTAGGCGATGACCATCAGTCGCCGGCAGATCGACGGGAGGTCGCCCGCCGCAACCAGTTGGGCCAGGTAATGCAAGGCAGCATCGGTGTCGCTTCCCCGGATGGATTTCTGGAAGGCCGAGATGACGTCGTAGTGGGCGTCACCATTTTTATCGCCGACCAGGGCTTTGCGTTGAAAACAGGCCTCGGCCACGGTCAAGGTCACGTGAATTTCACCATCGTCAGCTGGTGGGGTGGATTGGGCGGCTAATTCTAGGCCGTTCAGTGCACTGCGCAAATCGCCGTTGGTGGCGCCAGCCATGAAGGCTAAGGCGTCGTCATCCACGTGCAAATCGAGTTGGCCCAGCCCACGTTCCTTATCAGTGATGGCCCGATTCAGCGCGGTCTTAATGTCGTCGAGCGAGAGGGGATGAACCTCAAAGATCTGCGTTCGACTGCGAATGGCGGGGTTGATGTTGATATAGGGATTTTCGGTGGTCGCGCCAATCAAAATGATGCGGCCGCTTTCCAGGTGGGGCAACAGGAAGTCTTGCTTGGTCTTGTCCAACCGGTGGATTTCATCCAGTAGTAAAATGACGGTGCCGCTCATCTTGGCTTCTTCGGCCACGACTTGCAGGTCCTTCTTGGAATCCGTGGCCGCGTTGAGCTTCCGGAAGGCGTATTTGGTGGATCCAGCAATCGCGCTGGCAATGCTGGTCTTCCCGGTACCCGGCGGCCCATATAAAATCATTGATGAAAGTAGCTTAGCCGCCACCATCCGGGCGATGATTTTACCCGGCCCGACCAGGTCTTGTTGGCCAACGATGTCTTCCAAACGTTGCGGCCGCATGCGGTAAGCTAAGGGATGTTGTGCCAAAAATGAGACTCCTTTCCTAGTGGCCGATTAATTTATCGAACCAACTTTTCTTGGGGGCAGCGGCTTTTTCTGCCGGTTTAGCGGGATACTTTTTGCTTAAGCTAATGGGGTTCTGGTTGATGGCGGTATCACTAGCCACGACCAGTCCCAGGTCACTGTCGTTCACGCCATAGATGGTGTCTTGGCGAATCGTGAATTTTAAATTGTGTTGGCTCGCCAGCTTGAGGTAGGGGGCGAGGTCGGCTTGGTCGATGTGGCCGTTTAAGATGACCTGATAGTCCGGATGGGCCGAAATCTCCGTCACAAAGGCGTCCAAGTTCTCCCGGTCCGTAACCTCCGCAATCGTCATCGCTAGCGAGACCCGTTCCCGGAAGGTGCCCAGGTAGTGGCGTTGCTCGTCCGGATTGATTTTCGGGGTGCCGTAGACAGAATTCTGTAAATGTTGTTCCATTTGACTCTTCTCAGCCATGCGTTTCCCTCTTTTCAAGTTAGTTTTACTAGTATAACATGGAATGGTAAAGAGTTTCAGGGAAGGAGACTTTACCAAATGTACGTGGATCAAGACTTTCACGTTTGGGACGACACCACGTTGCCTGGACGATTGGGGAAGATTCGAGCACAGATCGACCCGAAGTTTCAGGCGACCGTGACGGACCTGGACCCGGTCTTTGCCAAATTGGCGGTGCCCATCTACGACCACATTTCGCAGCATCGTCGGCGGTCTAAAAATCCGCCGCCAGATACTTGGGTGGCCTTTAGTACGTCGAAGCGGGGCTATAAAATGTTGCCGCATATCGAGGTCGGCTTCTGGGATGACCGGTTCTTTATTTGGCTGGCTGTCTTGCAGGAGGCGAAGAATCGCCAAGCGTTGTTGAGTAGCCTGGCCGAGGACTTGGTGTGCCAACTGCCGGCGGGGTTTGAATGCGGTGGGGACCATACGGATAAGAATTGTGGGCGGCCACTGACGCGTGAAACGTATCAGGAGCTGATGCGCCAACAGCCGCAGCGGCACGCTGAATGGCAGGTCGGCCGGAATTTTTTGCGGGGCAGCGATTTCTTTACCGGGACGCCCGCCCAGCAGGTTCAGGTCATCCAAGACACGGTGGCGGCGTTGTTGCCGCTGTATGACCAACTGATTCGTATCTGACCGCAACGAAGGGAGTTTTTCTGTGAGTAACTTATTCAAGCGGGTGTGGAAAAATCCGCTGACGATGACCTATATCGCCTTGGTACTGCTGATCATCATTGCCTGGGAAGCGCACGCCTTTTTGTCGTTAGCCCTGTTTACGGTGATTTTCATTTATCTGGGGGATGCGGCCATCACGGGCATCGAACATCATTTTCACGTGCACCATCTGTGGTCAACACTGCTGGTCTACGTGTTGTTCCTGGCCATCTTAGTCGCGGCATTTGGCCAAATCATCCCGCCGCTGGTTTCCGAGGCGTCAAATTTGCCCAATGCACTTGATAAATTGATTAATACTTACCCACAACTGGAGACGGAGCTGACCCGACTGATTAAAAATCTCTCGCAGAACGCTTCCGTCATCAGTAATGGGAAGACGATTCTGACCAGTGGAATGGGTCAGTTGTCTCGCTTTAGTTCAGGAGTGGAAACGATTCTGCTGGCATTTTTCTTCAGTTTCATCTTTAACCTGACGAAAAATCAGTTGAAGACATTTGTCCACGCCTTTACGAAGAGCCGCTTTGCGGGATTGTTCGTGCCGATGGGTCAGCTGATTTTGAAATTCGTTCGAATCTTTGGGACGGTCATCGAAACCCAACTGATTATCTGCACCATCAACACGATTTTGATGGTCTTGGGACTGTGGATCATTGGTATGCCTAGCCTGTTGATCCTGGGCATCATGGTTTTCTTCCTGGGTTTGATTCCGGTAGCGGGGGTCTTGATCTCCTTGATTCCATTAACGGTCGTCGCCTTCTTAACGGGCGGTCTGATTCGTGTCGTGGCAGTTTTGGTGTTAGTGATTTTGATTCACATGTTCGAATCATACTTCTTACACCCACGGCTGATGGCCAACGCCACCAACTTGCCAATCTTCGTGACCTTCATCACGTTGATTGTCAGTGAGCGGATTTTCGGTGCCTGGGGCCTGATCGTAGGGGTACCACTCGTGGCATTCTTCCTGGAAGTCTTTGACGTTCAGCTGAAGCCCCACCGAATCACTTCGGAACAGGCGAGTGAAAAGTGAGTAAAGGAAAGACGCTGGGCCGGGGGGCCTGGCGTCTTTTGGTCAAATTGATCAAAAAAGTGCCCAAACAAAAAATCCCGCCCAAAGGCGAGATCTTTTAAACCAGTCAGAATTAATCTTAACGGTTGTAGTATTCATTTACTACAAGAAATGGGCTTCAATGCACTGGTATCAAGGGATTCCGTATTTCGAAAAATAAAATCTCCCACAGAATCTCCCACAGCTGACTAAAGGTTAGCAATTTTAGCGAAGAGTTCAGCGTTCTTCTGGTCGTTGCCTTTAATCGCGTGAGCGTAGATTCTTAGGGTAATAGCCGGGTCAGAATGACCAAGGCGATTGGCGACATCGACCGGGCTCACGCCGGCACCCATCAAAATGGTCGCATGGGTGTGGCGCAAACTGTGGATGACGTAACGGCCTGACTCAATGCCCGCTGATTCGATGATGTTTTGGAAGTAGTAATGTGCTGAGACATGTTTGAAAGCGAAGATGAATTGCTTGTCAGTATACTTGTTGCCCATCTGGAGACTATCAGATTTGGCTTGAATCATAAACTTGTGTAGGCTAGCAAGCATACTCTCATCAATTGAAATAGTACGAACACTGGAAGGGGTCTTAGTAGGCCCAATTCCCTTAGCCGTTCGGGCCCGCTGAACCGATAGCGTCTTTGCTTTGAAGTCAATGTCGCGCCATTCAAGACCAAGCCCCTCACTCAGTCGCAGACCAGTTGATTCTAATAACTGGAAGAATATGCGCTGGGGTGCTGGTTCTTTTCGGAGCTGCTTGTTGAAACGAGCTAGATCATCCTCACTGAATGGTTTGCGCCGTTCTGATTTTTTAAAGCGAACGCCCTTGAGCTTGTTACGGGTGATAACTTCGTTTTCTTCCGCGGCGTTCATAATCACCATGAAGTATCGATGATTTGCTTGAACAGAAGACGGTTTGAGATGTTCCAGCTGCGGTTGGATAAACAGGTAGTTGTATTCCATCTTGGTTAGCTTGCCGAGTTTACGGTCACCAAGAAGTGGCAGAATATACCGATTGATAGCTGTTTCCATATTTTGACGGTAGTTGGGGCGCCATTCAGCACGCCGCATAGTGAGAAAATGTTTCGTCCACTGACGGACCGTCGTGTTCGAATCTAGTAGCTGATTGGCTTCGTCGTTGACAACCATTACCTCAGCTTCCAACTCTGCTTTATGGGCAGCAATTGGCGTGGTGAACCCACGTTCCTGTTTCTCATGGCGCTTGCCAAAGGAGTCGCGGAAGGGGTAGCGGAACATCCAGCGTGTACCTTTCTTGGTTTCATACGAAAAAACGTTGTTATAATCTGTTTTTGTTGGTTTCATTATTATTCTCCTTAAATGCGTGGACAGCGCCGTTTAGGAGAGGTTGTGTCATCACCTCCTTTAATTTATAATTAATCCAATAGGGTACAACTATGTATTCTTAAAAGAGCTTGCGGATTTATCTACAAGCGTATATGTATTAGGCTAGCGCATCTTACTTCTTGGCGGGAGGGGATGCGCTTTTTTAATTTTTATGATTTGAACCATTTAAATTCTGTGTCGTTGGAAGTCATCGTAGAGCGTCCTAATTTCTTGGAACCACTATATACGTTGGTTGAAGGGGAAGACTCTGCTTCTACATCTTTTCCTAAAATTACCACTTGAGTGTTTGCGATGCTTTGAGCGTGCTTGGCTACGGTGGTCTTGTCATCCTTGCTTAAAGATGGAAATTCATCTGAGACATATACAAGCAAGCCGCGGTTGCCGTCGTATTTCATATTGTCGATGTAAAGAGAAGCATTATACTTTGTCTTTCCGTCGGATGCCCACTGCTGCTCTTCTGATAAGCTATCAATCAGTCCCGAATTGTATTTTTTCAGCTCTTTTGCGGACAAGTTCTGTAAAACATCATTTTCATCTTTCTCAGCTGATGAAGCACTGGAACTGGATGTAGCTGAGGAGGTACTGCTTTCGTTGGTTGAAGATGCATTGTCTGTTGACGAACCAGGAAAAGCAACTGAGAGTCCGAAGAGAACAATGGTTACTCCAAGAGAATATAACAGAACCTTTCCAGAGATTTTTGAGGCCTTTTGTTTGCGACGAGCACTAGCTCTTAAATAATATAATACCCCGAAGACCATGGCAGAGATAAGCGCGAGTGGATATACAAATTGCATGTTGGAGACCCTCCAGTATGTAGTTTTGCAGCTTTTAATGACGTCGGCATTGTTGGTCAATTCATTACAAGGCTTCGCGTAGCTCCTCCCTCACAATGTTTTCCAAATGAGAGGGAATGACAAAACAAGTCATGAATTCGGTTACATTGACTTGTTCTGAACTCCGTTCCTGTAAGTAGTATGGAATGAGAAGTTTGATGGCAGTTCGGTTGGCGTTCAATTCCATTTTGTAATCAGATTGCATTGGACTAAAGTACAACGGATGGGTGGCATGATCACCATTTATGATGTGGGCTATTTCATGTGCTAGGTGCAAGGGCAACTGCTGTTGAAGATACCAGTTGGTGTTGATTAGAATACTTCTTGTCTCAGAGTCAGCCACGGAAGGTGTGTACGGGGACAACTCAGAGGACAGTTTCACGGAGATGTGCTTTTCCCACATTGCGTAATTGATTAGTTCTGTCATGATATCATCCATACTTATTTACCTCGCAGTAATCGTTTGATAAGTTCTCGATCTTCTTCAGGAATTGGTTTCCCATCAAAAGTTAAAAGAGCATCATCATCGTTTAAGTCAACTGACTTCTTGGGTGATTCAGCCTCACCCTCTTCTCCAAGTAGGTAATCCACCGTAACGCTTAAGACACTGGCAACTTTCTGTAGATTTTCTGTACTAGGATCTTTGTGCTTCCAAGAATAAATTGTGTTCTTTCCAAGGCCTGCTTTATCATTTAAAGCAGATAAAGAATATCCACGACTTTTGGCTAATTTTTTTATTCGCTCAAGTAGTGTCATATCAGCATTTCTCCTAATATTGACAATACAAATTAGACTAAAGTGAAATAACATGCTTTACATTTTTAGACTTTAGTGCAATAATGTATTCATCAAGTAATTAAGCAATAAGAAACCAAGTCCTGTCAGTGAAGGCTTTGGCGAGTAGACACTGATAGGAAGGGCTTATTTGCTTATGTCTTATACGCTTATTTTAGACCATAGTCGAAAATAAAGCAACTACTTGATAAAGAAATTACCGAAAGGGGTGAAAATAATATGGCAAAGAAACGGCTATCCATACGTGAGAACAAGGACGGTATTTTCGTCAATGGTGTTGCGCAGAAGAATGTTGTTGATGTTCAAGTAAAAAGAAACCTCCATCAAAAAGTGGAGGTCCAGATCACCTATTTAGCTGATGAGTTTCTAAAAGAAGATTTTAGCAATGGCCTTACTGATCGTACCGACTGTTAATGGGAGTCCTTCTTCCTTTAAAAAACTCTTAACACGATTCCAGTGCGTATCTTCAGTTATGGCATCAATAAACTGGTGTCCCTGAGGGGTTATGTCACTAACAGTAAAGAAAAGAGAGCCGGAGAGTGTCGACATTATATTTCCTTGAAGTAGTCCAGAATCAATGGCTTGCTTTACAGCGTACGTGACATCTTCTCGAGTGAATCCCTCAGCGATAGTTTTATCTATCACATCTTCTACATTGGGATTCATTGGTTCTGATTGAAATGTAACCATAGTTGAGCGTAACGCATTGTAGTTAATCTTCATTATTTATCCACCACCTTAATTTTAAATTATATCAAAAGGAAGTGAATAACAGTGACCGAACAAAGTTTAGTCGATGGTGCTAAAGCCATCACCAACCGCATCAAGATGCGTCTACTTGAAAAAGACATGACGCAGGTGGAGTTGGCTAGTCTGATCAACGAAAAACCCGTGCAACTTAACCGCGCGATTCATGCGGATATGTCGCCCAAGTCGGTTGAAATTCGACAGAAAGTCTATCGAGTTTTGGACATTCAAGATTAGGAGGAAAGAATCATGGCAAAACCACGTTTAGTAATCTACAAAGAGAAAGAAGCCAAGAGTACTCGGCCGGTCTACATTGACACAGACCTACACGCTCAGCTTTTAGCACTGAAAGCCGAAACGGGACTGACAGTTAATAAAATCGTTCAGCGATTCATCACTTACGGTTTGAAGAACGTTGAGATTGAAGAAAGCGAGGAAGACTGATGATCACAGCTAAGTTACTAATGTTTCTCCTCGTTGGCTGGTTGGTCGGCCATTACGGAATCAACGACATGTTCGAATAGAGGTGAGCTGGTATGGAGTTGGAGGCAGTTGTTGATAATGCTGTAGCCACGGAAGTTGAGAAGTATCTAGGACCACGGCTACAAACAATTATTCGAGAATATATCATGTTAGATCGTGATACGGCCTTTAAGGAACTTTGCGTCTCGCGTGCTTTCTTCGATAAGAACATCAAGAACAAGCCGCAAGTAAAGTTGATTGAACGTCGCTACAAAGAATCTAACAAGGTATTTTATGAACCAAGTGAATTGAAACGAGCAATTCTATCTATCACTGAATTTTAAAGTCGTGGACAGCGCCTAATGATGGATAGGGTAATTGGAGGTTACAGAGTGACAGCAGTAACGATCTTTGTAGTAATTTTCGGGCTTGGCGGCTTATTGAGAATTGGTTATGAAAGGTGGCGAAAATAATGGAACCCAAGATTAAATTTTCAATAAAAGATTTAGATGAATTAAAAAAGCTGCTCGTGCTTGCCGAAGAGCAAACAAAGCAGCTAGATGAAACCATTAACAAAATCAAGGAGTTTAAGCTAGTTATCAAATCCTAGTTTGTTAGCAAGGTAACCACCGAGGGCATCTTCAACCATAGCATCATAGCTATTGAAGTCACTAGTTTCTTTGATAAATGAGGCTAAATCAGCATCAGGAACTTCATGAGGATCGGAAACATCAAAACCTGAGGATTTCCACCAAGAGTCGAAGTCGTTGAACTTCGTGTGGGTCGAAATGAAATTGTCGGTGAGTACGGCACCGAGTTCAACTTCATTTTTGCCATCAAGCTCTTTAACGCCTTTTTCAGCTTTATCTAGAAATCCTTGAACCTCATCAAGTCCATTGATGCTGAGGTCAAAATCATTGTTACTCATTTAATCACCTCCTTTCTAGGAAGAGTATATCAATTGCCAGAAAGAAAAGGAATGACACGTGGGTGCCATCTAGGTGACATTGGAGGGACATGTAAGTGAAATTAACTAATAACACTACGCTTAATTTATGGAAAACAGCATTTCAAACGTTTAATCCACAGCCAAAGAAGAGACCCGTTAGCGTTGCACCGCTAACGAGCCCCAGAAAAACATTTATCTACGGTTATCGTACCGGAAAGCGAGGCATTTTTCAATGAAGAAGAGCGAATACTGGCACCAGAAGTTTTTGCAAACCCCAGTAGGCTACGAGAATTTGGCCTACTACCGGTTCCAGCAGTATGAGTATTACCTGAAGTTGGAAGGGGTGGAACTGAATGGCTAATGAGTTAATGATCGTTGAACCGGCCGTGGATGTTCATCCATCGCCAATTACCATCAAGAACCTTGATCAGGTCCAACAAGCCGTGTCCGCAATTGTCGCCAAGTATGGTCAAGATTTCGTGGTGACTGCGGATAACATCAAAGATACAAAATCCATGCGGGCAAGTCTGAACAAAGTGTCCAAGGCAATTGATGAGAAGCGCCTAGCCGTCAAGCGGCAGTATGCCGAACCAGTCAAGATTTTCGACAAGCAAATGGGGGCCTTCAAGGACCAGATTGACGGAGTTATTTCTCCGCTTGACGTAAAAATCAAGGAAGTCATCGCTCAAGAACGCGCTGCCAAGCAAGAAAGGGTTGAAGGCCTGATTGCTGAGATGGCCCCCAGCTACGGCGTGGAACCTGACGCAATTGAAATTGAACCGTCTTGGCTAAATAAATCGGCCACTAAGAAACAGATTGTCGATGGTATCGCTGGTGCCATGACGGCTACCAAGAAAGCGGCTGACCAGCTGGCCGCCGATACCGAGACGATTACCAAGTATGCCACAGTTCAGGGCGTGGATCCCGCCGGTTGGGCTGACCAGGTCAAGCATGGACAAGATGTGGACTACCTGATGAAGGCCATTGACAACCAGGTGGAACGGCAGGCTGAGAAGCAACGCCAACTAGAAGCTAAGGCCGCCGAGGAACGCACACACCAGCAGACTAAGGGTGATACGGTAGTTGATACCAATACCGGCGAAGTGGTCTCACGTGCCGTTGTATTGAAGATTACGGCTACTATTCCACAAATGAAGTTGTTGAAAAGCTACATGGACTCTGAAGGCATCAAGTATGAACGGGAGGGATAGCCGTGGAAATTCAACACGCAACTGACATCAAGCGGGGGCAAGACTTTTCGATGCTGATTTACGCTCAGCCTGGTGTGGGTAAGACGACCACACTGCGGTATCTTCCTGGTCGGACTCTGGTCATCGATGTTGACCGAACGACTAACGTTCTGGCTGGGGTTCCCAATATCGATGTGGTCAAGCTAGACACGAAACACCCGCTAGAAGGGGCCCGCACGCTACTAGGAGAGATCTATAAGACCCAGATTGGCAACTACGATAACATCGCCTTCGACAATTTGAGTGAGTTTGAGCAAGCTTGGCTTGGTGAGAAAGCTAACGAGGCTAAGACTAAGTCCGGGGCTGATATGGGGATTCCTCAAATGGGGGACTATAACCAGTTTGGCTTCTACTTGCCTGATATGATCCGTTTCGTCAACTCATGGCCTGGTGTCAATAAGATTTACACAGCATGGGAGACTACCCGGCAGATTGATACGCCGTCCGGTCAGACTTACAACCAGTTTGTGCCACAAATGCGTGAGAAAATCACAACCAACATCATGGGACTGATGAATGTGGTCGGTCGAATGGTTATCTCGGATAAGACAGGTGCCCGGGGGTTCATCCTCCATCCGTCGAACGCGGTGTTTGCTAAGAATCAGCTGGATAATCGTAAGTTTGCGGTACCGGAGACGCTTTTTACAGAGATTGGTGGTGATGTGGATGTACCAACTCCATCCGTACCAAGCCAAGCTGGTCAGCCAAGCAAGGCAGGCACTAGCCAAGGGCAATAAAGCGGTGCTCTTACAATCTCCGGCCGGGTCTGGTAAATCGATCATGATTGCCGAGGTCGCGCGTCTCGCAGTAGCTAAGGGCGGTCAGGTGATGTTTATGGTCCACCGTAAGGAGTTGGTCAGTCAAATCAAACAATCTTTCCGGGAGAATGATGTTGACTTGACTAAATGTACGGTTCAAACAGTGGGGAAGATTGCCCACAGATTGGATATCTTACCGATTCCGACGTTGATTATCACTGATGAGACTCACCACAGTTTGGCCAAGACTTATCAGAGCATCTATAACTATTACGCGGGAGTGCCGCGGTTGGGATTCACGGCCACTCCATGGCGATTAAACGGCAAAGGGTTGCATGATGTGTACGATGAGTTGGTGCTGGGGCCCTCAATTGATTGGTTAATTGAAAATCACTACTTGGCACCGTATAAATATTTTTCAGTCAAGTTGGTCAACGATGAGAAATTGAAAAAGTCGAGTACCGGTGACTACACCACAAAGTCAATGGATGATGCGGTTGGGCGAACCATCTTTGGGGATGTCGTTAAGACCTACCAGGAGAAGACGGCGGGCCAGCAGGCAATCGTTTACGCCCATTCAGTGGAATTCTCCAAGGAAGTGGCGGGAGCGTTCAGGGCGGCTGGTATCAACGCCGAACACGCTGATGCAAAAACGCCCGCAGCCAAGCGCAATAAAATCATGACTGACTTTAAGTCAGGCGAATTGAAAGTGCTTTGCAATGTTGACCTAATTAGTGAAGGCTTCAACGTCCCAGATTGTTCGGTAGTCATCATGCTCCGACCGACTGAATCATTGGTGCTCTATATCCAGCAGTCGATGCGTTCGATGCGCTACCGACCGAATAAAGTGGCGACCATCATTGATCATGTTGCGAACTATACGCGTTTTGGGTTGCCGGATGATGAGCATACCTGGACCTTGGACGACCGGAAGAAACGTAAGAAGAAAGCCAGCGATGCACTGCCAATTAGAACCTGCGAGTTCTGTTTCGCGGTAATCCCAGCTTCATCCACAGTCTGTCCGGTATGTGGTAAAGCTATTCAACGCAGTGAGTCTGAAATTGAGGTTGACCAAGAAGTCAAGCTGGAGCAGATTCACGGCCGATTGGATATGAAAACCGAGTACAACACGGTCCGCTACGGTCGGATGAAGCCTAGTGAGGCCCAGAGCATGGAAGACCTGTATGGAATTGCGAAAGCCCGGGGGTATAAGCCAGGATGGGCGTGGTTTCAAGCGAAACAACTAGGGTTGATTAAAAATTAGGAGGAAAAATAATGGCAGACTTTATGAACACAGACTACTCAAACAACACAGGCGGTAACTACGATGCGGTGCCCGCCGGTAACTACGAAATGATCATCAATAACGCTAAGGAAGACGCCACTAAGAATGGGGCCGAAACATTGCAGATTGATTTGTTAGTCCGGAACGATTTGGATAAGGTGACGGACTTAGCAGAAACCAACGCAAAGTTCCACAACCGCCACATCTTCATGGATAACTGGAAACGCAAAGCGACCAACCAGTATGACTTGGATGGCTTCCAGTACATCCTGCAAGCGGCGAAGGTCCCAGAAGGCACACCGCTACACACTGTGGATGATTTCATCAAGTTGATTGTCGGTGTACCAGTTCGGGTTTTCGTGAAACAAGAAGAAAACACCTACAATGGCGAGACCAGCACGGTTAACCGGGTGGCACCGTGGAATTTCGAAGTAACGAAGTTTCCACAAGTGCAGCATACTTTTAAGGACAAGAAGAACGCACCAACTCCGCAGCCAACTACTAGTTCGACTGGCAATAATAGTGATCCATTTGCTAGTACTGGGAACGCACCGGTTGTCGATGATTCAGACTTACCGTTCTAATACGAGGAGGCTTGCTGATGTATGAACGAATTCCCAAGGAACTCAAGTCCCTAAAGCGGTGGGGACTTTATAAACTCAAGTGGCAACCGGACCGCAACAAGTATGCCAAGTACCCCAAGGACCCGTATACTGGCGGCGACGGTAAGTCCAACGACCCGTCCACATGGTCAGACTTTGATACAGCGCTACAAGCGATGGGCGACTACGGCATGGACGGCTTGGGATTCTATTTCCAGCCGCCGTATATCGGTATTGACGTGGACCACTTGGAACAAGACTTGGAACGTTGGAAGAGTGGGGATGTGGACGATAACGAAGTACAGCATTTCCTGACAATCACCAAGTCTTATGCTGAGACTAGCGTTTCTGGGACTGGCATCCACATCATCGTTAAGGGTAAAATCCCGGGTGATCGCCGTCGGTCAGGTAACGTTGAGATGTATACGAACGGGCGTTTCTTCGCGATGACGGGTAACCAGATTGGTCCTCACAACGAAGTTAGCGAGCCGGAGCCGAAACTTTTGAAGTTACTATATGACCGATATTTGAAGCCTAGCAATGTTGTCACCTTACCTAATCAGCAACTTCCACAGTTGAATGACTTGTCGGAAACGGAAGTGATTGCGCGAGCTGAATCTTCCCGTACTGGACAGCGATTCAAATTATTTATGGAAGGTGGTTGGGAGCAATTCTATGCCTCTCAGTCGGAAGCTGACCTCGCGTTCGCTAACGACTTGGCATTCTGGACTGGTCGGGACTTCACAAAGATGGATTCGATTTACCGGCAATCCAATTTGATGCGACCTAAGTGGGACGAGAAACACGGTAAGACCACTTATGGGGTAGCAACACTAAACAAAGCGATTAATGAGACGCGAGACGTTTTCAATCGCCGCCGCAAGGAGCCATTGAAGTACAACTTTGAGTTTGCTAACCAGACAGAAAAGAAGAAAGATTCACCGCCCCGAAGCTGGGACGATACCGGGAATGCCGACCGGTTTATGGATCGGTATGGCGAGCTGGTAAAGTATTCATTCACCGATAAAACTTGGATGGTCTACAATGGCAGTTTCTGGTCTGTGGATGAAACTGGTCAGATTCACAGCTTAGTGGACCGAGTTGTTGATGATATGAAAAATGAGAAGCTTGTGGTACCGCCGAATAGCGACCTTTCAACTGATAAAGCCGAGAAAAAGTTTCATGACCACATCAAGAAAGCCCGTTCCAACGCAGGTAAGAAAGCCATGATGGATGAGCTGAAACACCGGGTTCCAGTTCTCCATGGCGAGTTTGATAGTGATAAGACGTTGCTTAACGTAGCCAATGGGTTTGTGGATTTAACCAGCGGTATCCTTCGTGAGCATGATATCAAGAAGCTTTTCTCCCGGCAGGCCGCGGTGGAGTACACCGACACGATTGATGCACCGGAATGGACCCAGTTTTTGAAACAAATTTTCAATGATGATAAAGAACTGATTGACTACGTGCAGAAGGCAGTGGGGTACTCACTCACTGGCTCCACGAAAGAGCAAGTCATGTTTATCCTCTATGGTAACGGGAGAAACGGTAAGTCAATCTTCATTGATACGATTGCCGACACCCTAGGAAACTACGCTCGGTCGATGCAGGCCGACTCAATCATGGTGAAGAATAACAGTTCCGCTGCCAACTCGGATATTGCTCGGTTAGAGGGCGCCCGACTGGTAACTTCCAGTGAACCCAACGACGGTCTCCGACTAGATGAAGGACTGGTGAAGCAACTTACCGGTGGTGACACAGTGACAGCCCGATACCTTTACGGTAAGGAATTTGAGTTTAAGCTATGGCTGGCTACCAACCACAAACCAATTATCCGGGGCACCGATGACGGTATCTGGCGGCGACTCATGCTAGTCCCGTTTGCGGTCAAGATTCCAGACAACCGGGTAGATAAGGATCTGAAGTACAAGTTGCAACGCGAAGAGGTCGGCATACTGAATTGGGCTGTAGAGGGAGCCCTGAAGTGGCAGAGAGAGGGACTGAAGCCGCCGGCAAGTGTAGTCGAAGCTAGTCAGGCCTACCGGAATGAAATGGACGTGACGGCCGAGTTCTTAGAAGAATGCTGCACGATTGGTAAGCATGAGATGGCTCGGGCGGCCGAGCTATACCGACGTTATAAAGATTGGGCAACCAACAATTCTCAGTATCTGATGAATTCAACGAAATTTGGTAAGGAAATGGGGAATAAATTTGAAAAGAAGCATGACCGGCAAGGTACGTACTACGTCGGTGTTAAAGTACAAGAATTTACGGCCCCATTTGACTTGGTGACAAACTACAAGAAGTAGGTGTGACGGGTGTGATGGGTTGTGACGGGTACCCAGATAACCCGTCACGCTTAGAGCCTCAAGCGATGTGACTAGTGTGACTAGTTTTTCTTATAAAACATGATATGAAAAAAATAAATGTATATAAGAGAAAAGGGTCTGAAAGTGCCGTCACACTAGTCACACCCGTCACATGCGTTGGGAGAGTAAGAACTGAGCGTGTGATGGGTAAGAAAGTGGGTCGTCACACCCGTCACAGATTGGAGGTAATCAGGATCGAAAGTGAGCACAAAATTCAGACAGACATCATGCTGGCCCTATCGAAGAAAGGTTTCACCGTATTCCGTAGCAACGCCGGCCGTGTCCGAACAGAGTCTGGACAAACAATTATGTTATTTCCGCGAGGGTTCCCCGACCTCTGCGGGTTCCGGCATTCGGATGGTAGATTTTTCTGTCTGGAAATTAAGAACGCTAAGGGGCGTTTGCGACCAGACCAGAAATTATTTGCACAATTCATTAAATCTTTTCCGGTTTTGTATGGAGTAGCTAGGAGCGTGGATGATGCTTTGGAGGTGGTTAATCGTGAATGAGCTTGTAAAGGCGGTTCGCAAAGTTGAAAACCTTTATGGCAGTGTCGCCACAGCGCCTGACGAAGTGGTTGAGGAGCTTCAAATAGTTGCGAAGCCGTTTTATAGAGGTGGTCATCATCAGCGAAAAACCAATTCCCGACAGCGCAAAGTAATTCTTTTGGCCGCTTTACGTGAGATGGGGACCATGGAACTAACGGCAGATGAAATTCTGGAACGAGTCAACTCAATTTCGGAACTAACCAGCGATGGTGAGTACCCCATGCCGATTAACAATTTGTACATGCTGCTTAAAAAATATGGTTTTAAGTATAAGCGGCGACGAAGGAAGTGAAACGTATGACTGATAAGGATATTCGACCACTGTATTACCAGCATGGGGGCCAAGACTTGTTTGACCATTTTGAGACCGGTGTACTCACCAATGTGCAGTTTGTCGGTTTTATGGTTGGCAACGTGATTAAGTACGTTGTCAGATATCAAGGCAAGAATGGTCTGGAAGATCTGTATAAAGCTCGGACTTATCTGGACCGGTTGATTCAGCATGAGGAGGATAAAAGTGGACGACAAGGCGACTGAAAAACAGAAAAAGTTTGTTCGAAAAATTGCCGCAGAACTTTATATTGATGAGCCAACCAACTTGTCAAAGACAGGGGCAACTAACTGGATTAGTGACCACGTCAAGGAATATAGGCGATCTTGCTATATTTGGTACTGCCAGTTTATGGACGCAATGTCCGACAACCAATAGGAGGTATACCATGCACAAATATTTAATTGTCAACGAATTTCGTCGTCCTGAATTATACCCGTACACTCGGACGGTAACGGTTGAAGCCGCGACTGTGGAGGGAGCACTTTCTAGGCTGTCGTATTATGAATTTGTCAGTAACTCGCGGCTAGCAAAGGCGGTTCGAGCGGGAGTTGCAACGGAAGAAACTAGAGCGGTTTATGAGCTGAAGTCGACTAAGAATTTATTGGAGGAACTCAAATGAAAAACATCGAAATTGGAGATGTAGTTTACTGGCATGATCGTAATGGCGCAACCGTAAACGGGGAAGTTTTTCAAGTTGGCAAGGGAGCCGTTATGGTGACGTTTAACAACGGCTTTGGAACCGTGGTTTCTAACGATAGCATCGTTAAAGTGAAAAAGGGCAAGCGGGGAGTCATTTAAGGAGGAAGACAAATGACACAATATGAACAAGTAGCACTGACGGAACCTAAAGTAATTGAAGGCACGTTAGGTATTTCTGACAATCGCGATGGAACTTATACCATTACAGTAACGAAACAGTTTGCACGGAAGAACGACCAAATTGTTTCTGTAAAGTTTACCAAGAATGGTTTGGCAGCATTGACTGGGTACCTGAGAATGCTTATGGGGGAATAACCATGGCTGATAAAACTTGTCCATACTGCCACGGAAAGGCAGACTTAAATGATCCAGCTAACAGCGATTTTCAAGTTTTTGTTGATACTAGTGATACCGGTTATCCGGTGATTCTCGTAGAATATTATGACGGGGATGGGGATAGTACGCGAGTTATCAACTATTGCCCCATGTGTGGACGAAGACTGGTAGGTGAAGAGCCATGACGACAGCTGAATTTACCGCTGCTATGAAGAAACTTGGTTATGAGGTAGTGCCGTCGGGCACCAGTCTGATTTTCGAGAAGTATGATAGCAGCCCAACTGCATATGGGAGCGTCGATACTCAGGCACTTAATTATTTTGAAGTACGAAACGTTCCTAGTCGAGTGGTACAAGTAATTATGGAGTATGCGAGCACACCGTTTATCAAACGGAACCACATTTAGGAGGGGCGATGTATGGCAAAGTCACTGACAGATAAGCTATTAATGATTGAGAGGTATCAGCAAATGGATAGTCTTATTCCAAAAATTGAAGAGTGGTCAGCCGCTCGAAAGTTAGACACGCAAGATTCAGCTAAGCAATTGTTAAAGCTGATTGAAGAGGTTGGCGAGCTGTCCGCTGCCTACAACAAGAAACAGGTAGTGCAAGAAATTGATAGCGTTGGCGATATTCTGGTGGTTCTGACTATCTACTGCCAACAACGTGGATTATCTATCCGAGACTGTTTAGAACTTGCCTACGAGCAAATTAGCGGCCGTAAGGGGAAGTTGGTCAATGGCGTTTTTGTGAAGGAGGTGGACTTGAATGAGTAAAATCCCTTGGGGAACCTACGGTGCTGGCAATGAAATGGCTGTTGCAAACCAAAATAATATTGAGTCATATGAGTTCAATCCTTTAACGGGAGGAGTGACGGTATATTTTGTAAGTGGCCGAACTTGGGAACTCGATGGTGATATGCAAGATATCTTGAAGTCGTTGCAATTAGAAGATGGGAAGGGGACTGATAGTGATGACTGATGATCAAAAGACGTTTCGAAATTACCTGCTAACCGTATTTGAGGACCAGTGCCGGGATATTATCCGCTCCCTGGTGTGGATTAGCAATCACGTTTACAAGTTACCTCACAATGTGCACGTAGCCTATCATCGGCTGTCTAGTTCCGAACGCAATGCAGTTATCCGGGAGGTGCTGCTGAATGGCAATTGAACTGTCTGACTCGAGCATCCGTAAAATTGTTGATGGGCTGATTACACGCGGTAAGAAATTCTCTAAAAGCGAGTCAGAATTGGAGCTACGAAACACCAAATCATTGCTGTCTCACTACCAGTTATTGGAGAGCCACCTCAACGTGGATATGCCGGAGGTTCATGACGACGTGCCACTGTCTCAGTATGAACGGAGTCTGTACTCCTTACTGGGGTACCGCGTGCGGTCGAAAGAGATGATGGAGTTCGTCAATAACATTCTCAGTCGGTATGAAGAAATTTGTAAGGCTGGGACGTTTGAAGAGCAGCGTCGGTATGATGTGATCAAGAAGCTGTACTTGATTGATGGCAAGTTGACGCGATTACAGCTGGCTGACTTCTACCAGGTTGACGAAAAGACTATTCGGAGAGATGAACGCAAAGCAATTGATGAGTTGTCGATCATGATGTTCGGCATCGACGCTCTAAACGATATGTCCAAAACGCGCCGAATGGATGTCCACAAAACGCCGAACTAAAGAGTTACTATGATATTGTGATATAAATTTAAAGAATGCGTATTGCGGTGGTGCAATAGGTAGACACAGCTGAATTGAGGTACCAAGCCTCCTTCAATTCAGCCTTGCCGTTGTGAGGTGCAAATCCTACCACTGGCATTTTCCATTATTACATCTCCTTCAGACTGACCCTAGCAGTAATGCTGGGGTTTTGTTATGCTGTAATTCAATGTACTAAATTTGAAGGAGAAAGTAATTATGCTTAATTCATTGGCTCTTAGTTTTTTAGGACTAGAGGTAGGATCATGGTCTAGTTGGGTCACAGGCTTAATAACGGCAAGTGGGTTATTATATTCGATACACGCATCACATAAGAGTAAAAAGATACGAATATCAACTAAGATAGCTAACCATGCCCATATGGAAGCAGATGGACAAGTGCGTATTCTGATAGATGTCAGAAATAAATCATCAGAAAAGGCTGTCAGCATTGATACCATTTATCTTTTTGCTGGTGTTTCATGGCTGGGTTGGGATACAGGTTCAACCATCATTGGTGCTAGTGCACCATATCTGTATGAAAATGAAAATAATCATGCTGTTCTAATTCCAGGCGAGACTGGACAATATAGTATTTCCCCCAGTGCTGGAATCTTAAAAGACCTTTGCACTGAATATTCAGTTAAACCGGAAAATTTGATTTTTATGATTAAAGTTAAAGATCGTTCAGGAAGCATAGGAAAGAAATACATTAAAGATGTTTTTCTAAAAACTTGGTATCATGACGGTGAAAATATTAAATGGACGATGATTAAATAGTAGTGTCTTAATTGCAAAATCACGCTAATGATTAAGGAGGGATTACATGATAACAAAGAAGCAGAAACGCGCTATTGAACTAATGTTTGAGGGTAATCTCTCCCAAACACAAATTAGCACAGAACTAAAAATTCATCCGACTACGCTTTCTCGTTGGAAACGTGATGAAGAGTTTGTGGAAGCAATGCGAGCTTTCACTGATGGAGTGATTGCCCGATCGACGCCTAGAGCGATGAGCACAATGGTTCATCTACTGTCAGCTAAAAGTGAGCTGGTCCGGTATAACGCCGCAAAGGATTTACTGGATCGCGCTGGATTTATGCCAACGGTTAAACAAGATGTAACTGCAACAGTCGGTCCCGTGCAAATCACCGATGACATCCCCGCTGGGAGTGATGAAGATGGCTAAAATAAGTCTCGCTCACTCAATGGCACCGAGCTTCTATCAGTTGCACCAAGACATCAAGCATCGATTACATTCGAATTATTGGCTTTCTGGAGGACGGGGTAGTACCAAGTCCTCTTTTATTTCGCTTGAAATTGTGTTGGGAGTTATGAAGGACACGGACGCTAACGCCGTTGTGATGAGACGGTACGCTTCCAATCTCCGTGAGTCCGTTTACGACCAATACCTATGGGCGATTGACACTCTCGGCGTCTCTCATCTGTGGGCGGATTCGGTGAGCCCCATGCAGCTAACCTACATTCCAACTGGCCAGCAAATCCGATTCAAAGGTGCCGACAAGCCCGAGAAGATTAAGTCACAAAAGTTCCGGCATGGCTACACTAAGTATAAGCACTTTGAAGAAGTGGCAGATTTCAAAGGCTGGAAGGAAATTCGGAATATCAACCAGTCACTCAACCGGGGCGGCTCGGATATCCTGACTTTCTATTCTTACAACCCACCGGCCAGTGTCAACAATTGGGTTAACCAAGCTCGCGAGGAGCAAGGACGCCGCGAAGACACGCTGGTGCACACCTCGGACTACCTCAGCGTTCCTAAAGCCTGGTTGGGTAAAGAATTCCTAGCCGATGCAGAGCAGCTTAAGAAGGATAATCCCAAGGCATACGCTCACGAATATCTGGGTGAGGTCACTGGGACGGGTGCCGAGGTCTTCAACAATCTTACTATCAGAGAAATCACAGACGAAGAGATTTCTCACTTCGATAAAATCTACCATGGCATGGACTTCGGGTTCGCCCACGATCCGCTAGCCTATGGGGATGCATACTGGGACGCGGCAAGACGCCGGGTCTTTTTGTTTAACGAGATTTATCAGGTTGGCATGACCAATCGTGAGGCTGTGGAAGCCATTAAGCGGCTTAACCCTGAGAACGGATTGATTACTGCTGACTCCGCTGAACCACGGACTATTGCTGAGTTCCGAGACTATGGACTGAACGTGGTTGGTGCTAGGAAAGGTCCTGGTAGCCGGGAGCACGGATTCAAGTGGCTACAGGACTTGCGTGAGATTGTGATCGACCCAGTGCGGTGTCCGAATACAGCCCGTGAGTTTACTAGCTACGAGTTAGCGCGGGACCCTAACGGCAACTTTAAGGCGGGGTACCCGGATGGCAATGACCACTCAATTGACAAGACCAGATACGAGCTTGAATCGCTTATGAGGAAGGGAGGTTTCAGACCATGGAAGTAAAGACGATGAAACAATTGCTTAAAAACACGGATGGGCGGCGGATTCATTTTGCCAACCAGTTCGACAAGTCGTTGAAGTACTACTTCAACAAAAATGACATTACCAATCGCAACAATGGCGAGTCTAAGCTGAACGAATCTGGCAAGAACGAGCCATTGCGTCGAGCCGACAACCGCGTGTCGAGTAACTTCCATCAATTGCTGGTTGACCAGGAAGCTGGCTACGTGGCCACGGTGCCGCCAACTATTGATGTGGAAGATGACACGCTTAACGATAAGATTAAGGACGCACTGGGGGATAACTTCAACCTCAGACTCAATCAAATGGTGGTGGATGCCTCAAATGCTGGGGTCGCCTGGCTACACTACTGGATTGATGACAGCGGCCAGTTCCGGTATGGCATCGTGCCCCCAGACCAAGTGGTACCTATCTATTCTAGCGATTTGGACCGCAAGCTATTGGCTCTGAGACGAAGCTACAAGCAACTTGACCCTGATACCGGTAAGTACTTCAAAGTGCACGAATACTGGACAGACAAGGACGTGACCGTCTTCAAGTCGACGATGCCGGACTACGGCGACCTATCCCTCTATTCTGACCGCTTTACTCTCTACGATGTGACTAGCGGGGATGAGACGGGCACTGGTGCGGTGCTGGAACATCAGTTGCGCCGGATTCCCTTCATTGCGTTTCCGAAGAACAAGTACCGCCGCCCAGAATTACTGAAATACAAAGGTTTGATTGATGTCTACGATAACGTCTACAACGGATTTGTGAACGACGTTGACGATATCCAGCAAGTCGTTCTGATTCTCACCAACTATGGTGGGGAAGACTTGTCGAGCTTCATGAAGGCGCTCAAAGAAGACCACGCTATCAAGATGGACAGCGTTGGCCCCGGTGATAAGTCAGGCGTTGACAAGCTGACCATCGACATTCCTGTGGAAGCTCGCAATACACTGCTGGAAGTCACCAAGTCAGACCTGTTTGTCGAAGCTCAGGGTATTAATCCGACTGACTTTAAGGAGATTGGGAATGCCTCAGGAACGGCTATTCGTGCGCTGTATGGTCACTTAGAACTGAAGGCGTCTATCACTGAATCTTACTTCCGGGACGCTCTCACCGAACTTGTCCGAGCCATTCTGACATGGCTTAAAGTATCTGACGCTGATAGTCGAAAGATTAATCAGACTTGGACCCGAACGGCTATTCAAAACGACTTGGAACAAGCGCAGATTGTGGCCCAGCTTGCTCAGTACACTAGTGATGAAGCAATCGCCAAGGGCAACCCAATTGTGGATGACCCACAGCAGGAGCTGCAAGACCGGCAAGATGACATCGTTAAGCGTGACGGCTATGCTAATCCTGATGCCCTTGATGACTTAGGTGGTGAGGACGATGACGAAAGCTAGTACCGAGAGATATTGGGAACGACGTCACCTTCAGGTCAAAGCCAAGGAAATTAAGAGCGCTGAAGCCTACGAGAAGGCTCTGCAACCCGAGCTTAATGGCTTATACCGTGAGTTACATGCTGAAATGGAGAAATGGTACGTCAAGTACGCCAACAACCGTGCGATGACTAAGGAAGAGGCCGTCGAAGATCTCGCGGGGGTCAACTCTGAGAACTGGGGGATGACGCTTGAACGATTTGAACGTAATGCTAAGAAGGGGCGACGTACCGAGCGCTTAGATGAAGAGTACTACCGCAGTCGAGTTGCTCGACTACAAGACTTAGAGGAGCAGCTAAGACAGGTTTCGCAGCCATATGCTAGTCGAGAGACTGGTAATATGCGAGATGGATTGGCTAAGCAGTTTGAAGATACTTACATGCGGACCAACTACACTGTTCAGGCGTCTAAGGGGAACTTCACAGCCAACTTCGCGCACTTCAACGAGGCCCAGCTACGAATGGTCGTTTCAAATCCCTGGGGTAAAGATGGCAAGGACTTTTCCAAACGTATTTGGAAGAACTACCAGCAAGACCTACCGAAGATGTTGAGAGAGTCGGTACTCACAAGTACACTGATGGGTTATAGCCCGCAGAAGGCTAGTCAATTGTTTCATGCTAAGTTTCAGGACTTCAAAAAATCCAATTTACACAGGCTGGTTACTTCTGAGATGGGGCACATCGCCGAAGAGGCCGCCGCTAAGGGATACGAAGAAAATGAGATTGAGCAGTACGAATACATGGCTACTCTGGAGTCCCATACTTGTGACACTTGCGGGAGACTTGATGGCCAGAAGTTCAAACTGTCGGAACGCAAGGATGGTATCAACTATCCGCTTATCCACCCGTACTGCCGCTGTACTACAGTTCCATATATGGATGACTTGCCAGAGATTACCGAGCGCTGGTCTCGGGATCCTACAACCGGTAAAGGTAAGATGGTCAAGGACGTTAAGTTTAATGAATGGAAGGATCAGTATGCTGGTAATAAGCTTCTGGGGGCTTTTGTTTCACAGTCTCTAAAAAATAATCTTGATTCAAATAGCATCGGTGCAATTAATAGTAAGCTGGGGCAAAGTTTGGTTCCCATTCAAACGATGTGGAAAAAGTACGCGCCAGACTTTATTATTGAAAAGATGGTAAAAGAGGGCTCGTCTTATTTCATGCCATCTACCGGTAAGGTGACATTTAATACTAATCATATTCATCCGACGAGTAGTGAATGGTTTAGAAATGATAATGACGTTATTTTTCATGAGTTCGGACATGCAATTGATAGCTTTTCTGGTAAAATAAGCTTAAAAGAAGAATTTAATTTTAAGAAGGCTCTCAACGATGACTTCCGCTCATTGATTGAGCAAAAAATAACTCAAAAAATAAGTGAAATTAAGTCTGTCGGGTTGACCTCAACTAGAAAACTGGTGTGGGATCCTAGTACTTCTCAGGGGAAGTACAATGGTGAAAAAATACTTTTTGATACGAAGAGTGGAGAACTGAATAAGTCTAGTGTTCGGAAAATTGTGTATAAGGAATTACGAGAAAGCAGTTCTTTGTATGATGATTCCGGGCACCCAGAGAAGGCTCGGGCTTTCGGGGATGTTTCCGATATGATTGATGCTGCTTCTGTTGTTGATAATCCAGATGAGGAAATATGGATTACTATGGGCCATGGTAAAGAATATTACAAGAGACCAGGGGCTCAAGAGGCGGAAGCGCTTGCGGAAATTACAAGTGCGATTATTAATAATCCAGAATCACTAGATGAGATTAGAAAGATTTTTCCAACTGCTTATGCGTCCTACTTGAAAATTGTCGATAAAATAAACGAGGTGTAAAATGATGAACTTGTTTGGATGGCAGAATAAATATTATGAACATTTTCATGACTACTTCCCTAGCTATCTGTTTTCTGGAGATGAGGCTATCAAGGTCATTAAAAACTGTTTGAAGAAAGATGAACCGTACCAAGTAAAGCCTGATACGAGCAAGGTTTACTAGCACCCAACAAAAACGTTGAGTGCTATTTTTATATCCTAATTGTCCCCAGCACGACGTAAAACTGCTTTTTGTTTTGCCTCAATTCGTGGCCGCTCCACGTAAATCTAGCGAGAGAGGATGTTTGAAATGAAACGAGAATTTTTAAAGGGTTTGAAATTGGAGGACGATCAGATCGATGCCATTATGGCCGAGCACGGCAAGGATGTGGAAGCTTCGAAGTCCCAGTTGGCCGAATTGACCACTGAAACGGAGAGCCTTAAGACTCAGATTGCCGACCGTGACAAGGATATCAAGTCACTCAAGAAGGACGCCGGCGATAACGAGGGCTTATCTAAACAGCTGACTGAACTTCAGGACAAGTACAAGACCGACACGGAGACTTTAACCAACCAATTGAGCCAAACCAAGCTGAATAGTGCGTTGACTACGGCACTGACGGGTGCCAAGGCCCGCAACCCTAAAGCTGTGGAAGGATTGCTCGATATGGATAAGGTCAAACTCACCGATGACGGTAAGCTTGAGGGTTTAGATGACCAGCTCACTGCGCTTCGGAAGACTGATGGCTACTTATTCGATGGTGGCAAGCAGACTCACTACGATCCGGCTGGCGGTCAAGGCTCTGATGATTCTGACCAGGTTCAAACCCTAGTCGACGCTTTTAAATAAAGAAAGAAGGAATAATTTATGGCAACAATTAATTACGCTGAGGCTTACCAACAAGCCATTCAGCAAGCATTCTACGATGGACACTTGTTCTCTGCTGACTTATGGAACTCTCCATCGAACGGTGTTATCAAATTTGACGGGGCCAAGCACATCAAAGTTCCACGCCTGACGATTGATGAAGGTCGGCGAGACCGGGCGCGGCGGACTATCACGCAACCCAACGCCAACTACTCCAACGATTGGGATTCATATGAATTGAAAAACGAACGTTACTGGAGCACGTTGGTTGACCCATCTGATATTGATGAATCTAACATGGTTATCAGTATTGCCAACATTACCAAGCAGTTCAACCTTGATGAAAAGATGCCAGAAATGGACCGTCAAATGTTTAGTAAGCTCTATCAAGAAAAGGTAGCAGCTGATGATGGTGGCTTGCACACCGACACGCTGGATGAAAAGAACATCCTGACTGCTTTCGATAACATGATGGTGAATTTCGATGAAGCACGGATTCCGCAACAGAACCGGGTACTTTACCTGACGCCTAAGAATAATGCTATTCTGAAGCGCGCCGAAGCCATGAACCGTGAGCTTAACTTGAAGGACCCTAACAACGTCCAACGCACGGTCTACAGCATC
Organism: Levilactobacillus angrenensis; assembly: GCF_003946085.1. Lineage (GTDB taxonomy): Bacteria > Bacillota > Bacilli > Lactobacillales > Lactobacillaceae > Levilactobacillus > Levilactobacillus angrenensis. The sequence goes on along the minus strand of NZ_RHOB01000005.1, from coordinate 37,515 downwards.
GATGATGTGACGATTGTGGTTGTTCCGTCTGACCTCATGCAAACTGCATTCGATTTTACCGTCGGCTCTAAGGCTGTGGATGACGCCAAGCAAATCGAAATGTTCCTGATTTACAATGGTGTTCAAATTGCACCACAAAAGTATAGCTTCGTTGGATTCGATGCGCCTAGTGCTGCTAACAGCGGTAACTACTTGTACTACGAACAATCCTACGATGATGTGCTGTTACTTCACACTAAGACTAAGGGGATCGAGTTCGTTACGTCCGATAAGGCGGCTTCCACAGACGACCCAAAAGTGTAGCCCCCGATAAGCCGACTAGTGCCAGTACGGTAGCCGAGATTACCGACTGGCTGGACGCCAATGGTATCAGTCATGACGGGGTAACCTTGAAAGCTGACCTATTGGCGCTGGTACCAGCTGACTAAAGGGGGAATCCACATGGATAAACATCCACGGAGAGACGAACTGCTGGAGCAACTGAAACTGCTCAATCCTGATGATGGGAGCAATCTCAGCTATCAGGTGATGTTAGAGTTTGCGTTCGATAAGGTGGTGCAGGACGTGTCTAACTACACGCACTTGGCTGTTTCAGGGCTGCCTGTTGAGCTTGACACAGTTCTGTTAAGCTTGTGTCAGCAGTTTCTAGCTACTCATCAATTACTCACCCCAATAGCTGATCGTGATGGGGACGTTAAGACACTCAGTGAGGGTGACACGTCGGTTACCTTTCGGTCAGCTAGTGAGGCTTATCTGGAGCTTCAATCAGTGAATACGCTGACTGATAACTATCTAGCCCAGTTGAATTCATTTCGGGTGGTGAAGCGATGAAAGCAGCATTTAATAAGATGGGGCGCCAACTCACCAAGCTGTGGTTTGATCGAGTCACTATCACTGGTGTGGAGACAGTAAAGGACGGTGCCTTTACTGACACCGTGCCGGTAGTGATTGTTGAAAATGAACCAGCTAAGGTGATTCTGAAAGGTCTCAAAGCCAGTGAGCAAACGTTCTTCGGGACTGACGCTTATGACGCTAAACTACTCATCCGTAATGGCCTCAAAATCCCTGCTGGTGCCACTGTAGATGTGACTGACGTAAATGGTCAGGTTACCCACTACAAGCGTGCCAGCAAAGGATATGCCGGGTACGTGAGCCATCAAGAAGTGGCCATGGTCAGAGATGAGAAAGCTAGTGAGGAGGTGGAGTAGATGGGATTCTACACGGTTGATGATGGTGAGTTTCAGGCTTGGACTAAAGAGGTTCAGGTCAAGGCAGCCAATCCCACCAAACTAAAGATGGAGCTTCAGCAATCACTTAAACGGGTTGGGGTGCAAGCACAACGACGTGTCAGCAATTCAACTCCTGTAGACACCGGTAATCTCCGGCGAGGGTGGACCATTCAGGGGCCATTCATTGGCGGAGCCGTCATCTCAATTCAGCTATCAAACAATGTTGAGTACGCACCGTTCATTGAGAATGGTCACCGTACTCGCGGTGGTGGCGGTTGGGTGCCGGGGCGCTTCATGCTCCGTGATTCAATCGAAGCTATCTCTGGTGAATTGCCGCTACTACTGACACCTGGCTTTATGAGCGCGATGGAGGGGTTGCTGTAAATGACTATCATTGAACGTATCGGGCAACTACTCACGACTATCGCACCGGCGTTGCCCGTTTATCGTGAGAATCAATCTGGTGGCTTTAAAGAGCCGTCTTTTTACGTGTCGACTATTGGTGGTCGCAGTGAGCCAGAACTCTTTGGGCGGCAGAAGCGGACTCATGGGTATCAGGTGGTTTACTTTCCGAATCTGAAGAAGCCGAATGCAGATATGGAGCGGATGGAGCAACTGCTATTAAATCAGTTCTTGACACTTCCAGATTTTGCCCACATTCGAGACCGCGACTTCAATCGAGTGGATGGTACGCTGACGCTGGATTTTAACGTTGTACTCTGGGCGGCCCCGGTGGATAACACACCGAAACAACAGAAAATGAAACAAATAGAAAGGGTGACGAATAGTGACCGTAGCGAAAACTAAACAACGGGTGGCCAAAGCTACCTATGATAAGGCCGGACTGGTGAACAGTACCGGCTTTTCTACTACCCAACGAGCAATTTTGAACGTCGTTTTGGACGATGGTAAAGAGTACTCGCTGGACGATGCAAAGAATCTAATCAAGAAATTTAAAGGGGGTATCTAGTATGGCTGGTGGAATTTGGACAACGCAAAACAAGGTACGGCCGGGTGCTTATATCAACACCATTGGAGCGCCACAAGCTAAGGCAGACGCGACTTCTGGCCGAGTCTTACTGGTAAATGGCGTTCAGCTGGATTGGGGCCCACAAGGGATTGTAGAGCTCGATAGTGGCAGTGACTTCCAAGCGCTCTTAGGAGCACCATTATCTGACAGTAAGCTGGTGACCATTCGGGAAGCATTAAGAGGAGCTGTGACGGTTCTTTACTTGAATCTTAACGGCGGTAAGACAGCAACGATTTCCGATGAAGCACTGCCCTGGAACTTCACAGCTAACTATGCTGGGACTAAAGGGAATGAGCTCACAGTTGCCGTCACAAAAGATGCGGCGGATGAAACGCGATTGACCGTGCAATTCTTGTATGGAACAGCAATTGTCGATGAACAAGTCATTCATACGACTACGGCGGCCGGTCTTAAAAGCAATGATTTTGTAACCGTGAAGTTGACCGACGAATCTAGTGCACAAACTAAGCTGGAAGCACTTGCAGGTAAGACAACGTACAAGTTGGCTGGCGGTGTTACTACCCCTGTAGACGTAACCGAGGTACTCAGTGACACACTGGCAACCAAGACGTTTAATGTTGCCACTACGGCTGGTTATCCAGTGGATAGTAACGTTCATGCCTTGCTAGCTCAACTGATTGAAGACTTACGGGATAACGAAGGTTACAAGGTGACTGCGGTGGTTCCCGGTGTTGAAGGACTGGATTATGATCACGAAGCTATCACGGCAGTCATCAATGGTGTTGAACTGACGGATGGTGAAAAGCTGGACGCTACTACAGCAGCTGCTTATGTAGCTGGTGTTGCTTCTGCTGCGGGTGCTACCGGTTCACTGACTTACGTAGCTTACCCTGATGCTGTGGATGCCAACCCACGGCTGACGAATGAAGCAACCATTCGAAATCTAGCTAATGGCTATATTGTCTTTACGGCACGCCGAGACGGTTCAGTGGTGGTCGAGCAGGATATTAACACGCTCACGACGTTTACCGAAGCTAAGCCAAAGGACTTCCACAAGAATCGGACCATTCGAACTCTAGATGCGATTGCTAACGATACACAGGATGTATTCGAAAGCCAGTTTATTGGCAAAGTGAACAACGATTCGACTGGTCGGGATTTATTTAAGGCCAACCGAGTAGCTTATCTGCGGACTTTGGAAACGGCTGGAGCGATTGGTAGCTTCGATCCAAGCGATTTGACTGTCGAACCTGGGGACGACAAGGATTCTATTCTGGTTACTCTGGGCATTACGCCGGTTGACGCTATGGAAAAACTGTATATGACTATCACGGTTTATTAGAAAGGGGCGAGTGATAAATGGATAACGAACAAGTATCTACCGTAGGCCAATTCCTGAATGGCCGGGATACCATCAGCACGAAGGACGCCAAGGTTTTCGTGACAATCAACGGTAAAGTGTTACCGATGATTGAAGCTAACAAGTTTAGCGCTAAGCTGGAAAAGAACAAAGAAGACGTACAAACGCTGGGAAGCCGCTGGAAACACAAAAAGGTTACTAGCGTGGAAGGAACCGGGACATTGGGCGGCTACCTGATTACGTCCAATTGGGCCAAGTACGCCCTGCCTTACATTCGCGGCGGCAAGGACTTGTACTTTGAAGTCACATTGACCATCGAAGATTCGACTTCGAAGGCCGGCAAGCAGACGCTGCATTTCTCTGGGGTGAACCTGGATGATGTACCATTTGCTGACTTTGAAGCCGATGATGATGTGATGCAGTGGGAATCAGACTTTACGTTTGAAGATGTTGAACTGGTAGAGCCATTTACTGGCTTCGATATTTAATTTAGGAGGAATTTAGCATGGCTGATCAAGTAAGCATTCAAGATTTTATTCAAAAGAACGAGGAAGAAACAGCTGAGGTAAAGCTGGACCGTTTCCCAACGCCATTTATTTTACGAGAACTTAGCATTTCGGAAGGAGAACGTCTTCGGAAGCAAGCTACCAAGAAGCAACGTAACCCTAAGAACGGTCAAGTGGAATCAACGATTGACCAGTCGTTGGCTGGTGAGTTGATGCTGGTTGCTGGGATTGTTCAACCGGATTTGGACAACAAGGAACTTCAAACGGCCTATGGCACTTTAGGCGATAGCCTGGGAACATTGAAAGCCATGCTAAAGATGAGTGAATTTGCTACGCTGGCTAAGAAATTCAACGCAATCAACGGTTTTGATACCTCTGTAGACGATGATGTGGAAGCAGTAAAAAACTAATTGAGGCCGGCAACGGCAATGATTTTAAGTACTACTTCTTCTCTATGAACGAATATCATTGGACACCCCAGCAATGGGCTGGACTTTCACGGAAAGAAAAGGCTGTTGTGATTGCGGGTATTGATATTCGCATCAAGGAGGAAGAACAAGAAAGAAAACGAGCTGAACGAAAGGCTAGGTCTAAGCATTAGATTTGGCTTTTCCGCAGGTTAGAAAGGAGGTAGCCTATGGCGGACAAAGTCGTTAGTGCCACGATTAAAATTAACGATGGGTTTAGCGCGGCATTAAGTAAATTAAGCGCAGGGGTCGGCCGCGGTTCTGCGGCGATGAATCAATTGTCGGCTGGGGCCGGGAAGACTGGTGGTATGTTTAAGTCGATGTTGGGCGCCAATATCATTGGTGCTGGTATCACTAAAGGCATCGGCGTAATTACCAGTGGCGTTGGCAGTATGATGTCAGAGCTGAACGAGTCTAGTACTGCTTGGCAGACCTTTAATGGGAACATGGCCATGATGGGCAAGAGTCCGGCACAAATTGCTAAGACGCGTGGTGGACTACAAAAATTTGCCCAAGATACTATCTACTCAGCATCCGATATGGCGTCCACATATAGCCAACTAGCTGCCGTAGGGACCAAGGGGACTGATAAGTTAGTCAAGGGCTTCGGTGGTTTGGCTGCGGCTTCTTCTGATCCACAGCAGGCCATGAAGACGCTTAGCCAACAGGCCACACAGGCTGCAGCTAAGCCCAAAATTCAGTGGCAAGACTTTAAGTTGATGCTTGAACAAACGCCGGCCGGGATGTCACAGGTTGCTAAGACCATGCATCGAAGTACCGGACAGCTGGTTAAAGACGTTCAAGATGGTAAAGTCAAGACCCAAGATTTCTTCGCTGCCATCGCCAAGACAGGGACCAACAAACAGTTCTCAAAGATGGCCACGCAGTATAAGACTGTGGGGCAGGCGATGGATGGTTTAAAAGAAACAGTCGCTAACCGTCTGCAACCAGCCTTTGACCAAGTCAGCAAGGTTGGTATCAAGGCGATTAGCAGTTTTACCGATAGTCTTGGTAATGTAAACTTTGACGCTATCGGGACGAAACTAGTTCCGGTAGTTCAAGGCGTTGTAAATGCTGTCAAGACTGCGGGACAAGCAGTTGGAGCCTTCTTTTCTTCGTTAGGGAAGACAGGAGCCTTAAGCTCGGTTGGTTCAGCCTTAAGCAGTATTGGTAAAGCCTTTGGAGACGTAATGGGTAAGCTGTCTAGCGGCGGGGGTAAAGATCCTTTTGCCATGTTTAAGACTTTGGGGAGTATTAGCGGTAGTGTCATTAAAGGACTGGCTAACGGCTTAAAGGCGGTTGCTGATGTAGCTGGAAGTTTGGACCCCACAGCAATCAAAGTTCTGGCTGCGGCGTTTATCGCACTCAAGATGAGCACCAAGGGCTTAGTTTTAACAGGTATTGTGGTGGCACTGACGATGCTAAGCAAGTTGAACCCTGGAGTTTTAAATGCGATTGCTATGGGAATTGGACTTCTGGCGACGGCAGTCTTGGCTTTCAAAGCAGTTAAAAACGTGAGTGGCATTATTAGTGGCATCGGTCACTCTCTCGGTGGCCTTGGCAAGGGCGGCGGACTTGCCAGTGCCGCTAAGTCATCCACAGCCGCCGCTACGGGATTCATCAAGCTAGGCGTGTCATTGTTGCTTGTCGGTGCTGCGGTTGCCCTGACCGGTGCCGGTCTGTGGATGATGTCCGAGGCGGTTACCTCACTGGTTAGTGCTGGTTGGCCCGCTGTAGCTGTATTTGCGGGGATGGTTGTTGGCATTGGAGTCCTAGCTGCTGTAGTTACAGCTTTGGGACCGGCCATGATTGCTGGCGCGATTGGTTTTGGGATTTTTGGTGCTGCTTTGATTCTCATTGGTGTGGCTACGTTGATTGCCTCAGCAGGGATCGCCCTGTTAGCTACACAGCTACCTACGATTGCCGAATCGGGTGCTATGGCGGCCCTTAACATCGTATTGTTGGGTGGCGCGCTGGCGGTGTTTGGTGCGTTATCCATCATTGCAGCGGCTGGATTACTACTGCTAGGTGTTGGCCTTGCCGTGGCTGGTGTTGGTTTTATGGTAGCCGCGGTCGGAGCGCTCTTATTCGGGGTAGCCATGATGGTTGTTGCTGTAGGCGTCACAATCGCGGCGGTAGGCATGATGATTTTGGCAGTTGCCTTACCACTTATTGCCGCGTCAACGATGATTGCGGCTGTGGGGATGCTACTGATGGGTACCGCTATGGTTGTTGTGGCGGCTGTCGCAATGATTGCCGGTGCCGGTATGATGATTTTTGCACTAGCGCTGGTTATCGCAGCGCCACTCATGATGGTAGCCGCAGCTGGTGCTCTACTACTGGGTGCAGCTTCTATCGCACTCGGGGCGGGGCTTGCCGTTGCTGGTGCCGGATTGATGGTTGTCGCCGCTGGATTACGATCAGTGACTTCGGCGGTTTCAGCGATGGTTTCGGCATTCATCAGCGGCGTTGCCCGGCTTGTGAGTGGTGTAACCTCTGGTATGGCAAACGTCGTCTCAGCAGTGCGGGGCGGTATGCAACAAGCTGTGAATGCAGCACAAAGTTTTGCCGGTGCGCTGTTTAGCGCCGGTGTCAACTTGATTCAAGGACTGGTTAACGGGATTAAGTCGATGATTGGGTCAGCGGTTAGCGCCGTGGCAAGCGTTGCAAGTAAGGTTGTTGGCGCAGCTAAAGGTGCTTTAGGCATCCACTCACCGTCAACGGTTTTCGCTGAAATTGGTGGTTATTTAGTGCAAGGATTTGCGAATGGAATTACAGGTAGTTCCCAGTTGGCTAGTCGTGCAACTGGAGCAATGGCTCAACAAGCAATCGGTGCTATGGATTCCTTAAACCACATGCCTAATGCCAATCCTGGCAATCTCTTAGCTAGTGGCTTCAATAACGCGGCCACAGCGGTTGGTAGTCTCACTTCTGCAATGCGAGGTATCAACGGCACGGCTGTGGATGTGAATGGCCGTCTGAGTGGTAGTGGCACTGGAAATGTGCCCCAGAGCACTTCTTTCGGTAGTAACGGCGGTGGTTATTCCACGGTTAACAACTATTCAGACGCCAATAGCTCTGAGCGAACCGGTAATAGTATCACAATTCAACCCGGGGCATTTGTACTCCAAAGTTCCGGTAACGCAGACTACGATGCGGAAACGATGGTTTCAAAGATTGAGACGTACCTGATTGGACTAAAGGAACGGAGGGGATAGCTAGTGGCGGGGATGCAGTTTAAGTTAACTAACAACAAGAACAAAACGTTTGCGTTGCCGGTTAACCCCAAAGAAATTCAGTTGGATTATGGTACGGATGATAAGACCGTATCGGTGATTAAGCTCGGTCAGATTAACCTTATCGGCGACGAAAAGCTCAAGACCATTGAGATTACTAGTACCATTCCGGTCAAACCAAAACAAGTTCACTATCGCAGTATTTCGAAGCCTTATGCCAAAGGGCAAACATACTTGGATAAGCTTTTGAAGATTTATAAATCTAAGAAGCAAGTACGTCTGGTTGTTACTAAGACCAAGATTAGTTTCAAAGGTATCATGACTGACTTTCAATACGGGATGACGGGCGGTAACGCCGATGAGTACACCTATACCTTCAAGCTAACCGAGAGTAAGCCTCACAAGGCCAAGAAGGTCAAAACTTCTAAGAAGAAAAAGAAGAAGGTCGCCAAGAAAGGCAAGTCCCGGTCGGCCCCACCAAGTAAGATTGGTCGGGGTTCTAAAGTGATTGTGAACGGCCGGCTGCATGCTAGTTCTGCTGGTTCAGGTCCCGGCCTGACCGAGCGCAATGCTACTCGTAAGATTTCGCTGATTGCCAAGGGTGGCAAGTACCCGTACCACGTCACTACACTTAGTGGTGGGGCTCGGGGATGGGTGTCCAAGTCGGCAGTAAAGGCGGTGTGATATGACAGTAACATTTTTCCAGTCACAGACCCCTGGCGAGAAGACTAAGTGGGACCTGCGGGAGATCTTGAAGACCGATATCAAGTGGACGACTGACATTGATTTCTCGGCCGGACAGCTGACTTTCGGCCTGGTTGAAGTCGATGAGGGCTATACGCCGAAAAACGGCGATGTAATTTGGTTCAACTGGGATCACGACCACGTCTTTAAAGGGAAGGTCTTTAAGGTGGATTATGATGAGTCCGAAGTCTTTAACGTTACGGCTTACGACAGCCTGCGGTATTTTAAAAATCAGGACTCACTTATCTGGCCGGTGTCTACCATCTCGCAGCGCTTCACTAAGGTAGCTAAATTGGCTGGTGTCAAGCATAAGGTTGTGGATAAGTCGACTCACAAGCTGGTGGCTGAGGTGGCTGACAGTAAGAGCTACTTTGATATGCTCAAGGCATCCTTTAAGTCCACACGGTTAGCTACGGGTCACCGATACTTTCTGCACGATAACTACGGTGTGGTAGAGCTAAGACGGTCACCGTACAAGAAACTGAAAAATGTGATTGGTGACCGGTCGCAGCTGACCGGCTTTTCTTTTACGAAAAGTATTGATGAGGCAGCCAACGTGGTTCGGGTGGTCCGGACCGACAAAAAGAAGAAACAGAAGTCTTCGTCCACAGCTAAGGCCAAGAAGCAGACCGCAGCTCAGAAGAAGGCTGCTGAGGTGGCTAACACCAAGTTAAAGACAGTCACGGCCGCCGGGAATTCGGTTGACCGTTGGGGAAAGTTGCAGATTGTCGAGAAGGCCAAGGACAAGGCCAACGCCGCGCAGATGAAGCAGAAGGCCAAGGATATTCTGAAGTCTAAGAATAAACAAACCTATACGCTTAAACTGACAACGTTGGCTACACTCTCTATGGTCCCCGGCAACCAGGCGATGGTGAAAGTGAAGAGCTTGAAAGACATTGGACTGGGTAACAAGTATCTGTTGATTACCAAGGCTACCCATACTTTCGGAACGACCAGTCATACAGCTGAATTAGAAATGAAGGTGCGTATTTGATGGCGGGAGAAACCATGCTTGAGTGGTGGGCCGACCGTGGTGGCCACGATAGTGAGTATTCGGATATCGTTTTTGGAACTGTGGTATCGGAGTCGCCGCTAGCTATTCAGATTTCTAACCAGATGACGCTCACTGAAGCCTTTCTGAATCTCAGTGAGTCGGTTACCGACCACAAGGTGAAGATGAAGATTGATGGCAAGGAAACAACGGTCACTATCTTGGGCGCTCTAAAGAAGGGCGATGGGGTCACTATGATCCGCCAAGATGGGGGCCAGCAATTTTATGTACTAGAAAAGACGGGAGGTGACGAAGATGGATGATGAATTGGAAGAAGTCGAGACCGATGATGTGGTCGATGAGGTTGAGGACGAAGTGGAAGAAGAGACGCTCCCCAGCCGGACCTATCGGATGCAGAACGGTCGAATCATTGCGATGACGGACGGCCAGGCGGCTATGGTTCAAGCTGTGGATAAGATTCTCCGAACAGAACGTTTTGTCTACCCGATTTACGATGACCAGTATGGCAACGACTTGAACGAGCTGATTGGCAAGGACTTCGATTATGCTGAAGTAGAAGTTGACCGGATGCTTACTGAAGCGCTAGAAGCCGATGACCGGGTCACCGACGTGTCGATTGATGAGACCGAACGGGTGGATTCGACCACACTGAAGGTTACTGGCTCCTGTGAGACCATCTTCGGCACTATCCCCATTGAAAGCGAGGTGACACTGAGTGAATCCTGAATTACTGGCGCAAGAATTGGAGTCACATGACTTCGATTACTTTATGGACTCCATGCTGGATGATGTGAGTGATGACGTGGATAAGCGACAAGGCTCTATCATCTATGATGCATTGGGCCCCGCAGCTACCCAACTAGCTGAAGAGTCGCTACAAATGGCAACTGTGGTTCGGGCGGCCTATACGAAGACTGCTCCGGGTGAGTTCCTGGACTATCGGGCTCCGGAACGTGGGACAGTCCGGCAGGCTGCCACCACAGCGCAAGTACTAGCAAAGTTTTTGGATAGTAATGGGGCGGCGATTGGTAATGTGGAGTTGGGTGATCAATTCGCTAGCGTGGGTGAGGAACCCATTTTCTACCACGTCACCAGCGTCAACGATGACCAGACGGCTATTCTGACAGCTGATGAGGTCGGGACCACGGCTAACGGGTATCTAGGTCAAATCCTGCCGGTGACGCCGAACGACGCCCTGAGTTGGGCCGAGATTATCGCTGTGACGGTACCTGCCAAGGATAGCGAGACCGATGACCACTTACGGGAGCGGCTGCTATCACCGGATGCTTACAACGCGTACGGCGGCAACGTTGCGGATTACTTGGATATGCTGTCTAAGATTAGTGATGTGGGGGCCGGTCAAGTCTATCCGACTTGGCAAGGTGGCGGCACGGTCAAGCTAGTCATTGTAAACAATGAGCTTCGGGCGGCGAGCACTTCACTAATTGGCCAGGTCAAGAAAACTATTGATCCAATCGAGTTTGAGGGCCAAGGCTATGGTCTGGCTCCAGTCGGCCATGCGGTCACTGTGGTGGCTCCCACAGAGGTCCAAATTGATATTGAGTCAACGGTAACGACGGACTCGCAAGCTACTGTATCAAGCGTCGAAGCCCAGATTAAAGCTGGCATTGAGTCTTACTTCGCCAAGCGGCGTGAAGCTTGGGATGATGTTGACAAGGTGACCGGCCGGGGCTATTCGCTGACGGTATACCGTTCGCAGATTCTTTCGGAGATTATGCGAATCGAGGGTGTGATTAACGCCACTCTCCCAACTCTGAACGGGGCCGAGAGTGATGTAGTGATGACTTTCAGCGGCGAAGTTTCCGAGCTTCCGGTGGTTGGTGAGGTGGTGCTTCATGGTTAAGCTAAAAGATTACCTGCCGGATTACTACGATGGTGTCCGTGAGATGCAACGGTTGATGGAAGCGGAACAGAAACAGGCTGACAGCTTCGATGATATGGCTACTCGAATCTTACTGAACCAGTTTGTCAGCACCGCTGACAGCGATGGACTCAGCATTTTCGAGAATCAACTAGGGTTGCCAACGGATTTAAGCCAGTCGCTAGAGTCGCGTCGCTACGATATCATGGTGCGCTTGCTGCCCCCGCGGCCAATCACGATTTGGTATTTTCGGGAGCTACTAGCGTCGATGGATATTCCGGCCACAGTAGACCAGGATGCCATTCGCAGCCATGTGACGACGATGAGTCAGGCCGACGAAATCACCCCGGAGCAAGTCAAGCGACTGCGGTATTTGCTGAACGTAATGCTGCCGGCGGACCAGACGTATCAGATTACTACTGAATCTAATGTATCGGTGGAACAGGCCGTGTTTATTGGTAGTCTGACGCAGACCTATACTAAGGCGACGATTATGCCAAAGACGCGGCGAACCGCAGTGGTGCAGCAACTGCAGTACTTTGGAGCAATTAAACCACAGATTTATGTAAGAGCAAAAATTAAGGGAGGGGATGAGAATCGATGAGTAAGTATGATGCGTCTGAGTTAACGAATGAAGGGTTGCGGCTATCTAGTTTGGCAGCCAACGGAAAGACTAGCTTTACGATTACCCGGGTAGCTTCCACAGCTGATGACTTGTCGGATGTGGATGTGACTGAGTTGACGGCACTACCAAATGAGGTGCAAACAGGTACCATCAACGACCGGCTGAGTTCTCCTGATGGCAACGGCGCCATTGTGGGGACTGACGTCACGTTTGAAAATTCAGGACTTACTGAGAGCTATTCAATCGGTGCGGTTGGCCTGTATGCTACTGAGACCGGTGACAGTAAGTCAGAAGTTCTCTATGCCGTGGTCAAGGCCATTAAGCCGGAGTTTATTCCGGACTTTAACGATAAAGTTTTGATGCAGTTCGGCATGATCGTCTACATGATTGTCGGCAAGGCCGAGAATGTCGAGGTGACTATCAACCCAGCCGGGATGGCAACCAAGGAATACGTGGATAAGGCGATTGAAGCCCACAAAGTAATCCTGCCAGCTACACTGATGTATTCAGATAAGGATGCTGAGATTGCGGCTCTGTGGAAGTTCTTGAAAGACCCGACCAATGCCAATGGGAGTCCTTACGTAGCCCGAGAGACAGCTGATGGGGCTTATGTGCGGGATAATACCGACGGCACTATCACTGTGGACAAGCAGGTTATCACGCCTGCCGATGAGAATCATGTAGTCACGGTGAGCGAAGCAGGCAAGGGTAGCAAGGTTGACTTCGACCCGGGTAATTTAAGCGTTGATGGGGCCAGCGTGCTAGGCGTGACTACCGTCTATGCCGATGATGATGCGGATGCAGTCACGGCCTATGTGGCAGCGCATCCAACGACAATTATCGTACACAAGGATGGCACGCGCCCAGCCGCTGAACCGGCTCCATGGGGAGGTGCAGCATAATGGCTGAATTGGAAGTACCAAATAGCGTCAGCAAGATTACGTTGGGCGGCGACACTGTCTGGCAGAATTCTGATGGATGGATTCCGCTGAAGCTACCTGATGGGGTGAGCGGCAATGTGTTTTTTAAGGATTACGGCGATGGAACAGCAGGATTAGTTGGAAGCTTAGGCTATTTGACCCAAGCAACATCGGATAGCTTGTACACGCCGTCTTTTAAGTTGCTAAATCCACCCAACGGGTATACTTTTCTAGATCATAATTGGCAAGTTGGACCATCTTATGGACCGACAATTCTAGTTTATACGAGTATGTATACAACATCAGGATCCAATCAAGCCGTTCAGCGTGGCTATGGATATATTTCTTTTGCAGATGGAAATGTCACAGTTGTGCGAGCTCAACATAACAGTAATCTTTATGGAAAAATACGTGTGTTGATTAACTTTAACGGTAATGACATCAACCATGTCTCTGCTACAGACGATAATTTTGGTGGTCCTGCAATCATCGGACTTGAGAAAGTATAGGAGGTAATACCATGACTAATAAATTAACCCCATTTATCATGGGGGGGGGGTAGAAATACTCGTCTGAACCACCGAGGTGATGCCTTATGACACTCACAGTAGGCGGAGACAAGATATCACGATTGACACTGGCCGGAAACGAGTTTGTGAATGCGGAAGATGTGTGGCTACCATGTATGGTCAATGCAGACTTTTCGGGCACGCCAATTTTGATGCACTATGATGCATCGACAGGCGTTACTAGTTTTATTGGAGCTGCTGATATCACATGGACATATAGTCAAGGTACATGGAACAAGATTCTTTTAACGCTGCCAGATGGGTATCGGTTTAGCAAGACTGACAGTACTTTCCCACTCGGAAGCAAAACTAGTAATGCCACATCTGGAATTATGTATGGGACTGGATCCTACTATGGTGATTTGTCTTTCACCATGTCAGGTGATTCAATTAGTGCAAAATTCAATTGGAAAATGAACTCAGCTTCAGTTTACCCTGCAGGAAGAATAATTATTTTTATGAGCGATTTAGATGATAACTACACAGGATATCATTGCTGGACTACAACGTCTGTAATACCGGACTAGAAAGGATGAGACAAATGAAACTAGTTAACACGCTTAAAATGTCGGGGGGGGGGGTAGAAACCACCCTCTAACCGCTGGTTCTACTCAGACTGGTGGTGACTGCCATGAGTGAGGTTAGCATGTCTAGCGATGTAGCGAAAATCACCCTTGGCAGTGAGACTCTGTGGGAGCGGCAAGACCCGAATACTACGTGGATTGAGCTTCCAGACAACGGGACAAAGGGAACGGATTTTGTCGGTATGGAAATTATGAAATTTGACCCTCAAACCGGTATTGCAGCTTTTAAAGGCATCCGCGCGGTTACAATCCCATCTGGTGAGGGCATTAAAAAATGGCGACTGGCATTAGAGTTGCCAAATGGGTATAGCTTCGCGTCTAATAACCCAGCAACTTTTACTATTGGTGATTCAGGAGCGGGAGGAGGACATGCTGTTCCGATGAAATACGATGGAAATAAGTGTTATGGGCAAATCTCAAATAACTATGCGGCAAATCAAGGTAGCCAAACATGGGTGCTCAACAACTCATATGGCGGGCCTGGAGCTGCTAATGTATTATTTTCTGCAGATATCCAATTCAATGTAATCAAGGAGGACTAACCATGTACGATAAATTCACAAGCACCGTAAATGTTCGGGGGGGGGCAACCCTATAGAATTTCACTAACTCATAAGGGTTCGTCTTTGATTGGAGGCGAACACTTATGGGATTAGCAATTAGCGATGATGTATCCAAGATTACCCTGGGTAACCAGGTGCTTTATGACCGGATAAATCAGTGGAAACCGTATACAAATTTTGTCGGAACAATTAGTAGTGGATTGCTGTTGTCTCAAGTGGATAATACTCAAATGAAAATTTTTGGTATGGTTTCCACGTCAACGATGTCTTTCAAAATTAATCCACCTGATGGCTTTAGGTTTGTTAATTTTGCTGGGGCAAATAACTTCGTTGGAAACTGTATGCAAAATTA
Organism: Levilactobacillus angrenensis; assembly: GCF_003946085.1. Lineage (GTDB taxonomy): Bacteria > Bacillota > Bacilli > Lactobacillales > Lactobacillaceae > Levilactobacillus > Levilactobacillus angrenensis. The sequence continues at coordinate 22,475 of NZ_RHOB01000005.1, read as the reverse complement.
TGGTGCCACTATAGGTGGTGTTAGATTAATGATTAGCGATGATGGTATGACAATTAGCGCGGTGTCGTACAGCAGTACAGATAGAGTCGATGCTCAGAACTTTTATATCGGTATGTCCGGTTCAGTTAAAATCAATATCGAAAAAATTAAGGAGTGATTTTATGTCAAAAACAGTACCAGTGTATGTCAGCATCGATGCTGATAATTCAACACTAAACGAGCAGCCCAAGTCGGTGTCTGCAGACGGCCTGACAGAACTGTGGATTCGGCCGGGGATGCTAAATTACTTGTTGGAAAATTGGACGAAGTATTTGGTGATTGACGGCCAATTCAAGCGGACCAGCGATGATTTTGCTGACTTAAGCGTCGATCACTTGCTACACGTCATTGATGTGGTGAACGGCCAACTGACAACGGCTACGGATACTATCAGTACCATGGATAGTCAGTTGACTGCCGCCAATGCTACTATCACACAGTTGCAGCAGATGTTGATTCAGTCAAGCCAAGCGCAAGCTGAATCGGCCGCCGACCAGACTCAAATGAAACAAATGTTAGTTCAAATGTCAAAAGTAATGGCGCAAAGCCAAGCTGCTACTACAGAATAAAAATAGGAGGAATTTATCATGACTTATCCAAATTTTGATGTTTTAAAGATGCAATACAGCTGGGGCAAGATGTTTATGACAGATGAGTTCCTGGCAGCCTACGTTCCGCTGGGGACTATCACCGCTGACCAGTATAAAGAAATCACGGGCACCGACTACAAGCCAGCTGAGGCATAGGGGGTGCTTTTCTTATGGACTCAAAGCTATACGGACACTACAAGAAGAACCAGTTTTGGTTCTGGTCTGCAGTCGAAACTTACGCTATCGCAGTAGTCTTCATCATCCAAGTCAATTTCTTCGACTTGAAGCCCCCAGCGCACACTATGCTGGGATTCCTTGATGATCCGGTGTCGATTTTTCTAATTGCGGTCATCGGTACGTTTGCGATGGTCTACTCAATCTGGGACTTCCATTGGTTCTATGCCCGGCCGATTATGATTGGTTGCCTGGTCTTTGTGTGGATGTCATTTTTCTTGGGATTCCTGGTTCATGACATGGAGATGGGAGCGTTAATCAGTCCCGGGGCCGTTCTGACTGGTGGGGTGATTTGTCGGATTATCAGTTATGCATTCACAGGGGATGATTAAAGTTGAGCGACAAGGTATTCACGGCCATTCTCTCTGCAATCTCAGCTATTGCGGTCGGTTACGTGCCGGTGTGGGTGGCCCGGATTAACGCCGGTAAGCCGCCAACTAAAACTGATGAAATTAAGCGATTAAAGAGAGAGAATGACCGATTAAAGAAGGAAGTAGAAAAGTTGAAGAAGCGAGGTGAGTAGTGTGGATTATATCCAGCAACTCAATCTAGGAACGGCGACTGAACTGGCATTGACCACTTTAGTCGTTTTTGTTTTGACACAGGCAGCGAAGCAAACCAAGGTACCCAACCAGTGGATGCCGTGGCTGTCTATGCTGGTGGGGACGGTGGTCGGCTTGTTATCGGTAGTTGTGACCGCCGACCATAACTTCCTGTCAGGGGCCGTTATGGGGCTTCTGGTAGGCGGTTTCACGTCTGGATTATTCGATGGCTTTAAAGGTTTCAATGTGAAGGAGGATGATAAATAATGGGTTATAGTTTAAATCATAGCTACGAGTTAGGGGCCAACCAGGGTTCTAGTGGTAAAGCGTCCCATCAGTACATCATTGCCCATGACACCGGTAATGATAACAATAAGGGAGTCGGAAGTGCCAAGAACGAGGCTAGCTACATGCGCGGTCACTGGCAGAATGCGTACACGCATGCTATTGTGGATGACCAAGGTATTTACATCGTCGGGACGCCGGGATACATCGCTTATGGCGCTGGCAGTCCTGCTAACGAACGCAGCCCGTTTCAAGTGGAATTGGCCCACGTTAACACGCAGACGCGTTTCGATGCCAGCTATAAGCGCTACGTATGGGTGATTCGGTATTATGCTAAGAAATACGGGATTCCGCTTGCTTTGGACGGAGCTGGTAATGGAATCAAGACCCACAAGTGGGTGTCCGATAACCTCTGGGGTGACCACCAGGATCCATACGGCTATCTTAAGAAGTGGGGTATCAGTAAGAGTCAGTTTGCCAAGGACTTGAAGAATGGCGTTGGTGGTTCGGCTTCCACACCAGCAAAAAAGGCCACCTATTTGAAGGCGGCCAAGCAAGTGAAGGCTAAGACTAATGTGACGCGGTACCATGACAAGGCGTTCAAGAAAAGGGAACTGACCTTTAAGCCGGGGACAATCTTTGATATTGCTAGTGTAGTTGGGTATGGTAAGATTACACGGCTGAAGCTGGGAAATGGTCTATATATCACTAGCAACACAGATTACGTGAAAAAACTCAAGTAACGCGAAAGCCACTCTATCCAAATTGATGGGTAGGGTGGCTTTCCTTTTACGCTGCTTTAATATTTAATTTTGAAGTTATCAAAAATCCATCTTTTATTTTTTGACGGATCTAGGAGATTGAAGGCATCGTCGTTTGCTGAAACTACAGTTATGTTACCGTCAACCGATTCTCTGTATTTAGGGATTACAATTGAACCGTTGTACTCAAAGTATTTGTGTGCATCGGATGGATTTATTGCTAAATTCAAAATATCATTTTGGGGATTTAGTACTGGCGTGAAGAAAAATGCAGCTGCATTATTGGGAACAAAATTATAGAAATTCGACAAAAAGTTTGACAGTTTATATACGTTTTCTCCAAACTTTTCTGAAGGAAGGGAGAATATATCACTAATCATTTTTGAATATATGTCTGCTACGCTTCCACTTTTACCAAAATATCCAATTTGTGTGGCCGTGATAGGTTTAGTAACCTTGTATGAGTTAACAACGACCGCATAGTGCCGACTCTTTTTCACTTGATAACGTATTTCTTTAAAGGTTTGCGACACATCACTAGATAAGTATAGGACGGATTCATGGGGACGATTTAAGCGTCCCCAATGCTTGACATACTCTTTAGGCGCTTCCCAAAATTGAGAAGCATCCCAATAACCAATATTTCGGTAATTTTTAGCATCCGTAATACGGGCCCTGTAATAAATAGTACCGGGCCGTAGTGTTCCAACACGAGAGTTTAATATAAGCTGAGGAGGTAAAATGTTTTTCAATTCATCAACAGATAAGCTATCAATTGTTTCCCACATCCTTTTTACGTTTAACAGTGCTTCAGCCACTGTTTCCTCTTTGAAGCCGCTGATTTGATGTCTATCCTTGATGAGGATTCTATTTACCTTTTTTCGTTTCATAAGACAATCGCTCCTAAGTAGTCAGTGTTTATTAATGTTACGATGTTGATCCAGTAGAGGAAGTTTTCATAAAAAAACGCACCTCCCACAAAATGGAAGGTGCGCACCTCTATAATCCTTGACGCTGTCCTAAAAATCTCCCACAAAATCTCCCACAGAATGGGGGTAATCAGTAGTAATCAATAGAAAACGGAATTTTAAGAATGCCGTAATACCAGCGTTTAAAGCACCACAGAGCAACCAAGAAAGACCGAAATCTCTAACGGTTGTAGTATTCAACGATAAGAGATTCGTCAAGTTCTGCGTCTAATTCTTCACGTTGAGGGAAGCGGGTAAGAGAACCTTCCAGCTTGTCAGCGTCGAATTGAACGTATTGTGGACGACCAACAACGGCTTCAACAGCGCCCTTGATGATGGCCATGTCCTTGGACTTTTCACGAACAGAGATGACTTGGCCAACTTCGACTTCGTATGAAGGGATGTCAACGCGCTTGCCATCAACAGTGATGTGACCATGGTTAACCAATTGACGAGCTTGACGACGAGTCGTTGCCAAACCTAAACGGTAAACCATGTTGTCCAGACGACGTTCGAGCAAGATTAAGAAGTTAGTACCATGAGTACCTTCAGAGATCTTGCCGGCACGCTTGAACAAGTTGTAGAATTGACGTTCAGTCATGCCGTAAGTGAACCGGAGCTTTTGCTTTTCACGCAATTGCGTACCGTATTCAGATAACTTTTGACGACGACCTTGACCATGATCACCAGGTGCGTAAGGACGACGGTTTAATTCTTTACCAGTGCCGGAAAGGGATACCCCTAAACGACGGGAAATACGCCAGCTTGGGCCAGTGTAACGAGACATAGATAGTTCCTCCAATAAAATATTATTTGGAGTAAAATAAGCTGTTTATAAGTTTAGTATTCGTGCAGGTTGCTTTGCAAGTTTCACCCTATGCAGCCGCAGGTTACTTCTTGAACCAATGTAACGGCAACAATCTGTTGACGAGCTTACCACTTATCGCTGCATTATTTTACACAACGACCAGTATAACCAGAAAGCCTACTGGTTGTCAACGTGTTTTAACAAAACGCGGGCAAATTCTTCTAAAACGGCTTGGTCAGCGGCACTGAAACGGTCCAGACTAGGGGAATCAATATCCATGACGCCCAGGGGGTTGCCGTTGGCTAAAATCAGTGGCACCACGACTTCGGAATTGCTGGCGGAATCACAGGCAATGTGGCCGGCAAATTGATGGACGTCAGCGACGCGTTGCACCGTCTGCGTTGCCAGGGCAGTGCCACAGACCCCGCGGTTATTTTCGATGTGGACACAGGCCACGTTTCCTTGGAAGGGGCCTAAGATGAGATCGTCGGTTGCCGGTTGATACAAATAAAAGCCGGCCCAGTTGACGTCGTCGAGCGTTTGCTTCAATAGGGCTGAGGCATTGGCCAAGTTAGCGACCAGGTTCGTCTCGCCGTGCAAGAGGGCGTCAAGTTGTTCGGTGATTAAAGAATTTATTGCTACACTCATAGAAAGGCCTCCAAAGTTTAAAGATTAAATTATTCCGATATAGGTAAAAAATGGCTAGGGAATCGTGAAAACCTAGTGAAGCCTAGGCGTGACTTATGCTATAATCGAAATTAGATTAAATTGTAAAATGAACCGAGCGATTTTGCAACTCGTTAAACGTTGAAATGCTGATGAAGGATGGGGTCAATTATGGTAGGTGTGTTGATTGGAATCGTGATTCTTGCGATTGTCGTCTACGTGGGTGTGCTGATATACCAGCAGCGTATTCGTAAACAAGTCACGGCGTTAACCACAAAAAAAGAATCGATGGTGGCAATTCCGCTAACGGATGAGCTTAATTTGGTCGGAAAGTTAAGCCTGACTGGCCAATCGTTGGCGCAGTTCCAACAACTGCAGGCCGACTATCAAGACATTACGGAGAATCGTTTCAAGCGGATTGACCAAGAGTTAGACCAGCTGATGAGTGATTCGCGGGGCGTTAATTTGCTCCAATTGCGCCAGCGCCTGACGAAAATCACCCTATTGGTTAACCAAACTGACGCATTGGTGCAAGAAGTCCAAGCGCAATTGGCGAGCCTCCAAGAAGTTGATAAGCAACATCGCGAGGCCGTTCATGAGTTGGAAAAGAAGTACCAGGACTTGCGGAAAACGCTGTTGGCAAAGAACTTTGCCTTTGGCCCTAGCATTGATGGCTTAGAGGAACGCTTAGGCCAGTTAGAGGGTAACTTTGATACCTTTACCCGACTGACCCAAGAAGGCGACCACGAGCGAGCAGCGGACGTTTTAAGCCAACTGCAGACCGACACCACGAACTTGGAAGACTTGATTGCGGCTATTCCCCCGTTGTACAAGGACTTAACGGTGGTCTTCCCGGATCAGATCAAGGAATTGAAGGGCGGCTACCAGCAATTGGCGGCGGACCATTATCAGTTTGGCGACCAAGATGTGCCGGGACTGATTCAAGATGCTGAGGAGCATATCAAGGACAACGCCAACACGTTGACGGAATTGCGGCCGTCCGACGCGGAAGTCGTCAATGACCGAATTGCCAAGCAGATCGATCACATTTACGATGTGATGCAAACGGAAATGGATGCCAAGGAGCCGGTCAATAAGAATTTAGACCGGGTCGCCAAGTTTATTGCCCATGCGCAAAACCAAAGCCATTCCTTATTGAATGAGCTGGACCGGTTGAGCCAAAACTACACGCTGGATCACCAAGAATTGGAAACGGCGCGGGAGTTGAATGAGCAGTTACGCCATATCGACGGCACTTACCAACAAGACGTGCAGGCGTTGAGTGGCAAACAAGCGGTGTTCTCTCAAGTGTTGGCCCACCAAAACCAGCAGGAAAAAGATTTAAAACAAATTGAAGAACAACAAGCAGACATTTTGAAGAGCGTGGCGGGGTTGGCCGATGAAGAACGGCAAGCCCGCGACACCCTGCAACAGTTTGATTTCAATCTACATAGTTTACGCCGGCAAGTTGAGAACCTGAATTTGCCCGGGATTCCCCAAGAATATTTGGATTACTTCTTCGTGGTGCGTGACGAGGTGGCCCAATTGGCGACCGACATGGACCAACCCCAAATTGATATGGAACGAATCACCAAGCAACTATTGATTATTCAAACTGATTTGGACACGTTACAAGAAAAGACGGACGACTTGGTTGACAGCTCGCAACTGGCAGAACAGTTACTACAGTACGCCAACCGTTATCAGACCAGTCACGAAGACGTGGCCGAAGCTAGCCACACGGCGGCCGACTTGTTCGAACACAAGTACCAGTACGCCCAAGCACTGGAAACCATCGCCACGGCCTTAGAGCAGGTCGAACCGGGTGCGTACAAACGTCTGGAAGATGCCTACTACGACCGCAAAGGCACAGCCAAACCTAAGCGGCGGCAAACTGAAAAAGATTAAGCTAGACTAGAAGCGCTACTCGGACCCCATCCGGTAGCCCTTCTTTTTTAGACTCGGCTGAGTGAGACCAGGCGTCTGCGTTAGCCAGAGATTCCGGCCGCATAGTTGACGAACGGTAAGGCGGTCAATGAAAACCGGCTAGCCAAGAACAACCAGCCTTTCAGACTAAGGTATCGCTTACATCTTGGACTTCCGGTTGAAAGGCTTGTGGTCAGCAGCGTTTGTGTTTATAATGAGAAGGAATTTCTATCGGAGTCGAACCAATAGAAGAAGGATAAGAGGGTTCAGCATGATTTATTTTGATAACAGTGCGACTACCAAGGCAGCGCCCGAAGTAGTCGATACTTACGCGAAGGTCAGCGCGAATTACTGGGGGAATCCATCAAGTTTGCACAAATTTGGTGAACAGGCATTTAACCTGTTGGAACAGTCCCGCCAGCAAATCGCTGATCTAGTGGGTGCCAAGCTGAGTGAGATTCTCTTCACTAGTGGCGGTACCGAAGGCGATAACTGGGCCATCAAGGGTACGGCGATGGCTAAACGTGAATTTGGGAACCACCTGATCACGACTGAGGTCGAACATCCGGCCGTGCACAATTCCATGGAACAGCTGAAGCAAGAAGGGTTTGAAGTGACCTACTTGCCAGTTGATGAAAATGGGCGGGTCTCTGCGGATGACTTGCGCGCCGCCATCAAGCCGACGACGATTCTGGTCTCCACCATGGCCGTTAACAATGAAATCGGGGCGGTGCAACCACTCGATGAAATTGCGGCCGTCATGCGTGACTTTCCGCGGATTCATTGGCACATTGACGCGGTCCAAGGCATCGGGAAGGGCTTAGCCGACAAGATTTTTAACGACCGGGTCGACTTTGTCACGTTCTCCGGGCACAAATTCCATGCGCCGCGCGGGATTGGCTTCATGTACAAACGCCAAGGCCGTAAAATCACGCCATTAATGGCTGGTGGTGGTCAGGAACGGAATTTGCGTTCTGGGACCGAAAACCTGCCGGCGATTGCGGCCATGGCTAAGGCCTTACGGTTACTGCTCGATGACGAGGCCGCCAAGGTTCAACGCCAACGGGCCATCCGGTTGGCCATCTTGCACCACGTAGAAAAATTCCCGAACGTGACGATTTTTTCCAAGGACTTGCCAGTCTTCGCTCCACACATTCTGTGCTTTGCGATTGCGGGAGTTCGCGGTGAGACCATCGTGCACGCGTTTGAGGAACACGATATCTACATTTCGACGACCAGCGCTTGCTCGTCCAAGAAACACGTGGAATCCAGCACCCTGCAAGCCATGAAGGTCGATGATGGCATTGCCACCAGTGCTGTGCGGATTTCACTCGACGAGCACAACACCATGGCGGAGGCCGAGAAATTTAACCAAGTCTTTGACGAACTTTACACGCAATTTGCCAAATTAAGCTAAATCACGAAAGGGGTCGCGCAATGGAATATAGTGAAATTATGGTCCGTTACGGCGAGCTGTCGACGAAGGGGAAAAACAAAAAAGACTTCATCAAACAGCTTGGCCAAAACGTCCGTAAGGCGCTCAGTAGCTTTGAGGGCCTAGAAGTAAAAGCACAACACGATCGCTTGCATGTCACCTTAAATGGGGCGGATTCAGACGCCGTCATGGATCGCCTGAAGGGTGTTTTCGGGATTGAAAATTTCTCACCATCGGTCAAGGTCGATAAAGACATTGACGCCATCAAGGAGACGGCCGTGGCGATGGTCAAGGAAGCCTTCAAACCCGGGATGACTTTTAAAATCAATACGCGCCGGCAAGACAAGGAATTTGCCTACGACACGTACCAAATGAACGAAATCCTCGGGAGCACGATTCTGGAAAACGTGCCGGGGTTGACCGTGCAAATGAAGCATCCCGACCTGGAATTACGGGTCGAAGTGCGGATGAATGGGGTCTTCCTGTCCGGCGAAACCATTCAAGGAGCCGGCGGGTTGCCCGTCGGTACCGGTGGCAAGGCCGTTATGATGTTGTCTGGTGGAATCGATTCCCCAGTTGCGTCTTACTACGCACTGCGCCGAGGCGTTAAAATTGATATGGTCCACTTCTACAGTCCGCCATACACGTCTGAACAAGCTTTGGCCAAGGCCAAGGAATTGACGGCGCGGTTAGCGGGCTACTCAGGTGGCATTCAGTTTATCCAGGTGCCATTTGCCAAAATCCAAGAGACCATCAAGGAAAAGGTGCCCGAGGGGTATTTGATGACGGTCCAACGGCGGCTAATGCTGCGGTTGACGGCGGCCATTGCTGAAATGCGCCATGCCAAGGGAATCTTCAACGGGGAGTCTCTAGGACAAGTGGCCTCACAGACGCTGGAAAGCATGGCGGCCATCAACGACGTGACCTCCATGCCAATCCTGCGGCCACTGTTGTCAATGGATAAGACGGAAATCATCAAGGTCGCTGAAAACATCGACACCTATGATCTGTCTATCTTGCCATACGAGGACTGCTGTACCATCTTCACGCCACCAGCACCCAAGACGCATCCGAGCCTGGAAAAGTCCCGGAAGTACGAAGGGTACATCGACGTGGATGGCTTGATGAAAGAGGCCTTGGACGGCATCACCATCACGGAAATCCGGCCAGGGGACAACTACCTCAACCAAAATGAAGATGTATTCGCTGAATTGTTGTAAAGAATAAGAGTGGACCCAAAGGCAGCCGGCGAGCGATGACGCTACCAACCGAACAATCCTGATTTAGGATTGTTTGGTTAGTAGGTTTAAGTGGCGCCAGCTGTCTTGGGGACCACGTTTCAGCCATTTAAAGTTGCTGAACAGGGGGGCTTGAGAATTTTTTCTCAGGCCTTTTTCTTGTAGAATTTTAGTTGAGAATTTAGCGGAGTTAGGCTATGCTGGTAAAAACGAAGTTAAATGAATTTCGGGTTTTGGCAAAAATGAAATGCCGGTCTGACGGGATTTGTTTAGTGTATTCCCCACAGGTGTGGGGGTGATCCTACTTGTCCTTGTATTGAGAACCATACTGCACTGTATTCCCCACAGGTGTGGGGGTGATCCTGGAGTGCCCTTTTACTTGGTAAGCTTTGAACGGTATTCCCCACAGGTGTGGGGGTGATCCTCGGGGAGCCGTCAGCGGTGGCTTCAGCAGTCAGTATTCCCCACAGGTGTGGGGGTGATCCTGTCATAACGGAATCGCAGATTATATTATCAACGTATTCCCCACAGGTGTGGGGGTGATCCTTTACGGGGATGCCGTGCATCACTACCAGCGGCGTATTCCCCACAGGTGTGGGGGTGATCCCGGTGTGAAGGTATTATCATGATGTGGCATAGAGTATTCCCCACAGGTGTGGGGGTGATCCTACTGCATGCTCCATCACTTAATCTCCTCGATTGTATTCCCCACAGGTGTGGGGGTGATCCCGGCCCCAGTCTTTCGACGATGAGTTTCGCATCGTATTCCCCACAGGTGTGGGGGTGATCCTACCTCTTGTGAATACCTCCTGACCGGACGGGAGTATTCCCCACAGGTGTGGGGGTGATCCCCTTCCAGTCAACGTCTTGGAAGTCTGGTTCTGGTATTCCCCACAGGTGTGGGGGTGATCCTTTTGCGGTTCCACTTCGCCGGAGCGTAGGTCAGTATTCCCCACAGGTGTGGGGGTGATCCTAATTTTCGGCATATTCATTCTCCTTAGTTTGAGTATTCCCCACAGGTGTGGGGGTGATCCTCTGACACCTATCTGACACCCTCAGATAGGAACGTATTCCCCACAGGTGTGGGGGTGATCCTCACATACGATTGATGCCCTTACTCAGCAGGTAGTATTCCCCACAGGTGTGGGGGTGATCCCCCGAACCACGTTGCGCCGCCCGAGATGAAACTGTATTCCCCACAGGTGTGGGGGTGATCCCAGCCTTCATAGAGGTATTCAAATTAAAAAAGGGTATTCCCCACAGGTGTGGGGGTGATCCTCATACCGCACCCACGGGACGTTGTCACGTCTTGTATTCCCCACAGGTGTGGGGGTGATCCCTTGTCAGCTTAGAGGTTATGTTGTTTTGAGCAGTATTCCCCACAGGTGTGGGGGTGATCCCGATCGCTCTAGCGTCGTTATTACCTTGCCTCTGTATTCCCCACAGGTGTGGGGGTGATCCCATGGCTGGTGGTACGGCACACTCTACCAACCAGTATTCCCCACATCGATGACATGTAGCAAGTGATCGATACGTATTCCCCACAGGTGTGGGGGTGATCCTCTGCTGTTCACGCTGCTTGATAAGTTGTAGCCGTATTCCCCACAGGTGTGGGGGTGATCCTGAATAATTTAAAGACGTTGCTTAAAACATTTTGTATTCCCCACAGGTGTGGGGGTGATCCTAAGGAGACGCGACCCGTGGTTCGAGTTCGTGCGTATTCCCCACAGGTGTGGGGGTGATCCCAGTTATTATATTATATGTTATGCAAATGAATGGTATTCCCCACAGGTGTGGGGGTGATCCTGGGGGACCGAATTAATCAGGAGGAAATTTAAAGTATTCCCCACAGGTGTGGGGGTGATCCCGACTAGCCTGCAAGTAGCAGAAACATTTGGCAGTATTCCCCACAGGTGTGGGGGTGATCCTAGAGATTCGTAATGCGATTGGAGAAGATGTAAGTATTCCCCACAGGTGTGGAGTGATTTCACCACCAGCAATTTGGTGGTGTTTTTATTTTGTCGTTGAAATTATTTTGCTGGTGGTGCAGTGGCAACTCAACCTCATAAAGTTGATACGATGAGGCATCACAACTAAATGACTGTGGCAAGCGGATTAGGGCTTCATACAGTCATTATCAATGAGACGGAGGTGAAGTAGCATGAAGTATAAGTATAGCCAGGATACAGATGGGTGTGGGTGTTGTGGGGTGCTTGTGACGGTAACTATAGCTTATGTCATGATTAAGTTGTTGATTGGGGTCATTACATACTAGTAAGCGGATTAACGGTATTTCCCACAAGCGTAGGGGTGAATCACCAGAGTTTTTCGCAATTTTATGGCAAAATGCTTGTCATTACCCCTGGAGTTGCGCGATAATTAAAGCAATTAGTCGGTGAAAGCCGATAAATAACTGAAGGGGTTGATCTGCGTGGAAGTCACACGACTCGGCGATACATTCTCTTTATCTGGTACGTTGCCAGAAGTAGGAGATCAGTTACCAAAGTTTAAGGTATTCGATCAGGAAAATAAGAAGGTCAAGACGGCTAACCTTATTGGTAAAGTCACCTTGATTAGCGTGGTTCCGGACCTGGATACACCAGTATGTACGATTCAAACGCGAAAGTTCACCCAGCAAGCGGATCATTATCCAGATGCGCGGTTTGCGACGATTTCAAATAATTCAATCGCTGAACAAACTGGCTGGTGTGCGGCTCAGGGCGTAGAAAACGTTGATTTGTTGTCAGACGAAGAATTATCGTTTGGCTACGAAATGGGTCTGTACGTCCCGAACTTGGGTAATTTGGCCCGGTCGATTTGGATCATTGATGACACGGGTAAAATCGTTTACCGGCAAATCGTGACTGAACAAACTGATGAACCTGACTATCTGGCGGCCATTGATGCCCTGGAAAAGTTGGTCAAACGTGTTGACCTTTAGTCAGAAATTGCGTAAACTGTGAAAGTAGCATTGAGCAAGTCAGTAGCGTGAAGCTGTTTGTCACAGAGAGCCGGGGATTGCTGGAAACCTGGTGAAACACTTACGTGAACGTAGCTTGTGAGCCGTTGGGCTGAACTTACAGTAAGCCTAGACCGGAGCACTCTCCGTTAACAAAGAAGTTAAGTGGGGCATGAACGCCCAATTTAGGTGGTACCGCGAAGACTCTTCGTCCTAATTTTTTAGGATGGGGAGCCTTTTTTATCTCTAAATCGTTAGCTTCCGTAGTCAAGAAAGGAATTGATTTACATGGCAGATAAGCAAGTTGATATGCCGACCAAGTATGATCCGACCGCCGTTGAAGCGGGTCGGTACCAGACTTGGCTCGATGAAGATGTTTTCAAACCCAGTGGGGATAAAAAGGCGACCCCGTATTCAATCGTGTTACCGCCACCAAATGTTACGGGTAAGCTGCATTTAGGCCATGCCTGGGACACCACGTTACAAGACATGATCATCCGGCAAAAGCGGATGCAAGGTTTTGACACGTTATGGGTACCGGGGATGGACCATGCCGGGATCGCCACGCAAGCCAAGGTGGAAGCCCGGTTGCGCGAACAAGGCATTACCCGTTACGACCTTGGTCGGGAAAAGTTCGTCGACAAGGTTTGGGAATGGAAAGACGAATACGCCGCGACCATTCACAAGCAGTGGGCTAAGATGGGGTTGTCCATGGACTACTCCCGCGAACGGTTTACGCTGGACGATGGCCTGTCCGACGCGGTCAAGAAGGTCTTCGTAACCCTGTACAAGAAGGGCCTCATTTACCGTGGTGAATATATCATCAACTGGGATCCGCAAGCGCGGACGGCGTTGTCTGATATCGAAGTTATTCACCAAGACGACAAGGGTGCCTTCTATCACGTGAAGTACCCATTCGCCGACCCTGATTACACGTTCAACGGCAAGCACTACATTGAAATCGCTACGACGCGGCCAGAAACCATGATGGGGGACACGGCCGTGGCGGTCAACCCAGATGACGACCGTTACAAGGACCTGGTCGGTAAGGAAGTTATCTTGCCATTGGCCGACCGGAAGATTCCGATCATCGCTGACCAGTACGTTGACATCAACTTTGGGACCGGGATGGTTAAGATCACCCCAGCCCATGACCCGAACGACTTCTTAGTCGGTAACCGCCACAATCTGGAACGGATCAACACCATGAACGAAGACGCCTCCATGAACGAAAAGGCCGGTAAATACGCTGGCATGGATCGTTTTGACGCCCGCAAGGCCATGGTCGCTGATTTGGACGACCAAGGCTTACTGTTGAAGGTCGACCCAATCGTCCACTCCGTTGGGCATTCCGAACGGACCGGGGTCCAAGTTGAAGCCCGCTTGTCCACCCAATGGTTCGTGAAAATGAAGCCATTGGCCGAAGCCGCCATCAAGAACCAACAGGGTGACGACGCGGTTGATTTCGTGCCAGAACGGTTCGAACACACCTTCACGCAATGGATGGAAAACGTCCATGACTGGGTTATTTCTCGCCAGCTCTGGTGGGGTCACCGGATTCCAGCCTGGTACAACAAGAAGACTGGCGAAGTCTACGTCAATGAAGAAGCCCCGAAGGATATTGAAAACTGGGAACAAGACCCTGACGTCTTGGACACCTGGTTCTCCAGTGCCCTGTGGCCATTCTCCACGATGGGTTGGCCGAACGAAGACAGCGCTGATTTCAAACGCTACTTCCCAACCGACACGTTAGTTACCGGGTACGACATCATCTTCTTCTGGGTTTCCCGGATGATTTTCCAAAGCCTGGAATTCACTGGCAAGCGGCCGTTCAAACACGTCCTCTTACACGGTTTGATTCGGGCCGAAGATGGCCGTAAGATGAGCAAGTCCTTAGGTAACGGGATCGACCCAATGGACGTCATCGACAAGTATGGTGCCGACGCGTTGCGGTGGTTCTTATCCACCGGTTCAACGGCGGGCCAAGACGTGCGGTTCAGCTACGATAAGATGGACGCTGCCTGGAACTTCATCAACAAGATCTGGAACGCCAGCCGATTTGTCATCATGAACTTGGGTGAAAACACTCAGCCAGTCGTACCAGCCGCTGACAAGTGGGATTTGACCGACAAGTGGATCTTGAGTCGCTTGAATGACACGGTCAAGCACGTCACGGAAATGTTTGACAAGTTTGAGTTCGGTGAAGCCGGTCGTTCCCTGTACAACTTTATTTGGAACGACTTCTGTGACTGGTACATCGAAATGAGTAAGGAAGTCTTGAACGGCGATGACGCGGCAGCTAAGGCGACTAAGCAAGACCTGTTGGCCTACGTGCTGGATCAGACCTTACGCCTGTTACAACCAATCATGCCATTCGTGACGGAAGCCATTTGGCAAGCGATGCCCCATGATGGCAAGTCACTGGTGACGGCAACTTACCCAGTTGACCACCCAGAATTCGACAACGCTACGGCTGAAACTGACATGACTAGCCTGATCGACTTGATCAAGGCAGTCCGGAACATTCGGGCCGAAGCCAACGCCCCAATGTCCACGCCAATCGACTTGCAGATCAAGTCCAGTGATGCCAAGCTACAACACGTCTTCGAGACCAACCGCGACTACATCGACCGGTTCGTCCACCCGAAGGACTTGCAAATTGGCGCCGACCTGGTCGCACCGAAGTTAGCCATGACGGCGGTCATCACTGGCGCCGAAGTCTCAGTGCCACTGGCCGAATTGGTCGACTTGAACGACGAAGCCAAGCGCTTAGACAAAGAAGTTGCCAAGTTCACGTCTGAAGTTGAACGCGCAACCAAGAAGTTAGGCAACGAACGCTTCGTGGCCAACGCCCCAGAAGACGTGGTCAACGCCGAACGCGAGAAGCAAGCCGACAACGAAAAGAAGTTGGCCGCTACCAAGCAACGGTTGGCTGATATTAAGGCCCAACTTTAATGACTGGCTAAGGCTAACCCGGTTGTTTCTGTTAGCCAGGTTAGCGCCTGTCAGTCATGTATCCTGGCCTTGAGTCAATCTTTCGTATATCTAATTTGAGCGAAACAAAACGGAACATCAACCGGCGACGGTTGGGGTTCCGTTTTTTTGCATTGGTTGAGCTTGCTCAAAGTGGTATTAATCAACCGGAAATTTGTTTGTTGTGTGGATTATCCTAGTGTGACTAGCTTGTGTATCAAAGTAATTGGTGATGGTAACTGATGCTGGGGCGCTGCCTACTGACGGGGATGTTGTCGCTGGCAACGACCAATCGTAGCCGAGAGTTCGCTAGAGATGAGTTCAGCTGTGGGAGTTTCCTTAGCGGCGTGGGTTACGACGCTTAGGAAACTGGCACCTGGAAGACGTGGGTTGTCGGCTTCCAGGTGAGGTCTGAGACCGACCTTTGGCTCGGACCGGCGCCCTCAGCGTTCCAACTCATCTCTAGCGAACGGTAAGGCGGCCAGTTTCCCCAGTGGTTGCCAGCCGCAACGGAAAATCCACCACAAAAACTAGGCAATCACTGGGGGAATCTGCTAAACTGAGAGGCAGTGACTATCTGGGAGGTTTTCAATTTGATAAAAACGTATGCCGAGGCATTACAGTTTATTCACGGGCGCGACCGCTTCAAGAAAAAGCCGACGCTGACCCGCATGCGAGAGTTCATGGCCTTGCTGGGTAATCCCCAGGACCAACTCAAAATGATTCACGTGGCCGGGACCAACGGCAAAGGCTCTACGGTCGCCTTTTTGCGTGATTTATTTCTGGCGGAAGGTGCAACGGTGGGGACCTTTACCTCACCGTTCATTACCCGGTTCAACGAGCGCATCAGTGTGAACGGTGAGCCAATCAGTGACGCGGACCTGCTCGCTGACGTGCAGCGCATTGAGCCCATTGTGGCCCAGTTAGACGCGCAGTTAGGACCAGAGGGACCGACTGAATTTGAGATCGACACGGCCCTGATGTTTTGCTACTTCGCGACGCATCCCGTCGATGTGGTGGTCGTGGAAGTCGGGCTAGGCGGCAAATACGATTCGACCAACATCATCACTCCCGCCGTGTCCGTGATTACCACGATTGGCATGGATCACATGAAAATTTTAGGGGACACGATTCCCAAGATTGCCGCACAAAAAGCGGGCATCATCAAACCCGGTGTTCCGGTCGTCTGCGGCCGCTTGACACCAGATGCCTTAGCGGTGATGGACCAAACAGCTGCAGCCAACGACACGCAGGTCCGGGCGCTCGGGCGAGAATTTCACGTGACCAACCGGCCCGAACACGAGTGGGGCGAGCGGTTCGACTACACTTGGGGCGACCATCGCTGGCGTCGGTTACAAATTGATTTGTTAGGCCAATATCAGATCGACAATGCGGCGACAGCTTTGACGGCGTACATCACGTACCACCAGCAACAGCAGACCCGTGTCAAAATCGCTGAGATTCGGCAAGGCCTGCAACACACGGCTTGGCCTGGCCGGTTTGAACGGTTAGCTAACGAACCGTTGATTGCCATTGATGGCGCGCACAATGAACCGGCCATGGTCGAAATGGCCCAGCTCTTGCGGCAACATTTTTCTGGCCACGATATTTACATCATTCTGGCCGTGCTGGCAGATAAGCAGTACACGCAGATGGTCAAGACCCTGATGAAGGTACCGCAAGTACATCTGGTCGTGACCCAATTCCAGGGACCCGGCAAGCGCGCGGCCGCCACACCAAAGGAGCTGGAGGATGCGGTGGCTAGTCACAAGCGCATCACCATGGCGCCGGACTGGCCGACGGCGTTAAAGACTGTGTTGGCTAGCATTTCAGCTGATGATTTGGTCCTACTGACGGGATCGCTGTACTTTATTTCCGAGGTCCGGCAATATTTTAAGGACCCTGACAAATAAAGCGGCCTTTTTTACGGAGTTAATCCGTAGAGGGGTGAAGAGAGATGCAACGACAAAAAATGACGATTCACAACGAGCGCCAACTGGTGGGTCAGGTGTTAAAGAGCCTGGGACTGCCGCACATTGCGGAGAGCGACCGGTTCTTCCGCTACTTTCACAGCGTGGCCAATCTGCGCTATGCCAGTCACCGCCAGTGTCGCGCCTACGTGGGTGGCCAGGCCCAACGCCGCAGTCTACTGACCGCCATTGACTTGGGACGCTGGGTCCAGCAGGCGCCGCGGCCCATCTTAGGTGAGGTGACGGCCAGCAGTCAGTTGGGGCAGGCCTTGATGGATGACCTGCGCTACCTCCAGCAGGAGCGCGTCGAGGTCTTGGTTTTAGACGCCAAACACCGCATCATTGACCGGCAGACGGTCTTTCAGGGAACGCTGGACAGTTGTCCGGTCCATCCCCGTGAAATCTTTCAGTTAGCCGTGATCAACGGTGCCGCGGCCATCGTGGTCGCTCATAATCATCCCAGCGGAGTCCCCCAACCGTCGACCAACGACCTGGCTTTCATGCGCCGCTTGGCCGATTGCGGCCGGTTGATGGGGATTCCGTTACTGGATGGTTTTGTGGTGGGCATTCACAGTTATTTTAGCCTGCGAGAAGCGGGCCAATTACCGGCTAACGGGAAAGAAAATGCGGCAGAACCTTTAAAAACTGATTAAAATCTGTCTTTACTATTTCTTTCTCGTTAAAAGTTCGGTATTCTTGACATTGACGACGTGTTCTCACGTAGATAGGTATGTTATAATACGTCTATCAATGTACAAAAATAAAAATCAATTAAAGTTTTGTTGACAATGAAGGGATGAAACACATTGTTCGGATTAGGAACGAAAAATATTGGGATCGATCTGGGTACCGCCAATACGATTGTCTACGTTGACGGGAAAGGTATCGTTCTTCGCGAACCTTCCGTTGTCGCCAAGAACACAAAGTCTGGGGAAATTGTGTCCGTTGGTGAAGACGCACGCGCAATGATTGGCCGGACCCCGGCTAGCATCGTTGCCATTCGGCCCATGAAAGACGGCGTGATTGCCGATTACGATACGACCGTTGCCATGATGAAGTACTTCATCGAAAAGACAGTCGGTAAGTCGAACGGCAAGCCTTACGTGATGGTTTGTGTGCCTAGTGGCGTAACGGAAGTTGAAAAGCGGGCCGTGATCGACGCGACCCGAGTCGCTGGTGCTCGTGACGCTTACGTCATCGAGGAACCATTTGCTGCAGCCATTGGTGCTGGTTTGCCCGTCATGGACCCAACCGGTAGCATGGTCGTTGACATGGGTGGTGGGACCACTGACGTTGCCACCATTTCTTTAGGTGGGATCGTTTCCAGTCGTTCTATCCGGGTTGCCGGTGACAAGTTGGACGACGCCATCGCGACGTACGTTCGCTCTAACTTTAACCTGTTGATTGGTGAACGGACCGCTGAAAAGCTGAAGATGGACATCGGTTCTGCTTCCGTTGAAGCGGCCGAAAAGATCGACGGCGCCACGATCCGTGGGCGTGACCTGGTTACCGGGTTGCCGAAGGCCGTGGAAGTTTCCGCTGTCGATGTGGCTAAAGCCATCCAAGAACCCGTTCAAGACGTCATTACGGCTATCAAAGAAACCTTGGAAGAAACGTCACCAGAAATCGCTGCCGATGTCATTGATCACGGCATCGTCTTGACTGGTGGGGGCGCCTTACTGCAGAACTTATCTGAAGTTATCGCGGACGCAACCAAGGTACCGGTTTCCATTGCAA
Organism: Levilactobacillus angrenensis; assembly: GCF_003946085.1. GTDB lineage: Bacteria > Bacillota > Bacilli > Lactobacillales > Lactobacillaceae > Levilactobacillus > Levilactobacillus angrenensis. Next base: position 3,344 of record NZ_RHOB01000005.1, on the reverse strand, counting down.
ACGACCCGTTAGATTGTGTGGCCGCTGGTACTGGGGAATCATTAAAGAGTATCGATGTCATGAAGAAAAAATAGGGACTAGCGGGAAGGCAGCTTCCCGCTTCTTTATTGTGAGGGTAGGGGGTAACTTACAGCCGTACCCGCAAGATGGAGGTCAAACATGCAGAAATTTTCTCTCAATCGCCGACTGGTCATTATCATTGTTTGCGTGATTGTTAGCTTTGCTTTGATGACGGTGTCCGTGACCATGCGGAACAAAAAATCCACGCCGCCGCTGATTCAACAATTTGGTAATGACATTGTCGGCTTAGTTGATCGTGTCGTGGCGATTCCCACCAATGGGTTGAGCGGCTCTGTCAGCTCCGTTTCGGAATTACTGAACACGTATCAGGAAAACCAACAGTTAAAGAAACAAGTCAGTGAACTGGCGCAGACTAAGGTCCGGGACCAAACGCTGGCTAAGGAAAACAAGCAGCTGAAAAAGGAAATGCAGTTGAATGCTTCGTTGACGGATTACACCGCCGTTTCTGCCGCCGTGATTACGCGGACGCCATCTTCCTGGCAAAGCCAAGTGGTCATCAATAAGGGGGCCGCTGCGGGGGTCAAGAAGAACATGCCGGTCATGTCAGGCTCTGGTCTGATTGGTCGGGTCGCCGAAGTTAACAAGACCAATTCCAAGGTGGAACTGATTACGGACAACAATGACTCCTCGAACCGGTTTGCGGTCCAAATCACGACCAAATCTGGCAAGACGGTCAACGGGGTCCTGAGTGGTTACAAAGCCACGACGGGACAAATCACGATGGACAACATTACGACCAAGGCGAAGCTCGCTAAGGGTGACAAGGTCGTGACGAGTGGTCTGGGTGGCGTGACGCCAAAGGGCTTGTACGTCGGCACAGTGGCTAAGGCTACCGGGTCCGATTACGGGTTGGCCACGAAGTTATACATCACCCCAGCCACGGATCTCAGCGCGCTGAACATCGTCACCGTTGCCGTCAGCAAGCAGTAGGGGGGACTAGTCGTGTATCGATTATCAAAGTTACGTTTCGGCTTTCCCGTCTTCTTGTTTTTGGCCCTGTTTCTAGACGGATCGATTAGCCAAGTCTTTAGTGTCCAAATGTTTCGCTACCCAACTGCCATGGTCAGCCATCTGGTGGTGCTGTGGTTAGTGTGTGGCGTGCTTTTTGAAGCCGATGATGGCACGTTTGACATGCCACTAGGACGGTGGGCTGCGGTCGCCGGGGCGGTGTTTGATTTGTACTATACCGGAATCTTCGGGATAGCCGTCTTCATCTTCCCACTCGTCGTTTACCTGACCCGCCGGCTTGCCAGTTGGATTCGCCCGAACTTTTTAAGCGGCTTGTTGATTTACTTTATCGACATCACCGTGGTGGAAGGTCTCGGTTACTTGGCCAGCCGAGCGATGCGGTTAAATACCGGGGCCGGCAGCGCGTTTTTAGTGAACACGCTGGGACCGACTTTGGCCTTTAATTTAGCGATGTTTGTGATTTTATATTTCCCAATTCGTTGGGTGTATAATTGGTTAAAATAGGTGAAGGGAACGAACGCTATGCAGGCTGCCGTATTACGCGGAACGCAAAACGGCTATGACTTGGTCCTTAAGCAATCAGCGAGTCTGGACCAAATCTTGGTTGATTTAAAATCATTATTAGAAAATCTCAAGGTGGACCCCCAGGCTTTAGAGGCATCCAAGGTCTCGCTGGATGTGCTAACTGAAGACCGGATCTTGACTGCAGAGGAGAAGACGCGCATCGAACAGATGGTGGCGCAGTATCCGCGGTTTGAGATCCACAAGATTGCCGCCAACGTGATGACGATTGCCGATGCAGTCCAGTTGCGCGAGCGGGAAAACGTTCACCTGTTAAGCAAAGTGATTCGTAATGGGCAGGAGGTCGTCATGAAGGGCGACGTCCTGTTCTTGGGGACGATTCACGAAGGTGGTAAGCTCCGGACGACGGGCAACATCTTTTCCATGGGGGATGTCGCTGGAATTCTTCAAGCGGGGTATCCCGATGACGAATCCAAGCTGATTATGGGAAATCTTCAGACCGCACAACAGGTGCGCATTGCCGAACAGTTTGACATCATTGAACCGGACAGCGTGTCTGATTCGCAGCAGACTGTGGCTTACGTGAATGATTTGCACGTCTTGTCCTATGGCAAGTTGGCGCAATTAAAGAAGATTAATCCGAAGTTGTATAACCAGATTGGAGGAATTTAAAAATGGGAAAAGCAATTGTGATCACCTCCGGTAAGGGTGGGGTCGGTAAAACCACGACCAGTGCCAACATCGGGACGGCGTTAGCCTTGATGGGCAAACGGGTCTGCCTGATGGATTTGGACATTGGGTTACGGAACTTAGACGTGGTCTTGGGCCTCGACAACCGTATCATCTACGATATCGTGGACGTAGCGGAAGGGCGAGCAAAGTTGCCGCAAGCGCTGGTCAAGGACAAGCGCTTTGACGACAAGCTTTACTTATTGCCAGCCGCGCAAAACACGGACAAGACGGCGTTAATGCCAGAACAAGTCAAAGAAATCGTGGATGAGTTGAAGCCAGAATACGATTACGTCTTGATCGATTGCCCAGCCGGGATCGAACAAGGCTTCATCAACGCTGTTTCCGGTGCAGATGCTGCCATCGTGGTGACGACGCCAGAAATCTCAGCCGTCCGGGATGCTGACCGGGTCGTGGGCCTGTTGGAACAACACCCACTGACCGAAGCACCACGGTTATTGATCAACCGGATTCGCCGGAACATGATGCAAGACGGGTCCATGATGGATATCGATGAGATCACCCATCATCTGGGCATCGAATTGCTGGGCATTATCTTTGATGATGATGCGGTCATCACGACCTCCAATCAAGGGGAACCCGTGGTCATGCAAACGGACAACCCTGCTGGTCAAGGTTACCGTAACGTGGCGCGCCGGCTCGAAGGCGAAACTGTGCCATTGATGAAGATTGAAGAACAAGAGGACACCGGTTTCTGGCACCGCGTCAGCAACTGGTTTCATCGCGGATAAAGTGATAAATAAGAGCGCGTCGACCGGGGGAAGCCTGGGTTGACGCGCTTTTGGTCTGAGGTTGACTTAACGCGCTTATTCTCGAAATGACAGCGTTTTGCTCATTAAAATTGATGAAACCAAGAGCCTGTGGCAGCCAGATTTTGGTTCTAAAATATCTGTTGTTGGTAATCAACTTAATTGGTTACTGGCAGCGGATATTTTTGTATACTGTATAGAGTAAAAATGGGTACAAAAAAGGGATATAGTCGCAGATCTATGTCCATCCACTACCACATTTCAAGAGAAAGA
>NZ_RHOB01000049.1 GCF_003946085.1 Levilactobacillus angrenensis | reverse complement strand
TTCCCGAAAAAGACCAATTTTAGCCAAGTAACGACTGATGAGATCCTAGCAGCACTTGAACTAATTAATCAACGACCATTAAAAATACATCATCAACAGACTGCCATTGAAAGATTCCGGGCTTGTTCGGATTAAACTTGTAATTTGCCTAGTGATAATAAATATATTTTAAGCCAAGATGTTGTTAATGCTATACATCAATATTATGCCAACAATACAAATAAGGATAGACAAGACAAAAGCACGTCAAGCAACGATCAATTAGTTAATATACTTAGACGCCAACTTGACGAAAAGGATCAACAGATAAACAAATTTCAAAAATTATTAGACCAACAACAGCAATTAAATTTATCCAGTCAGAAATTACTTGAAAATCAAAAGTCAGAACAAAATATTAAAAGCAACACCGTACAAAGCCGTGAGAACGATTCTAAAGGCGATAGCAATGATTCAGATACAAATATAAGCAAGCAAAACGAAAAGCCCTCTAATGAGACGAGAGAGAACTTTTGGAAACGGTTGTTTAGATAGGTTGTGAATATTTTTTGAGTAGTATGGGTGGCTTTTTTGCGTAAGTTAAGTGACAGCATTGATTGATTGTTATATGATTGTGTATGTCCTAAATGGACACAAGCAACGCTCCTAAGCAAAGTCTGTATGTACTGATTTCAGAAAAGCCCTCTATTCCGCATAATAGAGGGCTTTTTTTGTACATTCTGCTTCATCTAAACGGACCAAGTATACGTCTAAAAGCTGAACGTGTTGTCTGAGCGCGCGTGATTATTTACTTTTTACGCGTACATCACGTTTTTCTAAAGAATCAATTTGAAATTCTAATTCTTTACGTTCGTCTGAAGTCAAAGATTCAATATAAACAGATAAAGCTACTTCAATAGCTGCCTTTTGATTGTCACTATACCCTAATACAGCCATTGCTTGCAATTTGTTTCTAATGTGGTTGTTGATTTTTAGGTTTGTGTCAAAAGTAACCGAAGCAACTTGATTTTGTGGGGTTTTAATTCCTTTATTTGAATTTGAAAAATCCGAAATTTCAGCCTGCTTATCTGGCTTAATTGGGTTGCGGTTAGACCGAATCAATTTATTAGCCATTTTCAATTGCCTCCATTCTTTTTAGCATCTCGTCAGTTACGTCTTTGTATACTTTGAATACACGCCTATCAAACTGAGTATTGAAAGTAATACCAGTTATTCCATAACGCTTGATCCTCTGCATCGAGTGAATTTTATGTTTAAAAATGTTTTCAGTTCCAAACTGATTAATAGCATTTTGAATAGTTGCTTCATCTACAGGAGCTCCGGCTTGCAATAGAACAGCCAATATACCAACGATTTCCAAACGGGGAGCCTTGTAGGTATCAATAACTTGTTCCTGGATATACTCTATAAATGCTTGAGCTCCCTCAAAACTATGTTCATGAGTTTGCATAACAATTACACAATAATCGCTGGCATACAATGCTGAATCGGTGATTAACGAGATAGTAGGCGGCGTATCTATGATGACATAATCATATTTATCTTTAATAGGCTTGATAAGATTACTGAATTCTTTGACGCGTTCATTATAGTCTTTGATTTTTTCCATATAGCGTGGGAAAAGAGCGAAGTCAGGTGCGGAAGCTAGGATATCGAAGTTTTCTTTTATATGTATTAAAGATTGAGTTAAATCGCCATCTTCAATACTAGCCATGAGAGATTTTTTAAAATGGCCAACTTTTCCATCAATATTAACTTTAGTATTCAAGAGTAGATTTGTGGCGTTTCCTTGGGGGTCCAAATCAACTAGTAGTGTTTTGTAACCACGATTGCTAAGGTCTAGAGCTACTAATGTTGAATTACTAGTTTTTCCAACTCCACCTTTAAAATTTCCAAATGTTATGGTTTGTGTCATGATAACGCCTCCTAACGATTGTTGTTATATTAGCACTATATCGTTTTTGAATCAACACGATATAGTGCTATAGTGCGTTAGTTCTATAGTTCTATAATGCTGTTGTTCTGTAGTGCTTATGTTCTACAGTGCTATAGTGCTGTAGTTCTTTAGTTCCGTAGTGCTAGCACTACGGTATAGCTTTAAGCCCTATGTGCAAGCATTTACTAAAAAAAAAAACAGTGCCGTAGTTCTTTAGTTCCGTAGTTCTATAGTTCTATAGTGCTGTAGTGCTTATATTCTGTAGTGCTGTAGTTCTTTTATTCTGTAGTGCTGTAGTGCTGTAGTACTAGTTTTTAAAAACATTGACTTTTGTTGTGGTTGAGCTATAATTCTAAATGAAATCGATAAATAGAACATAAAAAAACACCCACCAACAGCCATTGGTGAGCGCCACAAAAAAGTCATCATTGTTTAATGACTATTATATCATGGCCGGTGCGATTTTTAAAGCCCTAGGGGACAAGCTGGGGTCTAAATCCAAGGGGACACGTTTGCCAGTGCGACTTCAATAAGTCTGGCTATACCACAACAAGGTCATCTGTACGGCTGGGTGGTGAATGGTGAGCGCGACCATTAACGGCGCGGGTGGTAAAACGAAGCTTCGGCTTGGTGCCACTGATTAGTTGGTGATCGAACAAAAATAAATACGTATCATCAACGCCTTCTAGGGCGTTTTTTAGTAGGCTAAACCGAAAACGTAGGTTTATAATGAGTGGTGGTAGCAATACCGCAATTGTACAGACAAGCGACGGGCGTTAACGACCGACGAACTAAGGGGAAACTTTTAGTAGTAGAATTGTACTCTGGTTCAGTTATTCCAAATAGCTGTTTCCA
>NZ_RHOB01000048.1 GCF_003946085.1 Levilactobacillus angrenensis | reverse complement strand
ATTTTATTTTGATCTAGCTTACTTAAATGACCGATTTCTTTAAAGTTTAAACCGGCTTTGGGAAAGCGATAAATATTACCAAGATCGACCCAGGAAGGTTTCTTCAACCCAGCGGATTGCCAATCTTGAATCGGATAATATTGTTGCTTTATATAAGCCGATTTATTTTCATACTGACTAGTAATTTTAAAAGCCCCGACCGTCTGTTCTGATACCCGACGAATTAAAACTGGTCGAGACTTGCCACCGTTAGTTTCTACAAAACTAACGTATAGGCTGACTAAGTCATTAGTCCTCATCTGGATCATTGAGCCAATCAGCGACCTCTTTAGCGTCTTTGAACTCGGTGACTGGTATCCCTTCGGTCGCCTTTAAAAAGCGTAAATTAGCTCTTTCTTCTTCGCTTAAAGACGCATTAAAAGGTAAAGCACCATTAGCAACAATCCGCTTATAAAACATGTTAATGGCCGTGGTTGGATTTAAGCCCAATTCGCTTAAAACTGCTTCGGTATCATCGGCCAAATCTTTATCAATCTTGACTTGGACCCGTTTCTTTTCCTTAACTGCCATGATTGTCTCATCTCCTTTCTTTTACTACTACCATTATACTACCTTTTGAGTACCTTATCAATAGATAAAGCCCTGGCTTCAAATCACTTGAGCTTGGCGTTGATCTAAAGGCTGAACTTTTGAGCTGGTTAGCCTGGTTAGCTCTGGCGCTCATTTAAAAGCCCCTATTATTCTGTTTAAGCCATTTAAATCTAACTTAAGTATAAAGAGGTTAGTAAGTCTTAAAACCGCTTATAAAGGATTTTGTAGCCTTTTAGGACTAGTAGTACAAACCACTGTTATCGTTGTCGGCCGACTTTTCTTCTTCGGGGTGTTTGGCCACATATTCTCTAGCCGCTTGTTTATTCCACCAAACGCCAAATAGGTTTTGCATGGTGCCGTACAGGTAGTTTTCCACGTTCTTGATGTGCTTCTCATTGCTTCTTAGGGTGTTAAAGTAACGTCTCAAGGCTTTAGTCATTAAAAATTTAAGTTCTTCGTCGTCCAGTGGGATTATGACGCCAATATCTTTATGATCCTTCTCAACTCGATACTTAGCATTTAAGATAATACCAACGAAGCGACGTATCTGTTGCGGGGTACGGCACCAAAAACTAAGCAGTATTCATCATGTTACAGCACCCAAGTAAAAGCTACGAAGATAAAAACATTCATCCTCAAAATATGTAACCTAGAAAAAAGGCCTCCAGTGTTAAACCGGGATAAAGTGAACCCCCTGAGTTGGAGTAAATCCAAACTCAGGAGGTTTTACTATGTTCTCAGCAAAAATAAAGCAACAAGTATTAAGCGAGTATCTTCAGGGAACTTCGTCCCGATTACTCATGAGAAAGTATGGTATTAAAGGTAGTGCGACTATCCATCAATGGCTCACTCACTTTAAACTTTTTGGAATTCAAGGATTGGAGAACCATTCAAGGAAGACATTTTACGACTATTCCTTTAAAATCAAGGTTATCAAGTGGCGACAAGAACATCGTGCCTCATATCCAGTAACCGCAGCTCATTTCAAATTAAAACATCCGGTAATGATTGGGGATTGGGAACGAAAGCTGATTGAGGGACGTCTTAAGCCATTCAAAGGACGGTCTTTAAAAATGACAGATAAAGCTAAGCAATCTAAAACCTTGAAGCAACTTCAGGAAGAAAATGAACTCCTGCGGATACGGGTAGCCTACTTGGAAAAACTCGAAGCCTTGGCACAGAAAAAATCTCAAACCAAGAGAAAGCCCGGCTAATTACTGAGCTAAGGCGCAAATTCAATGTTAAATTAGTTGCGGTTTTGAAGGCAGTAAGAATGTCGAGTAGCAGTTATCATGATGCTCGTCATCGCAAATATCAAACGAACTCATCAACGTTAGTTGATGAGATTAGAAGTATTCGTTTAAATAATCCAGACTATGGATATCGAACAGTCACTCTGGCTCTTAAAAATAAAGGAATCCAGGCAAATCATAAAGCCGTACTTCGTATCATGCGTGAAAATAACCTACTATGTCAGGCGTTTAATCGGCGCACCAAGAAATACAATTCTTATAAAGGAACCGTTGGTAAAATTGCCCATAATCGTTTACAACGTCGTTTCAAGACGGATCGACCATTTCAAAAGATCGTTACCGATGTGACTGAGGTTCGTTGGGGTGAGCAAACTATCAACGAACGTGCGTACTTTACGGCTTATATTGACCTCTACAACGGAGAAATTATTGAATGGGCCATTGATCGTAAACCGACGGTCGACTTCGTAACATGCCCACTTAAGCGACTACTAGCAAAACGGCCAGATTTACCATATCGAATGACAATTCACTCAGACCAAGGCTTTCAATATCAAAACTTTCGATACGTGAACATTCTTCAACAAGCCCATGTTTTCCAAAGCATGAGCCGTAAGGCCACATGCCTAGATAATGCAGTAGCAGAAAGTATTTTTCACATTCTTAAAGTTGGCACGGTTCATAATCACCAATATAGGAGTTACAAAGAGCTAGAATCCGGCATTACTAACTACGTTGACTATTACAATCATCGTCGGATAAAAGCAAAACTGGCTGGTATGTCCCCGGTAAAATACCGGGAACATACCAGCCAGTTAGTGGCGTAGAAATTCACTCCAACTTATGGGGTTCACTTCAGGAGCCTTTTTTAGTATACCAATTTCTACTTCACATAAGGCGGCTTTTTATCCCAAGTGATCCCCATTAAGCCTGGTACTTCCACATTCCGTTATTTTCCGTTTGTGAAACCATCTTAAAAAGAAGTGGTCTAGGTCTTAGATTAGCTCTAATTGGGAAAATTGTTTTTGTGAAATCCTCTTAGTTTATCCCTAGACCATTCCATCAAATCGAATAGTCTCATTCTTTGTATTAACTAGAAACTGACCCACATTTCCTTGGTACTTCACCAATACTCTGAATGAATACTTGTAATTTACACGGGTATATCGAATACCTTCAATCTTTCCTTCATACCCTTGGCTATGCAAGACTCTCTTTACTTGGTTCCTTTGCCGACTCGTAATCCTGACTGAACTTCGGTAGATTATTCTCTTATTAAGTTCATCAGGATTCAAGGGAACAATGTAATCCTTACATTTCAACAATTCCACCAACTTTCTTTGGAATTTGACTTGACGGTTTTCGGTTTTCCATTCAGTTTAGAGGGAGTGACGTTTTGAGCGCAGAATTGTTCCCTGGAAACAGCTATTTGGAATAACTGAACCAGAGTACAATTCTACTACTAAAAGTTTCCCCTTAGTTCGTCGGTCGTTAACGCCCGTCGCTTGTCTGTACAAT
>NZ_RHOB01000047.1 GCF_003946085.1 Levilactobacillus angrenensis | reverse complement strand
ATGGAACTAGACATTGAGAATCGTCGTCTTCAAAAGTTAGTCGGGACGCTACAAGGAATTGTTCGGAGCGTTGACCGCTTCTTACAGCGCAAATTAGGGGTTGGCTTGCCAAGTAAGTGGCTAGAACGAGCTGGACTAAAAGAACCGTCTAAAAAAGCCCCTCAGAGGCCACAGGAGCGTTCAGAGGGACAACATGATGAATTAGATGGTCCAAGTCTTTGAATTTGGTCTATGGCTTTAATTTAACCGCTGATGAGTATTGGAGCTGTTGAATGGCCGTCAGTCAACGGTAAATCGAATTAAAGGGACTTACTGCTTTAGCAGTTAGTCCCTTTTTGAGGCTTTAAGGAGTTGATTGACTAACCAAACCCAGACACTGAATTGGCTGAAAGCCAAAGTTTCCTAAACTTTGCTTTCCTGCCTAACGGCGAGTGACGGGGTGAGTTTGAGCGGGTACTCCCGCTCATTTGTGCGGTCAAGCTGGCACAGCTTGGACTGGGTTCGGGGCGTCAGCGCCCGAGGGCTTAGAAACTGGTCGATTTTGACCAGTTTCTTCTTATCTTGATACATAGATAGAAATAACGAGTTTTTTTTTTTAAGGCAAAAAAGGTGGGTAAAAGGTTGACACAACGCGGTTTAGCGGTATGATTAGGGGGTTAAATATTTATGAAAATGGTTGAACGGCTGGTGTAGTCTTTATAAACGCCGGTAAATCAACGTTTTGAAATTTTTTAGACAACAAAAAAACTCACGTGAGCTTGAAAGTTTGGCGACCTCGAGCACGTGAGCTAATAGAGTTAATTACTGGATTACTGGAATAAGTGTATGAACTTCCGTGATTAAAGTCAAGAAAAAGTGACGTCATTTTTCTAACATAAATCGTTAAAATCCAGTAGATAACAAAGATTAGCTCACATTCACGTGAAATGAATGGGGCTTTTATTATGGCAAAAATTTTGCAGGATACGACAAAATCAGGTAAACAACGTCCGTGGCGCGAGCGAAAAATTGAGAATGTAAAATACGCTGATTATTTAGAAATGCTACATTACCGTAAGGCGCGGCGGGTTAAAGAATGTGGGGAAGTCTTGCGGTTCATTGCTGATGATGAGGGGCGTTTGAAATTGGCGCAAACATGGTTTTGTAAATCGCGATTGTGCCCGTTATGTAATTGGCGTCGTGCTATGAAACAATCAAATCAATTAATGCAGATTTTGCAGGTAGCGGTTGGGCGTGAGCCAAAAGGGCGCTTTATCTTTTTAACATTGACCGAAGAAAATGCGTCGGGGACGGAGTTAAAATCGCGGTTACGTGAAATGACACGAGCGTTTAATCGATTGATTAAATATAAAAAAGTAGCTAAGAATTTGCTAGGGTTTGTCCGTTCGACCGAGATTACAGTTAGTGCTAATGAGACGTATCACCAACATATGCACGTGTTATTGTTTGTTAAATCAAGTTATTTTGCTAGTTCGGCTAATTATTTATCGCAAGCGGAGTGGACAAAGTTATGGCAAAAAGCGCGTAAATTGGACTATATGCCGATTGTCCATGTTGAAGCGATTAAACCAAACTTGAAAAAGGGTAAGAACTCGTTGCTGGCTAGTGCTCAAGAAACAGCAAAATATCAAGTTAAATCAAAGGATATTTTAACCGATAATCAAGAACGTGATTTACGAGTGGTCGAAGATTTGGAACAAGGCTTAGCCGGTTCCCGCATGCTTGGTTTTGGTGGGCTATTACGTGATATTCGTAAGAAATTACAGTTGGACGCGGACGAAGAAAATGAAAATCTGATCGATACTAGCGGTGATGATGAGGAGATTGGTGATAAGGTACGCGAAGTTGTGGCAAAATGGAATTTTGAACGTCAAAATTACTTTGTTTAGAAACAATTAAAGCCGCCAACGGGGTGGTTTTTTTATTTTGGTTTTTTGATACTTAAGTGATTCTAAAATTAATTTAATGGTTTTAGTATCGTTTATGTATCATCTGTGTTATACTAGATTTATCGAAATGGTTAACTAAAAAGGAGGACTAGTAATGAAAATTAATCGGCATGAACCCATGGTTTCAGACGGTCGTCCCCGCAGGTCGGTGGATATCGCTGAAATAAAACACTTGGCTGACCAGGGCAAATCGACGCGGCAAATTGCGGAATTATTAGGGGTCTCTAGTGCCACAGTGGTGCGGCGGCTCCAAGAAATCAGGGAGAATACAGAAGCGAAGCGCGCCCACCGTGAAGCTATGTTGTTAACGTCGCTTAGAGGCATTGAATTGAGTGAGAGCCAAAAAAGTTTGCTTTATTTTATGTCCCGCCAAAACGAGGACTATGTCGAGGCGCTGGCAAGTTTAATTTTGAAGGCGCGGCGACAGGGGTTTAAAAGTTAAATTAATTTTTTAAAAAACAAATTAGGATTGCTGAAATTAGCAATCGATGCAATTGCCGTGTATTTGTTGGGCGTGATTTCTTTTGAACTTGAAAAAAGACTGCCGAATGAAACGGCGGCTTTTTTAATTTTTGACGGCTAAAGCCAGCCAAAAATTGTGAGTATAGCTTCTAAAATTCAGGCTGATTTCACTTGTGAAAACGACTGATTTTAGTTGCGGTGCGAGAGTGAAATTTGCTAAAGCAAATGAAACGGTGGTTCTGTCCTGCCGGCAAGGCACCCGTCGGGAGACCCCTCGGCGAGCACATGGGCTAGGTACTTTACGCAAGTAAAGTATAATGTGCTATACCTTGCATGGAGGTCTGCCGGATTCTGTGCTATGCTCTAATCAAATTTAGCTGTTTGAAATGGGTGGTTAGATGAGTTATTTAGTAGCTAATATGCAGAAATTGAAAGCTGATAATCTGGTAGGCTTGGGTAATCATGATCAACGCCGAACTCAGAATCACAAAAATACCGATATTGACGTTGACCGTTCTGCTTTAAATTATGATTTGGTCGCTGGTCGGACTAATCATTTCAAAACCGATATTGAGGATTATATTAACGAGTATAAAACGAGTCAGCGAGCAGTTAGAAAAGATGCGGTCTTGGTCAATGAATGGATTATCTCAAGTGATCGTCATTTCTTTGCCGATTTAACGGCGGCTGATACGCGCAAATATTTTGAAACGGCTAAGGAATATTTTGCCGAAAAGTTTGGTGAGGAAAATATTCGTTATGCAATTGTTCATCTTGATGAGAGCACCCCACATATGCATATGGGGATTGTCCCGTTTGATGATGAACATAAATTGTCTGCTAAACGAGTTTTTAATCGCACAGCTTTGCGAGATATTCAAGATCAATTACCGACTTATTTACAACAGCATGGCTTCAATATTCAGCGTGGGGTTCAAGAATCAGAACGTAAAAGTTTAACGGTACCAGAATATAAAGCCATGCGGGAATCTATTAAGCAGGGGCAGCAAAAGTTAGCAGCGGTTGAAAATGAAACTAAACAGCGTCAAGCGAAACTTAAAACGTATCAAGCCACTAAGTTTGATGTGAACAGTGTTAAAACGAAGGAATCCCGTTTCCATAAGCGGTATGTGCTGGTTGACCGTTTTGACTTTGATAAACTTAAACAGGGCGCCAGCTTAACGGATACGTATTTTACTGAAACATTGTCCCAAAGGTCTGATATGGATATTCAAAAAGACCAGTTGATCAAAGCTGAAAGTAAGGCTATGGAACTAGACATTGAGAATCGTCGTCTTCAAAAGTTAGTCGGGACGCTACAAGGAATTGTTCGGAGCGTTGACCGCTTCTTACAGCGCAAATTAGGGGTTGGCTTGCCAAGTAAGTGGCTAGAACGAGCTGGACTAAAAGAACCGTC
>NZ_RHOB01000046.1 GCF_003946085.1 Levilactobacillus angrenensis | reverse complement strand
TTTATCGCTTTCCCAAAGCCGGTTTAAACTTTAAAGAAATCGGTCATTTAAGTAAGCTAGATCAAAATAAAATTTCAGATTTTACGCTTGACCTAAAATCAAAAAGAAGAGGTAAGGGTCAAAAGATAATTCAACAGCGATCAAGTAAAAGGAAGCACAAAGAAAGTAAAGCAGAGCTTACACCAAGAATTCAAAAAACAGTTAAAAGACTTTGCTAAACACAATCCAGAAATTAAGCCAAAAAACAATCCTGAAAATAAAAACGATCGGCCTAGTTATTAGGTTGATCGTTTTTTAATTTATCCGGTTTATGGGCATTAACATAGTCAGCAAATGTTTTTAAAAGTTCTTCGGTTTGTTCGACCGAGAGGTTATCAGCTTGAAAGTACTTTTCTAATAAAGCCCCTTTTTGAATTAATCGGCGAGAACGGGCTTTGCGAGCTTGCCGATTTTCATAGTATTTAGATTGTCGTAATTTAAAATCTTCCCGATCAATTTTTTGTTTTAAACGCGCTTGCTGCTCGACTAGTTTTTCATATTGATTAGACATGGAATTTCCCCATCTCGTATGGCTAATGATCTACGGACTTTACCTTTAAAAATTCAGAAAATTGCTTAGCTAAAAGCTTAATCTGATCGTTAGACAAATTAGCATAATCTAAATTGGCTTGACTGATGATTTGTTTACCTAGCCGTTGTTCAATCTTATTTTTTTCGTCCTTAATTTTTTGATTAAGGGCTTTTAATTTAGCTTCTTGTTTTTCTAAGTTACTTTTAGACATAACGATTCCTCCAATCATATTAGAAATAATCACCGAAACTATATCATATAGGAAACGTTAAGTCAAAGTATAGAAGTTGAAATAGCGAAGCGGAAGGCATACACTAAAAGTAAATTCAGGAGAATCAGCAGACCGAGTGAAACGAGGTCAATGCGCACTTACACCCCACTAAATTATTGTGGGGTAAATCGTGCTAAAATCCTGTATTAGAAGTCGCCGATGGCGACAACAAAATCAACCAATAGATCCAAAGAAAGGTGGTGACTAGTATGGCAATTTTTCATATGAGTTTTAGTAATATTAGTGCTGGGAAAGGACGAAGTGCGATTGCCAGTGCCGCTTATCGAAGTGGTGAAAAATTATTTGATGATCAAGAAGGTCGCCACTATTTCTATGCTCGGTCAGTCATACCAGAGAGTTTTATTTTAACTCCTAAAAATGCACCAGCATGGGCCAGTGATCGAGAAAAATTATGGAACGAAGTAGAAAGAAAAGATCGGCGAGCAAATTCTCGGTATGCGAAAGAGTTTAACGTGGCTTTACCGGTAGAATTAAGTGAATCCGAACAGAAAGAATTACTGACAAAATATGTGCAAGAAAATTTTGTTGATGAGGGCATGGTAGCCGACGTGGCAATTCATCGCGACCACCCAGATAATCCGCACGCTCATGTGATGTTAACTAATCGGCCGTTTAATTCAGATGGAACATGGGGAATTAAGAGCAAAAAGCAATATATTTTAGATGATAATGGCAATAAAATGTATACCGGAACTAGCAAGTACCCTAAGAGTAGAAAGATACTGATGGTCGATTGGGATAAGAAAGAAAAAATAATTGAATGGCGTCATAATTGGGCAGTTAGTGTCAATCAGGTTTTAGAGCAAAAAAATATTCCCGATCGGATCAGTGAAAAATCATTTACTGAGCAGGGAATAGATGATACACCAACCCAACACGAGGGAATTAATAGTAAGCGGTATGAAAGAAAAGAATTTAACCAACAAGTAAAGAACTATCGCAAAGCCAAAGCCAGTTATAAAAACAACCAAGAAAAAGCAATCAATAGAGGTCACTTAGATAGCCTAAGTGAACACTTCTCGTTTAATGAAAAACGGGTGGTCAATGAGTTAAGCCATGAACTGAAAACTTATATCAGTTTGGAGAGTTTAGATGATAAACGGCGCATGCTATTTAATTGGAAAAATAGCACCTTAATTAAACATGCAGTTGGTGAAGATGTGACTAAACAATTATTGACAATTAACCAACAAGAAAGCTCATTAAAAAAGGCAGATGAACTCTTAAACAAAGTGGTCGATCGTACCACGAAAAAACTTTATCCAGAGCTTAATTTTGAACAGACCACGCAAGCTGAAAGACGAGAATTAATTAAGGAAACCGAAAGCGAGCAAACAGTTTTCAAAGGCAGTGAATTAAACGAACGTTTAATGAATATTCGTGATGATTTATTGACCCAGCAATTATTGACCTTTACCAAGCGGCCATACGTTGGTTTTAAGTTATTAATGCAACAAGAAAAAGAGACCAAAATTGATCTGAAATATACGCTAATGATCCACTCTGATAGCTTAGAAAGCCTAGAACACGTCGATAAAGGACTACTAGAAAAGTATTCACCAGCAGAACAGCAAACGATTACGAGAGCAGTCAAAGACCTACGGACAATCATAGCAGTTAAGCAAGTCATTCAAACGCAATACCATGAAGTATTGAAAAGAGCCTTTCCTAATGGTGATTTAGATGATCTTTCACTAGTTAGACAAGAACAGGCCTATACAGCCGTGATGTACTATGATCCAACTTTAAAGCCATTAAAAGTCGAAACAATGGCACAATGGCAAGAAAACCCACCGAGGGTTTTCAGTACCCAAGAACATCAATTAGGGTTAGCTTATTTATCGGGACAGCTTAGCTTAGATCAGTTAGAGAATCATCACTTACAACGGGTTTTAAAGCATGACGGCACTAAACAACTCTTTTTGGGTGAATGTAAAGTCGATCCAACGATTAAGAACAGTCAGATTGAGAAAATCCAAAAACAGTTAAAAGAGCAACAAGCTAAGGACGATCAATATCGAAAATCCCAGCTGGCACATTATCAACCGTTAAATTATAAGCCAGTTAGTCCAAACTACTACTTAAAGACGGCCTTTAGTGACGCGATCATGACTGTTCTATATGCTCGTGATGAAGATTACCAACGACAAAGACAGGCGCAAGGTTTAAAAGAGACTGAGTGGGAAATGGCGAAAAAGCAACGGCAACACCAAACTCGAAATCGGCATGAAGATGGGGGCATGCACTTGTAATCGGAATAAAAAATGCACCGTTAAACCTGGTTAAAAGCGGCTGAACAAGGCAAAACAGAATTAGATCAAAAATTGAATCATAAGGAGTGAACGAACATGACCACTGTTATCTTAGCTGAAAAACCCAGTCAAGCCCGTTCATACGTCCAAGCCTTTCAAAAGAGCACAAAAAAACAGGGTTACTATACGGTTAGTGACCCTGTTTTGCCCGATAATACGCTTGTCACGTATGGTCTCGGACATTTAGTTGAACTAGCCACACCGGATAAATATGATCAGAAATACCAGCAATGGGCCTTATCTAATTTACCGATTTTCCCCGATAAATACAAGTTTGAAGTGTCAGCTAGTAAAAAAGCCCAATTCAAGGTCGTTAAAGACCTGTTAACGAAAGCCGATACCATTATTGTGGCCACCGATAGTGGTCGAGAAGGGTCAAATATCGCGTGGTCGATCATGAACCAAGCGCATATTGATGTTAAGTCGAAAACGATTAAGCGCCTTTGGTTGAATAGCCTAGAAAAAGACGCGATTATTACCGGCTTTAAAAATCTTGGTGATTGGCACAAAGACTATTTGGCTTATAAAGAAGCCCAAACCCGTCAAATTAGTGACTGGTTAATTGGTATGAATGGCAGTCCTTTATATACTTTGTTGTTAAGACAAAAAGGGGTGCGCGGGGTGTACTCAATTGGTCGCGTGCAGACGCCAACCTTGTATATGGTTTATCGAAGAGACCAGGCAATCAAAAACTTTAAGCCGGAACCCTATTTTGAACTAAATGCGGAAATTTTAGCTAATCAGCAAAAATTCGTCGCAAAATTAGACCCCTATCAGCGATTTAAAGACGAAACAGGGATAATGACATTCATGCAAGCTAAACACGTTCAGAAAGGCTCACAGGGCGGTTTAATCAAGGACGTCCAAAAACAGGCTAAAAAGCGTGCTAGTCCCCAACTATTCTCACTATCCAGTCTGCAAAGTGCCATGAATAAACGTTATCACGCCAGTGCCAGCCAAACCT
>NZ_RHOB01000045.1 GCF_003946085.1 Levilactobacillus angrenensis | reverse complement strand
TATCAACGAGTAAGTATTGGGTGTAGTGCCCTTTATCTTTTAATTGCAACAGAAATGGCGCAAAATCTTCATTGATTTTGATTTGAAGTTGCCCATTTTCCCAAATACGCACAACTTCAAACCACCCCGTTAGAGTAATCCTCCGTTTCGTAGTTTTTCGAGTATTTTTTGTCGCTCCTCTGCACGAATCTGTTCTTCGCGCGTCTCTTGTTCTTGTTTATTATGTTCCGCTTCGGTCGTTCCTAGCTTGAGACCTTTGATTTTATCAATTGCCCGCCATTTTTCTTTGTCGGACAGTTCGCCATTGTGCTCGATATTGAATTTGGCTTTGTTCAGGCGTTCAGTCTTGCTGACGTGGACATCTTCGGCATCTTTGCGTTCAGGTTTCCATGCAAAAGAATAGCCAATAACAGGCTTTCCTCGCCTTTTACCGTATTTCTTGCGGACAGTTAGCCCACGAAATAGGGGGGTAAGTTCTTCTTTGATTGGTTTTATTACTTTTTTGTTAATGTCGCCTTGCCGATAAGTTTTTGGAATATCAAGTAACTCATCAAAATCTGCTTTGGAAAAGTAGGCGTATCCAGTTGTCCGATAGCCTTTGAGTAATCGAAACATGGTTTTGGCATAGCTACTTTTTAGGTCGCGAAACTCGATAAGTGCATACCGCACCCAACTCTCTAGATTGTTCAGCAAGGGCAAAGCGTCTTTGTAGATTTCTACGTCAACGTACGGCTCGTCTACGTCACCGTTGATCTTAAATTTGGTAAACATGACAAATCTTTCGAACGACAACCCACTTTTGCTTTGGCTACCGAAACGCAAGTCCATCAAGTGGTCGTAGGTGCGTTTAATATCGTCGATAAAGCGCCGATTAGCTGTGGGTTTGTAATTACTTAACTCTTTTAGCTGGTCAAAGCTAAAGCGGACGGTTTGGTCACCCTTATCACGCATTCTAGACACAATTGAAAAAAATAAATTCATCTCAACAGGACTAAATTTACGCAGAGGAATTGTATTTAACTCCGGTTGATATTTAACTAGTTCGTTGCTCAAAAAACCACCTCCTAAATCAGAGGCTACCATATTAAGGCCGGAACCTCAAGACGAGACCCCCATAAACAGACAATTGGACCCCCATAAACAGACAATTGGACCCCTATAAACAGACAATTGGACCCCCATAAACAGACAATTGGACCCCCAAACATTTGTGAAACGCTTGGGAGAGTAACGTGGAACATGCCATTAAAAGAGGTTTTAAAAGAGGTTTTAAAAGAGGTTATATAAGAGGCGGGGGTCTCCGTGCCCCAAAACCAAAAAGGAGTGAGCGAAAATCACGCTCACATTTTGCTTGCAGCGTTCACTTCGTTCACTCGCTAAATTCAAAACCAAAAGACGTGGCTCAGAAGAAGCCTCGACTGACGCTCGGCGGACAGCCCCAGATAGTGCTAGGAGGACTTATTTTGCGTTCTAAGCCATTTTAAAGATAATTTAATAAATACACCTGTTAAGCAAAGAAATGCGTCAGAAGCCAAAATACAAGCCCTGAGAGCAAACCAGTCGGGATAACCGCGTACAAATAATTTTTAATTTCATACCAACTCATATTTTTATGTGTTCGATCAATTTCCGTAGATAAACGGTTAGCGACTTGGTCCATAGTCCCTTGAACGGTCTGGTTTAGGCTGTCGTTTAGGGTTCTCAACGTGTTGTTGTTGTCCTGTTGGACGCTGTTTATCTTTTGCAGTTCGGCGATTGTCCTTTGATTGACGGTCTTTGTCTGCTCGTTGAAGTGGTTTTGCGCGTCTTTTAGCGTCGCGACTAATTGTTCTTTGTTGGTCTCTTTGTTGCTGTTTAAATCTTTCAATGTCTTCTGAAAGGCTTGATTGACGCGCTGACTGGCTTGTTCGATTTGTGTCAGTTGTTCGGTCAATTCGATTTGTTGCTTGCTTTGTAGTTGAATTTGCGTGCCCTGATAGTTCCTGATTTCTTTCAGGGTCTGATTGAGCGCTGTTAAATCTGTTTGTATCTGGTTTTCGGGTCTCTGATTGGGTGTCTCTTTGGTCTCTGGTACGTCTTTCCAACTCATTGTAAATTGCCCCCTTTTCGTAAGCTGTGCCGAGTTTGTTACCACGTGCTTTATAATTCGTGCCTGTGAGCTGATAGGTAAGGTCTTTTCCCCGTTCCCATACATCTATCGCCTTTTGCTTTAAATCGTCTCTAAACGTCTGAAAATCGCGAATAAGGGGATTAGACATCGTGCTATCAACGGCTTGTCTGATTTGGTCTTTCCATGTGGGTTGCCCACGATCATGCATTTTAATTTCTGCCATAGAACGTTTTTCATAGCGTTCAGGGTCAACTTTCGTAACTTCCAGTCCATGTTTTTGTACGATTTCATCGGTATTATGGACTAATTTTTCGCGGTATTCTTGCCAGTTACCGTGCATTTTTTTCCCTGTTTCTAAGTCGATTGCCCCAATGACGGCATGAATGTGTAAAGCGTCCGTGTCGGCATGTTCGTATAAAGCGACTTGCTGATTAGGGTAGGTTTTTTGATACACTTCTTTGGCAATATCGAGCGCTTTTTGTTGGTCATCTTCGTTTGTCGGGTCAAATTCTTTGGGACTAAACGAGATACGGCTAGCATACGCCTGCGTCTTGCCTTGATTGCCATACACTTCACGGACTTGTTTGAATTGACTTTTTGCGTAGTCAACATCAAGGTTTAGTCCGTCTTTTAAGACCGCTCGTTTTTCGGCGTAATTGACAAGGCGTGACGCGCTGGCAGACCGTTTTATGTGAGTTGTTGCCATATGTGTGCCACCTCACTTTGCAGTTCCTGCAATGCTTGGGCAGGAACATTACCCCCTTGATTGGCGTGTTTGGCTAATTGATTGAGATTACCCCCAATTTTTGCTAATTGACGGGTTAATGCTTGGGCTTCTTCTGCGCCAATCTTAGGGGCAACGATCCGTGCCCCTTGTGCCTTCTTTTTGACAAAAGCAGGCACGGACATATTTAAAGTTTTCGCTGACTGCGAAAGCTTTAAATAGTCCTGCTCGCTCACTCTAAAATTGATTTGCCGACTGTCTTTCCGATTGGGTTGTTTATCGGATAGAGAGCTAGCCATATTGTGTTGTTCGCTCACAAACCCCACCCCCTTTGTTTTGCCTTTCAGGCAAGTGAATTGATTGATTAAGCTCGTGAAACCCTTAGGGTTTCTACTCACATAATAAATCAATTCACGGGGTTTGGCAAGCAACCCACATGCTAGCCACTTACGTGTCTGATGTGGTGCTTGCAAAGGGGACGCTAGCGCTCGCCCCTTGACCCCCTAGCTACGCAAACTCATGGCAAAATGACTAGCTGTATGCTAGCCACTTTTTGCCAATCGTTGCGTATGCCATTTGCTGATTTATTCCGCAAATGGCGTCTACCCGACGGGGGCTGTCTGCCGAATTATTTTGCATAATAAGCATGATTTCATCAAGACAATTTTTGCACTTGACGCATGCTTTCAGCAGGAGCTCTTCTAGCAGACCATTTCATGGAGAGTTCTGCCCGAACAGGTCAAGCGTCTCACGCTTGACCGAGCTTGCATTTGTGCTAGTCCGCTTGTATCAAGGGTTCCAGCCGTTTTTAACCGAGGTCCCATTCATGCGTTTACCTCCAATGCGGTTAGCTTTAGATGACTTTTCTGATTTACTTCTTTTTCATCTGTATTCTGATTAACTGATAAATGAAAGATAAAATGACTGTGATAATTGTAAATACAAAAGTTAGTGTGCTCCCTCCCTGAAATAGGAACAAAACTATCGCAATTAACAACGTGATGATCGTAACTATTCGTACTAATAAATCTGGTCTGTTCATGCTTCTTACTCCCTTTCAAATGGTTGGTTGTTTTGCTAAATGTAGGGATGCCGTGAGCTGTGGAGGCTAGAGTGGTATCCCTCTTTTTATTATATTCATCATTTCCCCCCTGAATTAATACCGTTTGTTTCGAATGAAATTATTGTGAATTTCCACTTGAACTACCGCGCGACCACGGCGTGCTTGAAATAACTCTAAGCCCATATCCCCAATTTCAAGGTTAATTTCTTCAATTGCTGGGTTTAAAATATTATCTTTCAATCGTCCATAGGTATAACTTTCTGGCGCACCTAGCCATTCTTTCCACTCATCAGGCGTTCCTTGGACAATGGCAATTGAACTACCGTTATCTTTATCAGCTTCACGCATGAGTTTATAAAGCAAAATAGAATATTTACTTTTCAGTTTAACGGTATCAACGAGTAAGTATTGGGTGTAGTGCCCTTTATCTTTTAATTGCAACAGAAATGGCGCAAAATCTTCATTGATTTTGATTTGAAGTTGCCCATTTTCCCAAATACGCACAACTTCAAACCACCCCGTTAGAGTAATCCTCCGTTTC
>NZ_RHOB01000044.1 GCF_003946085.1 Levilactobacillus angrenensis | reverse complement strand
TGGTAGACCTTTGAAAACTGAACATTGTTTCGACAAACCAAATATGTGTAGGGCGGTTTGATACTTGGTATCAAACCCAAACAATATTTGCGAAGTCAATTCGCTTTTAAAAATGTAACAACAATCGATGAGCTATTCAAGCACATCATCTTTAAGATGAGAGTTTGATCCTGGCTCAGGACGAACGCTGGCGGCATGCCTAATACATGCAAGTCGAACGAGCTTCCGTTGATTGACGTGCTTGCACTGATTTCAACCATGAAGCGAGTGGCGAACTGGTGAGTAACACGTGGGAAATCTGCCCAGAAGCAGGGGATAACACTTGGAAACAGGTGCTAATACCGTATAACAACAAGAACCGCATGGTTCTTGTTTGAAAGGTGGCTTCGGCTATCACTTCTGGATGATCCCGCGGCGTATTAGTTAGTTGGTGAGGTAAAGGCCCACCAAGACAATGATACGTAGCCGACCTGAGAGGGTAATCGGCCACATTGGGACTGAGACACGGCCCAAACTCCTACGGGAGGCAGCAGTAGGGAATCTTCCACAATGGACGAAAGTCTGATGGAGCAATGCCGCGTGAGTGAAGAAGGGTTTCGGCTCGTAAAACTCTGTTGTTAAAGAAGAACACCTCTGAGAGTAACTGTTCAGGGGTTGACGGTATTTAACCAGAAAGCCACGGCTAACTACGTGCCAGCAGCCGCGGTAATACGTAGGTGGCAAGCGTTGTCCGGATTTATTGGGCGTAAAGCGAGCGCAGGCGGTTTCTTAAGTCTGATGTGAAAGCCTTCGGCTTAACCGGAGAAGTGCATCGGAAACTGGGTAACTTGAGTGCAGAAGAGGACAGTGGAACTCCATGTGTAGCGGTGGAATGCGTAGATATATGGAAGAACACCAGTGGCGAAGGCGGCTGTCTAGTCTGTAACTGACGCTGAGGCTCGAAAGCATGGGTAGCGAACAGGATTAGATACCCTGGTAGTCCATGCCGTAAACGATGAGTGCTAGGTGTTGGAGGGTTTCCGCCCTTCAGTGCCGCAGCTAACGCATTAAGCACTCCGCCTGGGGAGTACGACCGCAAGGTTGAAACTCAAAGGAATTGACGGGGGCCCGCACAAGCGGTGGAGCATGTGGTTTAATTCGAAGCTACGCGAAGAACCTTACCAGGTCTTGACATCTTCTGCCAATCTTAGAGATAAGACGTTCCCTTCGGGGACAGAATGACAGGTGGTGCATGGTTGTCGTCAGCTCGTGTCGTGAGATGTTGGGTTAAGTCCCGCAACGAGCGCAACCCTTATTATCAGTTGCCAGCATTCAGTTGGGCACTCTGGTGAGACTGCCGGTGACAAACCGGAGGAAGGTGGGGATGACGTCAAATCATCATGCCCCTTATGACCTGGGCTACACACGTGCTACAATGGACGGTACAACGAGTCGCGAAGTCGTGAGGCTAAGCTAATCTCTTAAAGCCGTTCTCAGTTCGGATTGTAGGCTGCAACTCGCCTACATGAAGTTGGAATCGCTAGTAATCGCGGATCAGCATGCCGCGGTGAATACGTTCCCGGGCCTTGTACACACCGCCCGTCACACCATGAGAGTTTGTAACACCCAAAGCCGGTGAGATAACCTTCGGGAGTCAGCCGTCTAAGGTGGGACAGATGATTAGGGTGAAGTCGTAACAAGGTAGCCGTAGGAGAACCTGCGGCTGGATCACCTCCTTTCTAAGGAATATACGGAGGCTACACATACTTTGTCGAAACAATGGTCAGTTTTGAGGGGCTTACCTCTCTAACTAAATGATTTTGGGCGTATAGCTCAGCTGGTTTAGAGCGCACGCCTGATAAGCGTGAGGTCGATGGTTCGAGTCCATTTATGCCCATTGACCGCAAGGTCATCATTTTGGGGAATTAGCTCAGATGGGAGAGCACCTGCTTTGCAAGCAGGGGGTCAGCGGTTCGATCCCGCTATTCTCCATTGATGCGAAAGCATCAAGGAATTTGTTCTTTGAAAACTAGATATTATCAATAATTTTCTTATTAATTGTTTTTATTAAAAATAATTAAACCGAGAACACCGCGTAATTTTGAGTTTTTTAATTAGTTTATATCGCTAAATACTCAATTAATCAGCGATTACGAAGTAATCGTTAGGTTAAGTTATGAAGGGCGCATGGTGGATGCCTTGGTACTAGGAGCCGATGAAGGACGGGACTAACACCGATATGCTTCGGGGAGCTGTACGTAAGCTTTGATCCGGAGATTTCCGAATGGGGAAACCCAATAGTTTTAACCGACTATTACAACTCAGGGAATACATACTTGAGTTGAGGCAGACGTGGGGAACTGAAACATCTAAGTACCCACAGGAAGAGAAAGAAAAATCGATTCCCTAAGTAGCGGCGAGCGAACGGGGAATAGCCCAAACCAACGAGCTTGCTCGTTGGGGTTGTAGGACTGAACATTTGAGTTACCAAAGTCAATGATAATCGAAACGTCTGGGAAGGCGTGGCATAGCGGGTGATACCCCCGTAGATGAAATCGTTGGCCCTCAGTTCAGGATCCTGAGTACGGCCACACACGTGAAACGTGGTCGGAATCCGGGAGGACCATCTCCCAAGGCTAAATACTCCCTAGTGACCGATAGTGAACCAGTACCGTGAGGGAAAGGTGAAAAGCACCGCGGAAGCGGAGTGAAATAGTTCCTGAAACCATGTGCCTACAATTAGTTAGAGCCCGTTAATGGGTGATAGCGTGCCTTTTGTAGAATGAACCGGCGAGTTACGTTAATTTGCAAGGTTAAGATGTAAAGATCGGAGCCGTAGCGAAAGCGAGTCTGAAACGGGCGTTTCAGTAAGTTGACGTAGACCCGAAACCAGGTGACCTATCCATGTCCAGGTTGAAGGTGCGGTAAAGCGCACTGGAGGACCGAACCCGTGTATGTTGAAAAATGCTGGGATGAGGTGTGGATAGCGGTGAAATTCCAAACGAACTTGGAGATAGCTGGTTCTCTCCGAAATAGCTTTAGGGTTAGCCTCGGAGTAAAGAATCGTGGAGGTAGAGCCACTGTTTGGACTAGGGGCCCGTCATGGGTTACTGAATTCAGATAAACTCCGAATGCCACTGATTTATATCCGGGAGTCAGACGATGAGTGATAAGATCCACCGTCGAAAGGGGAACAGCCCAGACCACCAATTAAGGTCCCTAAATACATGCTGAGTGGAAAAGGATGTGGAGTTGCATAGACAGCTAGGATGTTGGCTCAGAAGCAGCCACCATTTAAAGAGTGCGTAATAGCTCACTAGCCGAGTGATCCTGCGCCGAAAATATACCGGGGCTAAGCATGTTACCGAAATTGTGGATGTGACCATTAGGTCACGTGATAGGAGAGCGTTCTAAGGGCAACGAAGCTAGATCGTAAGGACTAGTGGAGCGCTTAGAAGTGAGAATGCCGGTATGAGTAGCGAAAGATCAGTGAGAATCTGATCCACCGAATGACTAAGGTTTCCTGGGGAAGGCTCGTCCTCCCAGGGTTAGTCGGGACCTAAGCCGAGGCTGAGAAGCGTAGGCGATGGATAACAGGTTGATATTCCTGTACTAGTTAATTATGTTTGAACGATGGAGGGACGCAGTAGGCTACGGTATGCGCACGATTGGAAATGTGCGTTCAAGCGTCAAGTCTGGTGATGAGTCAAATGCTTATCGCTAAGGACAAGGCGTGACGAGGACCGAATTTTAGTAGGGAAGTGCCAGATGTCACACTGCCGAGAAAAGCTTCTAGTTAGTAATTAATTACCCGTACCGCAAACCGACACAGGTAGTCGAGGAGAGTATCCTAAGGTGAGCGAGTGAACTCTCGTTAAGGAACTCGGCAAAATGACCCCGTAACTTCGGGAGAAGGGGTGCTACACGCAAGTGTAGCCGCAGTGAAAAGGCCCAGGCGACTGTTTATCAAAAACACAGGTTTCTGCAAAATCGTAAGATGACGTATAGGGGCTGACGCCTGCCCGGTGCTGGAAGGTTAAGTGGATGAGTTAGCTTCGGCGAAGCCCAGAAATGAAGCCCCAGTAAACGGCGGCCGTAACTATAACGGTCCTAAGGTAGCGAAATTCCTTGTCGGGTAAGTTCCGACCCGCACGAAAGGCGTAACGATCTGGGCACTGTCTCAACGAGAGACTCGGTGAAATTATATTACCTGTGAAGATGCAGGTTACCCGCGACAGGACGGAAAGACCCCATGGAGCTTTACTGTAGCTTGATATTGGGTGTTGACACAGCTTGTACAGGATAGGTCGGAGCCGTAGAACTCGGAACGCTAGTTTCGAGTGAGGCGCTGGTGGGATACGACCCTCGCTGTGTGAACACTCTAACCCACACCACTTATCGTGGTGGGAGACAGTGTCAGGTAGGCAGTTTGACTGGGGCGGTCGCCTCCTAAAAAGTAACGGAGGCGCCCAAAGGTTCTCTCAGAATGGTTGGAAATCATTCATTGAGTGTAAAGGCAGAAGAGAGCTTGACTGCGAGACAGACAGGTCGAGCAGGGACGAAAGTCGGGCTTAGTGATCCGGTGGTACCGTATGGAAGGGCCATCGCTCAACGGATAAAAGCTACCCTGGGGATAACAGGCTTATCTCCCCCAAGAGTCCACATCGACGGGGAGGTTTGGCACCTCGATGTCGGCTCATCGCATCCTGGGGCTGTAGTCGGTCCCAAGGGTTGGGCTGTTCGCCCATTAAAGCGGTACGCGAGCTGGGTTCAGAACGTCGTGAGACAGTTCGGTCCCTATCCGTCGCGGGCGTAGGAAATTTGAGAGGAGCTGTCCTTAGTACGAGAGGACCGGGATGGACATACCGCTGGTGTACCAGTTGTGCCGCCAGGCGCATCGCTGGGTAGCTATGTATGGATGAGATAAACGCTGAAAGCATCTAAGTGTGAAACTCGCCTCGAGATGAGATTTCCCATTCCTATATGGAAGTAAGACCCCTGAGAGATGATCAGGTAGATAGGCTGGAAGTGGCAGCGTTGTGAGACGTGAAGCGGACCAGTACTAATCGGTCGAGGACTTAACCAAGTAGAGTTGGTGTTCTCAA
>NZ_RHOB01000043.1 GCF_003946085.1 Levilactobacillus angrenensis | reverse complement strand
GAGATCCGTTTAAGAAGTAAAAAACTACCAAGGCAACGAGAGTCAGCGGTTGGTAGTCTTTTGTTGGGCCCCTTTAAGGGGCTTTTTGCGTGTGATGAGCCCTTCTAGGGCGGTTATAAAGCCACCAGCTGTGCTGGTGGATGTTTACTATTTAATAGATGCGAACTACTTTGCCAGTGCCTTCAGTGCGTCAAAGTCTGCTTGGCTCAAATCAATGTCTGCGCCGTGAATGTTTTGTAATTCATGGTCAGTTGACTTGGTCCCGGGGATTGGCAAGATGACAGCGGAACGCTTCAACAGCCAAGCCAGCGCGATTTGTGCAGGAGAGGCGTCGTATTTCTTGGCGATATTGGTCAGCGTCGGGTTGTCGATCAGTTTCCCGGTCGCCAGTGGGAACCACGGGATAAAGGCGATGTGGTGGGCATCGGCGTAGTCTAAGACGTCTTCATCTTGACGATTGCTGAGGTTGTACATGTTTTGGACGGAGACGATAGGCGCAATCTTTTCGGCTGCCTTGAGTTGGTCAACGGAGACCTGACTCAAGCCGATGTGTTTGATCTTGCCTTCGTCTTGCATGTCCTTGAGCACGCCAATCTGGTCAGCTAGCGGCACCGTTGGGTCAATGCGGTGTAGTTGAAGCAGGTCGATGTGGTCCAGCCCCAGCGTGAATAGGTTCAATTCAACTTGTTGGCGTAGGTAGGCGGGCACTCCAGTTGGCGTCCAAATGTCAGGGCCTTGGCGCGTCTGACCGACTTTAGTGGCGACCATGACGTGGTTGTTCGGCCGTTCCTGGAGGGCTTTACGCAGATATAGGTTGGCATAGAAGGGGCCGTAAGCGTCGGCGGTGTCAATAAAGTTAACGCCATTGTCGATGGCCGTTTCAATGACCTTGACCGCGTTATCTGGGTCAGCCACAGGGCCCCAGACGCCTTTACCAGTCAGTTGCATCGTACCGTAGCCTAACCGATTAACGGTTAAGTCATCATCAAATTTAAATGTTTTCTCCATTAGAGTACCACCTAACTAAATAGAATGAATTTACTCACAATAAGTTAGTCTTTTTAACCAGTAGAAGCAAACATTTGGTTTCGTTTCCGATTATAAATAAAGTTAATCTTAAGGGTGGTTAAAAAATGCTAAACTCCTGTTCGATTTTGGTTCCTTTTGCCATAAAATCTGTTATACTACTAATCGGTTAAATAAATTAATTGCCGGTGGGAAACGCCGGTAGAATAGGGGTCAGGATATAATGAAAAAATTTATGGTTGCGATGACCGGTTTGGTCACTTTAGCTACTGTTGGCGCTGTTGCCCCAGTTTCTGTGGCGACGCCTGCTGTAACGGCTCATGCGGCAACGCACGTTGGGCCAAACTTGAGTGTTAACGCCATTTACACGTCTGCCAACAAGGTTTCGGGGACGGCAACGAAGGGTTCTAAGATCACCGTTAAGGCGACGAAGAACGCTAAGAAGAACTTGGCTAGCGGTACTGCTTCTAAGAAGACTGGCAAGTACAGCATCAAGCTGTCCAAGAAGCTAAAGAAGAACGCTAACGTTTACGTTTACGCAACTAATCCTAAGACCAACACGTCTTTCTACCGGATTATTCGGGTCCAAGCCGCAGCAACTAAGGCTGCCACGAAGAAGACCACGACCAAGAAGACTACGACCAAGAAGACGACCACGAAGAAGGCCGCAACCAAGAAGTCTACTAAGAAGACGACGGCTGCTAGCTTCTCCGTTAAGACGCCAACCGGGACTTGGAAGTCAAACACGGCTAACAAGTACTCCCAAAAGTTCGTCTTCAGTCAAAAGGCCGGCTTTAACCAAACCCTTTACAAGAACGGCAAGAAGGTCAAGACTTTGGTTTCTTACGCGACCTACAGCGTAAAGGCCAAGACCCCAACTTTCTGGAAAATTACTTACACGCCTAAGGGTTCCAAGACGTCCAAGAGCTTCTACATGCACTTTACGTCTGCTAAGAAGTTCAAGATCGTTAACAGCAAGGATAAGGCCGTTGCCGTTAAGGCCGGCGTTGCCCCAGCTGCTAAATGGACTTTCACTAAAGCTTAATTCAAATCAGTAAACGCAAGACGCGGCATGATGCCAAGTTGATGCGGAGAGGTCAGGACTGCGGTTCGGGCCTCTTTTGTTTTGACCTAAAAATTAGCTTGGTCCAGCTTAGTCGTGAAACGGCAGGCGGCCATAGCGGTTTATCACAAGTTTATTTATCCAGTTTAACGGTAAAGCGGAAACACTTTTTGTATCTTCAATCAGAAAAGGGTAAGATGTTTAGAGAAACTGATATTTTCAGGGGAAAAGGGGAAAAACAGGTGCGACGGTCGATTAGAATAAGTTTAACGGCCCTAGGTGTCGTCGGGTTGGCCATTGCGGCTGCCTTGGCCATGGGCTACATGGCTAATGACGTGGCTGTTTCGTACGGCGAGGCGGCCGGTTCCGAATTGGTCTTATGGGTCTTGATGGCCAGCGCGACCGTGATTTTTGCCGTGAGCCTCTTTTGGCTGCGGTTCCGCGGCATCACGCTACTGAGTGGAGTCTTGGGCGTCGTGAGCGTTAGCGGCTACGCAACGCTAGTGGGGACCGGCTTTGACTGGCTGATTTTAGGCTACCTGCTGTACCTTTGCGTGGGTAGTGGATTGAAATGCTATGCAATTAAAATTTGAGCAAGACAAAAGCCCCGACCGGCCATCATGATGATGGTTGGTCAGGGCTTATTTTAATGCGTTCGATTAGTTCGTTGCTAATTGTTGGGTAGCTGGTTTGGCTTGCTTGGCGCCGCGAGGCTTGTAACCAATCAGGCGCATCGCGTTGAAGATAACCACGAGGATGGAAGCTTCGTGGACGAACATCCCACTAGCCATGTAGATGTAACCGTAAACCAACCCGATCAGTAGGAAGGCGACCGTTAAGATGGCGATGGTAATGTTTTGCTTGGTGTTGGCTGAAGTCTTCTTGGCCAAGCCGACCGCGTGATTCAAAGCGGTAAAGCTGGATTGCATCAGGACCACGTCGGCAGTTTCAATGGCGACGTCGGTCCCACCACCCATGGCGATACCGACACTAGCGGTAGCTAAGGAAGGACTGTCGTTGATACCGTCGCCGACGAAGGCAACGTTGCGGCCCATGTCTTGGAACTTCTTAACGAAGGTGACCTTGTCAGCTGGCAGTAAGTCGGCGTGCACTTCGTCGATGCCTAAGGATTCAGCAACGGCTTGGGCAGTGGCTTGGTTGTCACCAGTTAACATTACTAAGTGCTTGATGCCTTGGCGTTTCAAAGCAGCTAAAGCGGCAGGAACTTCTGGGCGAACCGTATCAGCGACCCCTAAGATAAAAGCGAGTTGACCTTGGTAACCAACTAAGACGGTGGATTGGCCTTCGTCTTGCATGCTGTGCAGGTCAGCGAGTTGGTCGTCCGTTAACGTGATGTCATGGTCTTTCAATAAAGCAGCGTTACCGACGTACAGGTCGTTGTCGTTCCAGTGGCCGACCATGCCGCGGCCCTTGATGGTTTCAGTTTCCATGGCACTGGCGTTGTCTTTGAGGTGAGCATCCAAATGAGCCACAATGGCTTGAGCCAGCGGGTGATCAGAGGTCTTTTCGACTTGAGCGACACCGGCTAAGAGGCTTTGGTCATCTGTGTATTGTTTCATGTCGGCCACCGTCATTTTACCAGTGGTCAGGGTCCCGGTCTTGTCAAAGACGATGGTGTCAACCTTGGCGAGGCTTTCGACCACGTCGCCACCCTTGATCAGGATACCGTTTTTGGCACCGTTACCGATCCCAGCAACGTTAGAAACTGGGGCACCGATAACCAGGGCACCAGGGCAACCGAGGACTAAGACGGTGATGGCTAACCGGAGATCTTGTGAGAAGACGTAAACCAGAATGGCAATGACTAAGACAGCGGGGGTGTAGTATTGGGCAAATTTATCAATGAAATTTTCGGCAGGTGACTTGGTATCTTGGGCTTCTTCGACCAGTTCAATAATCTTAGAGAAGGTCGTTTCGTCCCCGACTTGGGTGGCTTCAATGGTTAAGGTACCACTTTCAACCATGGCACCGGAGTAAACACCGTCACCATTTTGCTTGTTGATGGGGCGGGATTCACCGGTAATGGAAGCTTCGTTGACGTAGCCAGAACCATCGACGATTTTACCATCGACTGGGACTTGGCCACCGGCCTTGACTAAGACCACGTTGCCTTCTTCCAGGTCATCGACGTCGACTTCTTCAGTCGTACCGTCATCGTTGACCAGTTGAGCAGTGGTAGGCGCCATTTCTGTCAGCGACTGGATGGCACCCCGGGTCTTGGCCAACGTCTTTTGTTCCAGGTAAGAACCGAAGAGAAAGAGGAAGGTCACGATAGCGGATTCTTCAAACTCCCCAATGGCGAAGGCCCCGATAACGGCGATGCCGACCAGCAGTTCAATACTGAAGACCTTGGCTTTCAACGCGCTGATGGCCCGCAAAACGATTGGCGCCGCGGCGATGACAGAAGCGATGATCCAAGCGGTATCGGTCACGTACGGCACTTTAGTAAACCAGGTGTTGAGAAAACCCAGAATGATTAAGCCGGCTGACCAAAAGGTAATGGGATTGGTGTGACTGTAAATAAAGCGTTGAAATTTCATGGGAGAGCATCCTTTCTATTGATAATTCCTAAGTTCTAAAATGTTTCGTCCTTGTTTATGTTTCCATTATGCCGTGGATTGGGGGAGATTAACTTGATGCGAATCAAGTTGGGGGAAATAGTTGGGATTATTTTTGATTTTTTTAGGAAATGCTGTATCAGTGCATGTATTTCTGGTCATTTGTTCTTGCTAAGATGATGTTATGAGGTATAAATCGAAAAAAGATGATCCGCCCTCTCAAAGTTTGAGGATAGACCATCTTTGGGGATGCCCATAAATAAAAAAGCCGTCCTGATTATAACTTTGGCGAGTTACAGGACGACAATCTTCAAGTAACTGAAGGTTGAAAGATAAATATCAGCTAGAAGCACTGTCACCACGCGACTGATAACGTAAAAATTAGTCGTTTATAGCATCCTAGTAAGGACTGGCCGCCTACCGTCAGCCAACTATGGGTTGGAACGCGGTGGGCGGACCGGACCGAGCCTGAGAACCGGTCTCGGCCTCGCTTTGAGCCGAAGGTCACGTCTCAAAGACGCCAGTTGTCTAAGCGGCATGAACCACGCCGCTTAGACAACTCCCACGGCTGAACCCATATTTGGCGGACTCTCGGCTACAAGTGTGCTTGCTAGTAACAGTTGGTTTAGCCACAGGTGGCGATTGATTGGGCAACTAATCTTTAACTAAGACAGTGTTGCTGATAATCGCCAACTCGCCGGA
>NZ_RHOB01000042.1 GCF_003946085.1 Levilactobacillus angrenensis | reverse complement strand
TGGAAACAGCTATTTGGAATAACTGAACCAGAGTACAATTCTACTACTAAAAGTTTCCCCTTAGTTCGTCGGTCGTTAACGCCCGTCGCTTGTCTGTACAATTGCGGTATTGCTACCACCACTCATTATAAACCTACGTTTTCGGTTTAACCTACTAAAAAACGCCCTAGCAGGCGTTGGTAATACGTATTTATGTTTGTTCGATCACCAACTAATCAGTGGCACCAAGCCGAAGCTTCGTTTTACCACCCGCGCCGTTAATGGTCGCGCTCACCATTCACCACCCAGCCGTACAGATGACCTTGTTGTGGTATAGCCAGACTTATTGAAGTCGCCCTGGCAAACGTGTCTCCTTGGATTTAGACCCCAGCTTGTCCCCTAGGGCTTTAAAAATCGCACCGGCCATGATATAATAGTCATTAAACTAGATGACTTTTATGTGGCGCTCACCGATTCCCGTCGGTGGGTGTTTTTTTATGTTCTATTTTATGAATTAACCATACCACTATTCAGCTTGTTTATAAACAAAAATTGCAAAAATAACAAAAGTAATTTGTAACAAGTTTCATGTAATTTGATACTTGTAATTTGTATCTTTATATTTACGTTGAATTGCTATGCTCGTTGCATTACAATGACTATGAACTAATAAGTTCAAGTCTGGAGGATCCTGTATGACCACATCGATCACGATAGGAAACTTTAAAGGTGGAGTTGGAAAAACAACAACTTGTGTAACCTTTTCTTATCTATTAAATAAAGCCCATAGAAAAACCTTATTAATTGATTTTGATCCACAAGGAAATGCTAGTGAAATTATAGAAAAAACATTTCCTGTATTCAAACAAAAAAATTCCAAAAGTTTAACTGATGGTATTAAGAATCTGGATTTATCTGAGTCCATTGCACACGTCACAGATTACCTTGATCTGATGCCTAGTGATTGGAGCTTATCTTTGCTTCCTGATATGCTTGAAGATTATAAGAAAAGTGACCGACCACTATTTTTAAAAACTTTGCTAACAAAAATTAGAAATGATTATGATTATATTTTAATAGACGTTCCGCCAACGCTATCAGCATATACAAATAATGCCGTTTTAGCCTCAGATTACGTAATTATGGTTATGCAGACTCAAGAGCAATCTTACTCAAGTTCTTTAAAATTTGTAAGCTATCTTCAAGGGCTTAGAAAAGACTATGACAAATCATTTGATTTGCTTGGCATTATTGCCTATCTGGTTAAAAAAGACGGACCTGTCGATCATGAAGTGTTGAAAGCCGCTAATCAAGCCTTTGGAAAAGCCCTATTTCATGGGAACGTATTTCAAAGAGAACGTGTTAAACGTTTCGGAAAAAGTGGAATTAAAGATGAGGATATGTGGGACAAAAGGGCTTTATATATGTATCAAGTAGTATTAGATGAAGCTCTATCACGAATTAATCTGTTGGAGGAGTAGAATATGCCGGAAAAGAAAAGTCTTTTAGATCAGATTGATGCAGAGAGTCAATTAAAAGATGGCGACTCTCCTTTTAAACGAAAAGAAAAAACAAAACCATTACGAGTTAGAGAATCATTTTACAATGATATTCGAAAAATTGCCTTCGAAGAAAATACAAAAATGGTTGAGATTTTAGATGACATAATAAAGCGTGGGCTTCGAAGCTATAAAAAGAGTCACCCAGATACAGATTACAAGTAACTTGTAACTTGTAATAAGTAACTTGCAATTTTAATTTAACCTGAACAAAATACGCTTACGACTCAAATGCAGGCTTTGGAATCCAGCGATGCTAACAAAGAAAAAAGTAAATAATTACGCGCTCTCAGACAACACGTTCACCTTTTAGATGTATACTTGTCCGTTTAAATTAAGCAGAATGCACACAAAAAAGTCCTCTATTACGCGGAATAGAGGGCTTTTCTGAAATCAGTACATACAGGCTTTGCTTAGGAGCGTTGCTTGTGTCCATTTAGGACATACACAATCTACCAAATATCCTTTTTCATGATCTTTCACCTGTTTTAGATTTTAGAAGTATCACTTGGTTTCTCAATTAACTTAAACCGTCGCTGCTGCGTGCGTTTACTAATCCCCGTCTTTCGTTCAATCATCTTGTAGGTCATGCCTTGTTTTCGCAGCTCATAAGCAAATCTGATTTGTTCATCAGAATACGTTTTCGGTCGCCCTTCCCGAAACAACGGATCATGTTGCTTGGCATACAATTTACCTTCTTGTGTGCGCGTGACAATCATATCGCGTTCAAACTGCGCAAAGGCGCTAAATATTGTAAAGACTAATTGGCCAGTCGGCGTATTGTCAATTAAGCCCATATTCAAAATGTTGACTTTGACATTTTCTTTAAACAACTCTTGGATAATGGCTAAGGCCTCGCGCGTGTTCCGCGCAAACCGATCCAGCTTAGTGACAATCAAAGTATCACCTGTTTTTAGAGCGCGCAACAGTTTTCGAAACTCCGGTCGTTCAGTAGTTGTGCCGGTAAACTTTTCCTGAAAGATTTTTTCTGCTCCTGCCAATTTTAGTAACTCAATTTGATTTGCTAATTTTTGATCAGTGGTACTGACCCGCGCATAGCCATATTTCATCTTTTTCTCTCCTTACTTATGTCATTAAGTAATGACACGGTTCTAACCCTTTAATTATACAGCATCAAAAAACAGGCCACAACTGTTAAGTTATGACGCAGTTTATATATTCATTTAGCGGACATTAACCCATTTATTAATAAAAACTGGACTTAGAATGCGTTTCTCAAACGTCGAAACATGAAAAAAAGCCTATTTCTAGGCGCTTTTTACGATTATTGTTGTAAAGTTTGTTGGGCTTTTTTAGCTCTTGGCTTTTTAAATCTGGATTATCCTTTGCACCTGAAGATGGAAAGGGGACTGCTTCTTCTGCTTATGGTGGTCTAGGCATGGCTTTAGGTAATAACGGATTTAACGTTATCGGTGCTTTGTTCCTTAGCCAGTTTCGACTAGGATTTATAGTCTTTGGTATATTCACATTTGCTGGCGTATTAATTGCAACTTTGATTGTCCATGAGCCTTCTAATTTAGATGAAACCTCAACTAAAAAGAAAGAAAAGTTTTCTTTAAAAAATGTAAAGTTAATTTTTCCTTCTTGGCAAATTGGCGCGACTACTACCTAGCTCTTATAGGAAAAATGTTTCAGGGAGTTGGAAACTTTGCAATTACAGGATACATTTTATATATAATGACCGACTTTCTTCATCGTGGTAATCAAACTCAATCTTCTATCCAACTTGTTAACATGATTATGCTTATTTTTGGCATTTTGATGGGATTAGTCGCTGGGCCACTATCTAATAAATTTAAAATACTGAAATTACCAGTAGGTCTCTCAACTATCTTATTAGCAATTGCAGGTCTCTCCCTGTTCTTCTTAAGAAATAATACTGGTATTATTCTTTACGCCTTAGCTGCCGGTTTAGGAATGGGCTTATGGAACGCACTTGATAATTTATTAAACTTAAAAGTTATCCCCGATCAAAATCGTGTTGCATTTTTCTTAGGTGTTTACAACTTAGGTAATACAATTACACAAGCTATCGCACCCGTTTTAGCCGCTGCCGTCATAAGTCTTTTTGGTTATTCTGGAATTTTTATTGTTTCATTTATTTTTTCCTTGATTGGTGGTATTTCAATGCTATCGATTAAATCATTAAAACGTTAGTAAGATATTTTTTAGCAATCCTTATTTAAAGTTAAGGATTGCTTTTTGTTCTCTTCAGTTGCAATCGCTTGCAACTCGCACCTATCCTCTGCTATGCTCGTGCCAACAATGGTAATTAATTTATTCACCTAAATTTAGGATGGAGGTAATTAAATGACTGAAAGTTATCAATTTGATGTTTTGTACTTAGGCGCGGGGCATGGTGCCTTCGACGGGGCGGTTCCACTAGCTAATAGTGGTAAAAAAGTCGCCATTATCGAAGCGGACAAAATCGGGGGAACTTGTCCAAACCGTGGATGCAACGCGAAAATTACGCTGGACAACCCGGTTCAACTTTTACGCCACCAAGAACGCCTTGATGGCATTGTAAATGGTGACTTAAAGCTGGATTGGACTGCCAATGTAGAACATGAACACGAAGTCATCGACGGCTTGCCGGACATGATTACTGGTTTACTCGACTCTGTTGACATCGAAATTATTCACGGTCGTGGAAAATTTGTTGATGCTCACACCATCGAAGTGGATCAACAGCGCTACACCGCTGACAAAATCGTGATTGCAACGGGGCTACGTCCCCACCATCTAGATGTTATGGGCTCAGAACTTACGCATGACAGTACCGATTTTATGAACCTCAAACAGCTTCCTGAAAATATCGTAATTATTGGCGCGGGCTATATCGGCATGGAATTTGCCACGATTGCCAATGCTGCCGGCGCGAACGTCACTGTACTTTTACGCCATAATCGGGCGTTGCGCAAATTTAATCAAGATTACGTAAAACAAGTCATTGCCGACCTCGAAAAACGAGGGGTGAAGTTCATTTACAACGCTCAGGTGGATCGTTTTGAGGAAGACGGTTCTCATTTTACCGTGTCTTATAACGATCACGAAACCCTCACCACCGACTGGATTTTGGATGCTACCGGACGAATTCCTAACATCGAAAACATCGGATTAGACGAAGTAGGCGTTAGTTACAATGCTAACGGGATCGAAGTTAACGATCATCTTCAAACTAACATTGATAACATCTATGCTTCTGGTGATGTGCTTGATAAAGAACAGCCTAAGCTCACCCCGACTGCGATCTTTGAATCTAGTTATTTAACCCAACTTTTCACAGGAAAGACTACTGACGCAATCAACTATCCGCCCATCCCAACCATTGTCTTTACCTCACCACAAATCGCACAGGTTGGTATGAGCGTCGAAGAAGCTCAGCAAAATCCTGATTACACCATTAAAACTAATCATCTTCCTGACGGATGGTTCCGCCAAGTTGATAAGGAAACAATTGGTGATAACACCTTGATTTACGATCAAGACCATCATCTTGTAGGAGCAGCTGAAGTTAGTGAACATGCTGCCGATGCAATTAACGTTTTATTACCAGCAATTGAGTTTCAATATACAGCTGAACAACTAGGCCGCATCGTACCTCTCTTCCCTACTTTGGGAGCGGACGTCTGGTCACAGATTTAAAAAAACGCTGAGCCTCTTTTAAGGAGACTCGGCGTTTTTTTATTATTTGGCAGATTGCAAGAAATAACTTGAACGAATTTAATGACGTAAATTAAGCAAGAAGATCTCGATTGGTGTATGCCAATTAAGACATTTAAGTGGCCGTGAATTCAGATACCAATTGATTTGAACCAGTTGGTAATCACTTAGTTCTT
>NZ_RHOB01000041.1 GCF_003946085.1 Levilactobacillus angrenensis | reverse complement strand
ACTCGTTTTGAGCACATTAGTGCTCAAGATTTAACGACGACGTTACTCCAAATTAACCAGCGACCGCTTAAAATACTCGACTGGCAAACACCGTATCAGGTTATGCTGACAAATTTGTCCAAAAATTCGGATTAAATTTGCAATCTACCTTATACATTCAAAATCACGTTAATCAAAAGTTATCATTAGCACTTCTGGCCAAAAAATTTGAATGTTCTGATAGTTCACTAGCCCATCTATTTAAGGAAAAATACAATGTCACTGTCGGCGCATATATTAATAGCCATAAGGTTGATGCTGCTAAATATATGCTGACAAATAGTCAAATCAGCATTTCTGAAATTGCTTATACGTTAGCATTTAACAGCCCCAGTTATTTTATGAAGGTTTTTAAACAAACTTCGGGAATGACAGCCACGCGCTATAGAAAAATGCATGGCTAATGTTTTCTGTTACTTTGTTTAAACCGTTCAAGCTTAACAGGGTCGTAATATAAAAACTAGCGAATTCCCCACACTCAGGGGGGAATTCGCTAGTTTTTTGATGTTTAGTTTAAACTGCCATGGAACAGTTCGTCGTGTCCACCGATTCGAACTAAACGGATCACTGGATTAGCCTTATGGGGCATATAAATGACCAGAATATCCACTTTCCCGTCTAATAAATGAAATTCATAGTGTCCATTATAATTACCGCCCCGATTTTTAAGCACATGTGGTTGATACTCCTGATTAACGATACCGTTTATTTGAAGTTGTTCTAAGGCTTGCATTAAATCAGTGATCAACTCAGGGTGTACCCTAAATGGACAATGAACGTTATACTAAGAATATAGGAAAAAACTGAGATTCTATCGGGCACGGTAAGCGATTCTTGAATCTGTTAAAAATGTCTAATTTGAGTGTCTAATCTGTTGCCGATAATGTAGGGTCAAATTCCGAGAGGAGAAGTCGTGATGAAAATTGGGTATGCCCGAGTTAGTTCAACTGATCAGAATTTAGCGCGTCAAATCAAAGCACTTAAAAAAGCTAAGTGTGAAAAAATATTCGAAGAAAAGCAATCGGGAAAATCAACCGAAAATCGACCAGAATTACAAGCAGCCATTGCGTATGTTCGGCAGGGTGACACGCTGGTCATTGCGTCCTTGGATCGTTTGAGTCGTAACTATGATGATGCCAGTGATATTATCAAGCAGATCAGGGACAAACAAGTTAAGATGGAAGTCTTAGATGCGCCATTTCTGTCTATGCGCACTGGCGATTCAGATATGGATAAATTTATGTTTGACCTGTTAACCAAACTGCTAGCTTATATGGCCCAAACAGAACGGAAGAAAATTCGTGAGCGCCAGCGCCAAGGAATTGAAATCGCCAAAGCCAATGGGAAATATCGAGGGACACGGCCCGCTTACGCCGCAGACGCACCTAACCCACAAAAACGATTTATCTACCGCCGTATCGTTGATCAATTAAGAAACAAAGCAACCGGTGCCCCAATTAGCTATCGTGCAATTGCAGCTGAAACCGGTGTATCAGTGCAGACAGTAATTAATATTAAAAATCGGTTGGTATAGCTGTTAAATAAGCGTCATCTGAGCACACGTTCGTTATTTTGAACGCACGATTTTTATTTAAGTGAGGTCTGAGGGGTTGTTTGATCTACGCAGGTATTTCTTATCACGAGTAGGACTTCAGTTTAGAGATACTGATGCGATTAATATCTAGGTTACCTATTTTGCGTTCAATTAGCCTAAAAAATGAGTTAACGAACCTTTTAGTTAATAGCTTACGGCTACTAATTTCGTTACTCACATTAATAAATGGCTTATAAGCATACATTATGATGTTTTGCCACTTTCAGCTATAGATTAAAAAAATCAGGCCACAATTATTAAGTTATGTCTTTTGAACTTGGAGTGAGAATGTAGTCAAGTGCTAGGTGTGGAGATTTTTTTGTGGGCTTCAAAAAAATACTACCCGTTCTTGACCGCAGTAATGAGAGGGGGAAACTCCTCTCATTATTGCGGTCAAGCCGGTTCAGCTTGTGGGTGTGGGTAAAACCCACGGTTTGTCTTGAATTAAAAACAGGGAGTTACTTTTTATAAGCAAAATTGTAGACAGCTGACATCTATCGTGCTATTTTGTAAAAGAAATATGTTACTGACAAAAAATAAGTAGCGAGAATTTGGATTAGGAGTCTAAGTATGAGACATTTTAAGAATATTATTATTGGTTTTGGTAAAGCTGGTAAGACTTTGGCAGGGAGCCTGACAAGTCATGGCGAAGAAGTGCTTTTGATTGAAAAAGATCCAATGATGTACGGCGGAACATGTATCAACATCGCATGTTTGCCAACTAAGAACTTGGTAATTAACTCTCAAAGAGGAGTTAAGTATGAAGAAGCTTTCGAAACTAAGGAAGCTATGACAGCAAAACTACGCAACAAGAACTACCACAAGGTAGCAGATCAAAACTTGGCAACTGTGCTTGATGCAAGTGCTGAATTTATTGATGATAAGATAATCAAGGTAACTGATGAATCAGGTACAGAAGAATTAACATTCGACCGTCTTTTCATTAATACTGGTGCCGAAAGTAATGTACCAAATATTGATGGCCTAAAGATTGACGATAAGATATTTACTTCAACTGAAATGCTTGCTAAAAAAGAACTTGCTAAGAATCTGGTTATTTTAGGTGGTGGACCAATCGGACTTGAATTTGCTTCAATGTACGCTGGCTTTGGCAGTAAAGTAACTGTAATTGAACCAATGCCAAGTATCTTGGGCCGGTTTGAACCAGAAATTGCTCAGGCAGCTAAGGCTGATATGGAAGCAGATGGCGTTACCTTCATGCTTAAGTCTTCTTTGACCAAGGTCGAAGAAACTGAAGCTGGTCTTAACTTAACTGTTGAAACCGAAGATGGTGTTAAGGACTTGCAAGCAGATGTGATGCTTGTGTCAGTTGGCCGCCACCCAGCCACTGCTGCCCTTCACCTAGAAAAAACCAGTCTTGAAGTTGGCCAGAGAGGCGAAATTGTCGTTAACGACAAGCTTGAAACCAGTGTTCCTAATATCTACGCTATGGGTGATGTTGCCGGTAGCTTGCAATTTACCTACATTTCGCTTGATGACTGGCGGATTATGGACAATCAACTCTTTGGTGACAAAACTAGAACTAAGAAGAATCGTCCAGTTTTTGCTAACTCAATCTTCATTAAGCCAGCAATTTCTTCAGCTGGACTAACTGAAAGCGAGTTAAAGGCCCAAGGTAAAGCTTACAAGGTCTTAACAATGCCTGCAGCTGGTGTGCCAAAGGCCCAAGTCATCGGCAACCCAAGAGGCTCATACAAGGCTTTGATTGACCCAGAAACCCACGAAATCTTAGGTGCTACTATTTACGCTGAAGAAGCTTACGAAACTATCAATGTCATTACTTTAGCAATGCAGCACCACTTAAAGGCTGAAGACTTGCGTGACCAAATTTATGCTCACCCAACTATGACTGAGGCTCTTAATGACTTATTCAAATTCTAAAAACTAAAAAAACTGACTTATCTCATAACTTGAGTAAGTCAGTTTTTTGTCGCCCATTTTCTTTCCTATTAGATTGCCTTTACCAGCTGGTTAGCCAGCCATTTAATCCCTTGCTCGCTATAGTGCTGGCCATCATCAATAGTGTAGGATGAAAAATCCTCTAGCTCTTCCATTTTAGCAGTTAAATTCAAGAATTCTTCCTGGTATTTAGTAGGAAGTTCGATAAAAATATGAGAAAAAGAGACTCAGTTCAAGCTGTTTTAAAGCAGGAAGGGCGTCCCCATTCTCTGCAAGATCAAGCAAAATAATTATTACTTGGCAAAACGTCCAATAGGGTTGACCTTAACCTATTGGACGTTTTGCTTAAGGACCTCTGTTTGCTAGTTGGAGTGACAATCATCATCCAGTTTGGACAATGCTATTGAGCTCTTATAAACGGTATCAGCTCGTGCAGACAAGTATGGCCACTAGGGTATACCCTAGTGGCTAGATTGGTTTAGTCAAACAAAAATCTTAATTGGTTCCTTATAAGAGCATATAATTCCATCATCACAACTGTCCTGCTATAATTATGGTAAAGGTGGTGGATCTCGACATTGTTGCTGAATACGGCATTGATATTTCTAAACTGTATGACAAGATCAAAAATGTTATCGTTCGGGAAGTAAAGAATATGACCGAATTAGAAGTAATTGAGGTAAATGTGAATGTTGTTGATGTCAAGACAAAGGAGCAACATGAAAAAGATTCGACTTCTCTGCAAGATCGCGTGAGCGATGCCACAGACAAAACGAAGGAAGCCGTCAGTAAGGGCGCAAAGAAATCGAAGGAAACATTAGGTGACAGCATTGATAAAGTAACGTCTGACAATAAATCTAGTCGTGTTAACTAAGGGAGTGAGTAAATATGGGACTTATATGGTCATTAATCGTCGGGGCAATCATTGGTGCCATTGCTGGCGCAATCACTAACCGTGGTGCTGCTATGGGCTGGATTGCAAATATCGTAGCTGGTTTAATCGGTGCGTGGATTGGCCAAGGGCTCCTTGGCACTTGGGGCCCTTCGTTAGCTGGCATGGCATTGATACCATCGATCATCGGGGCAATTATTTTAGTTCTGATTGTTTCATTAGTTGTTGGTCGAACCAGTAAAAAGTAAGGGGGAATTTTATGGACGTCTTGAAAAGTGTATTTAAGTTTATGATTGCTTCTACGCTCATTGTAGGTGGTGTCCTCATCGGTGGCACCGTCTTGGCTGCTAAGAAAGTAGATGGCATTGGTGATACATTGCAACAAAAATTACATGGATAATTAGCCAAATTTATCTGTATTAGGCTTCTTAGAACGTAAATGATTGAGCAATTGAAGATCAGTTA
The DNA here is from genome assembly GCF_003946085.1 of Levilactobacillus angrenensis. Taxonomy (GTDB): domain Bacteria; phylum Bacillota; class Bacilli; order Lactobacillales; family Lactobacillaceae; genus Levilactobacillus; species Levilactobacillus angrenensis. The sequence goes on along the minus strand of NZ_RHOB01000041.1, from coordinate 557 downwards.
ATCAATATTTAAATTTGCAATCTACCTTATAAGTGTCATTCACACTATCTCTTGTAGGATCTCCTTATTAGACAAGCAAATTAAAATGTGGAATAATACTGTTGTAACAAATACATTATGGGAGGTTATATTATGAGTCTAGATGACAAAATTGATAGCACCAAAGATAAGGTAAGTGGAAAAGCTAAAGAAGTTGAAGGCAAGGTTACGAACGACAAGGCCCGCGAAGCTGAAGGTAAGGGTCAAGGTATTCTAGGTAAGGCTAAAGATAAACTGTCAGATGCCAAAGATTCTGTTAAAGATACGGTTGATAACGTAAAGGAAAAGTTAGATAAAGACGATAAATAAATTATCATTTTTAAGAAGACCAAAATCTGGTCTTCTTTTATTTTTTCACGCTTGTTACCTTGTTTTTTCTCCACACTGTAATACGCGGCTTATGTGGTCGCTGCGGCTTTTTACGTTACCACCGTCCATCTTTAAGCTGATGTTCTAAGTCACCCAAGCAACGTGTCTCTGTGCGACTGACAAGGCCAAATCTGCTATTTACCATCTGG
>NZ_RHOB01000040.1 GCF_003946085.1 Levilactobacillus angrenensis | reverse complement strand
CAGTTTAATGCTTATAACGAGAAGTCTCTGAAGCGGATCCACCGAGGCTTTAAAGGACTCCAGGACACCTTGGAAGCATCATTTATTTGAGTTAGTTACATATTATATGTACGAAGGCATTTCATTTACACAAGATTCTTGACGCTACCGGCTTGGATTAAAGTTAACATAAAATATATCACCTTGGCTTACCATTGAAGTTCATTACCTTCTGACTTTCCCCAATCAAGCTCGTGATCCCTCTTCCCGTCATCTTGCCAATCCTTAAATAGTTCGTGAATATTGGTTGGGTTCTTTTTTATTGGTGTTAAAACAATTGATCCATTTTCAATGGTTATTGTCATATCTTGGTTATCATCTAATTTCAGTTGTTTAATAATTTGGCTAGGAATTCTAGCAGCTTTCGAGTTTCCCCACTTTGCTAAGCGTGTTTGTTCTTTAATAAGTTCCATATTTCCCCCTCCTAAATTATTATTACAAATTAAGTATATCCCGTGTAGATACACAATGCAAATATTCTTACTGGAGGTCATTTACATGCAACAAGTTGTCTTACCCATCAAAGATTCAAACGTTCTTAAAGAGGTGCAAGATACGTTACTCAATAATTTTAAAGCTGGCCGACGTAACTATACGATTTTTCAAGTTGGTAAAGCTACGCTACTACGAGTCAGTGATGTCATGTACTTAAAACAGACCGATATTTTTAATCTGGACGGTTCTATTAAACAAAATGCGTTCATTCACGATCGAAAAACGGGTAAGCCAAATACCTTGTACCTTAAACCAGTTCAAACAGAGCTCTTATTGTATCGTCAATGGCTACTTGATCATCAGCTGGATTCTGAATGGCTCTTTCCCTCAATTCAACACCCCGAGCGCCATATCACGGAAAAACAGTTCTACAAAATCATGAGTAAGGTTGGTGATCTGTTAGGAATTAATTATCTAGGTACCCATACAATGCGCAAAACCGGTGCTTATCGCGTCTACACGCAATCAAATTATAATATTTGGCTTAGTCATGAATTTGCTCAATCATTCCAGTGAAGAGATGACTTTAGCTTATTTAGGGTTAGACCAAGCAAGTACCGAAACCATGTTAGATCAAATTGATTTTGGTTAATTTTATTTGGGTTTTTAGTTGTTGCCGAAGGCAACTTCTGAGACAGATTTTAAGCACAAACCCCCACTAAATTTTGGTGGGGTGTAAGTGCGCATTAAACTCATTTCATTCCGTTTAATGCCGCTAAAAAATGGCTAACTTGATCATTGAAATAAAAGGTGTTTTTTAGTTCAATGCGCACTTATACACAACAACTAAAGTTGATTGTGCTTATACTAAAAAGAGTTGTATTAGATTTCGCTGCGCTCAAACAAATCTTTTTAATTGCTTTATACCGTTTTTCTTTCTAAACTTAATCACAATCTTTGAACAACTAACTGTAAAAAGATGCCTTTAATTTAAACCTGAAATAATTAGCTAATGTTAGGAGTAACTCAGATGGACGAAAAGAAAGGTATTAAAGCCAATTGATGAAATGCTTGTTGATCCTTGGCAAGTTGATATTCAAGAATTGTTTGAAGCTTTTGTTCATGAACCTGATGAGATCAAACAGAATTTGTATCATTCCTTGTACACTTACATTTTGCAAAAAAGACAAGCAGATATTATTAATCGACCAGGATTTGTAGTTTAGCCCTCTAAAAGCTCGCTGAGGGCTTTTTATTTTGTTTTGGCATAATTATATGTAAATGTGCTTAAAACTGCTGAGAATAAAAAATAAGGGTCTTAAAAAGGAGTATAGCAGTTAAATTCTTATTATGTTTTAGAAAGGCTAACTGTTTGCTGTCAATGGTAGCGGACGAGCAAAGCGTGGGAGCATAAGGAATTGACAGCTCTTAACCAGTCTTAACACTGAATTGGCGAAAGCCAAAGTTTCTATAAAACTTTGCTTTCCTGCCTAACGGCGAGTGAAAAAACGGTCAAGCTGGTTCAGCTTGGACGGGGTGCGGGGCGTCAGCGCCCGTATAAATGTGGCTTGCCACACCTTTATGGCAACGAACGGAGTGAGGCGCAAAGAGCGTAGCGAATGGAGTTTAATGTGAGCCGGATTTTGGCTCACTCCTTTGTGTTTTTGATTTTAGGTTTTGATCTCGTACAGTGGTGCCTCTTATATACCTCTTTTATAAACCTCTTTTAAACCTCTTTTAGACCCCTCTTGAGCCTTACTCTCCCAAGACGTACAGAAGTTTATCAACGAGGTTTTGTCTGTTTATCAACGAGGTTTTGTCTGTTTATCAACGAGGTTTTGTCTGTTTATCAACGAGGTTTTGTCTGTTTATCAACGAGGTTTTTTATAGTGATCGTTGATAAACAATCGTTGATTTTATATAATAGTTGTGGAGGTGTGATTATGAGCAATGAACTTATAAAATATGATCCTGAACTTAATACAATTCCGTTACGTAAATTCACCCCTATTGAAATGAATCTATTTTTTTCAATTATTTCTCGTATGCGTGATAAGGGAGATCAAACAGTTAGATTTTCTTTTGAACAACTTAAAGATTTGAGCAACTATAAACCGACTGCAAATAATCGCTTTGAAGATGACATTCAAAGAACTTATGAAAAGCTAATGGGCCTTCATTTTGGAAGACGTAGTAAATCCGGATTAAATAGAGAAATGTTTGTTATGTTTACTAAGTTTAGAATTGTTGGTGAAGCTGATTCTCCTTATATAGATATTGAAGTATATAAAGATGCTTTGCCACTTCTCAATAATTTAGACACGTGGGTTAGATATGCTTTAGCGGAATTTAGAGATCTTCGAAGCAGTTATGCTAAAACCGCTTTTAGGTTGTTAAAGGGCTTTAGAACAACTGGCTATGCTTTTTTATCAAAAGAAGATTTTTTTGAGTTACTTGATATTCCTAAAAGTTATTGGAAAAAACCGGGAGACGTTGATAGATACGTTCTTAAACCAATCAGAGAAGAATTAACCCCTCTTTTTAGGGGCCTAACTGTTCGAAAAAAATACGGTAAAGGTCGTGGTAAACCTGTCATTGGTTATTCCTTTTCCTGGAAGTCAGAAAAAAAAGATGCGAATGATTTCTCGAAAGGACAATTTCAAGATGAGCGTCAAAAACTTTTTAATATCGAGCATAATGGTGAATTAACAGAACAAGAAAAATGGCGTGCTATTGATAAAGTTAAAGGTTTAACTTTAGGTTCTACTGAAAAACAAGCATTAGCCAATAAACAGGCCGAACATGATAAAAAAATACTAGATCAAGCAAGACAAGAAATGCTTGCTGAACTCCGAAAGGGGTCTGGAAATCATGCCTAAAACTATTAGAGAACTTGCTGATGAATTGAAGGTCTCTAAACAAACAATCCAATATCACTACCAAAGACTACCAACAAAGAACCGACAAAAAGATAGTCAAGGTACAAACATGATTAGCCCTATAGCTGAAAAGATTATTAGAGGTAAAGTAGCAAAACCTTTGGTAGCAAAGAGCCAACAAACAGGTAGCAGAAAAGTACCAAAGACTAGCAAAGAAAATAATGAGCTAATTACTACTCTAAGAAGAGAAGTAGAAGATTTAAAGTTTCAACGTGATAAACAGCTTGCTACCAAAGACCGACAAATAGATCATCTAACAAAATTAATAGATCAGCAACAACAACTGCAATTAACAACTGTAGAAGAAAATAGAGAGTTAAAAGCCCATATTCAAAAAATAAGTGGCTTACTTGAACCTTCTGGGCCATTTCAGAAACGACAAAATAATGCCTCAGAAGAGGACGTGTATAAAAATAAAAGCAATAAAAATTGGTGGCATTTTTGGTAAAGTTTTCTTAATTTTAGCAAAAACGTTATATTGTCAAGAGCGGCGATAAAATAGACTTTATGGATGTTTCTTCTCAAAACCTTGAATTGTATTCATCAGGAATACATAAACTTCGTTCAAATTTATTAAATTGTTTTCCAGAAAATAATTATGATGTTTTTATATCATACTTTCACAATGACGTGTTGATTGCTAAGAGAGTAGCTTGTTGGTTAAAAACTGAGTTTGGTATCGATGACTTTATCGATTCAACCATTTAGGTTTCCAAAGAAGCCGTTTTCCCCACTTTTAGGGAAAGCCCTCATGAGAGAGCCGGAACGGCTTAATACTTGTCAGGCTTAAGGTGTATATAATGCTGTCTGGAAATACTAGCTTGTTTTTTTATACGAGTTGTCCATAGTTGAGGTTGTCCATAGTTGAGTCTTGGGGGAGGGCAATATGAAATTTCAAGAAAAGATTAAAGCGTTGAGATTAGAAGCCAAAATGACCCAGGATGATATGGGAAAATCTTTATTAGTTTCGCGTAAAACTGTTTCTAGTTGGGAAAATGGCCGAAATTATCCAGATATTAATACATTGGTTAAAATCAGTGATGTTTTTTCAATATCGTTAGATATTTTGCTAAGGGAGGACAAAGTAATGACTGACAAGTTGAGTGAAATTTCCAAATTGAGTAAGAAAAGCCTTAGGATATTTAAGATTAGTTATGGGTTTATGATGGTTCTTACCGTTTTATCTTATATATCGAGTATGACACGTTTTAATCTAAGTAATGGGTGGTTAGTTATGCTTTATGTGATTAGTGTAGCTATTTGTCTAACACATTTTCCCTTAACTGGACATCAATTAAGGGAATGGTTTGGTTCGTTTGATCATTTATTATTGTTCGTATTTATTTTAATTGGTACTGGGTACCTAGCGTTACACATTTCTTTCGTAGTGCCTGGTGAGTCTGTCCCTTACTTGACGGGTACTATTGTGGGAGCGTTTATTGGCAGCTTAATTCGGGTTGTATCAGTTATGGCTATTGTTGTATTTAGTCCCGATAAAGTACTAAAAATGACAGCTACCGGTCTTGAGTGATTAAGTTTACATTTCTTTATTTTTATCGTCTTGATCCAACTTGTTTTACTACTATTTCTTAAGCATAGAAAGTAAAACTAAATTATAGGGTCTATAACTATCTAATGACCCCTCGAAAACATTGAAAGAATAACCCTCAATATCTATATTATAGATATTGGGGGTTATTTGTTTTAATATTAAAGAAATAACTTCTTCTATTTGTCATCAATACTAAATAATAATTTGTACAAAGTGATTATTTCTTCTAGTTCTTCACGCGATACATGATCGACAATAGTTTCATCAGTGACATGTCTTGCCCGTAAATCTAAGGCTATGGTTTGATCTAATAATACTTTTCCATATACTGTTTGACTACTAGTTAGTCGATGATACATTGGAAAATTACGCTTGGTACTGCTAATCGGAGCCACAATCGTCATGTTACTTGTCTGACAGACTAGATCATTGCTTAGCGCAATGGCTGGTCGCTTATTCATCTGTTCATGACCACGGCTTGGAGAGAGCGTAAAATATCTTGTGTAAACGCACAAAAGATTTCTAAATTGTATAGAAATAGGGAATGCCTTCCCTTATGATATTTAGTAACCACAGAAAACATCACAGGAGGCATTCCCCATGAATGAACTTACCACAGAAATTATCGCTG
>NZ_RHOB01000004.1 GCF_003946085.1 Levilactobacillus angrenensis | reverse complement strand
CTCAAGATGAGATTTCCCATTCCTATATGGAAGTAAGACCCCTGAGAGATGATCAGGTAGATAGGCTGGAAGTGGCAGCGTTGTGAGACGTGAAGCGGACCAGTACTAATCGGTCGAGGACTTAACCAAGTAGAGTTGGTGTTCTCAAAAGAAAATGAATTGATAATATCTAGTTTTGAAAGAAGAAGTTCTTTCAAAGTGTAGTGGCGATAGCCTGAAGGATACACCCGTTCCCATGCCGAACACGGAAGTTAAGCTTCAGCACGCTGATAGTAGTTGGGGGATCGCCCCCTGCGAGGATAGGACGTCGCTACGCGGTTTTGGAGGATTAGCTCAGTTGGGAGAGCGTCTGCCTTACAAGCAGAGGGTCACAGGTTCGAGCCCTGTATCCTCCATTTGAGCCGTTAGCTCAGTTGGTAGAGCATCTGACTTTTAATCAGAGGGTCGACAGTTCGAGACTGTCACGGCTCATTCGCCTTCGGGCGTTTGGCAATTAGATATTGAACGGATACTGGCTATGCCGACTTAGCTCAGTTGGTAGAGCACCTGTCTTGTAAACAGGGGGTCGGAAGTTCGAATCTTCTAGTCGGCATTTTGCGGAAGTAGTTCAGTGGTAGAACATCACCTTGCCATGGTGGGGGTCGCGGGTTCGAATCCCGTCTTCCGCTTCGTACCGAAAGGTACTTAGCATTAAACATCATTTTGCACCCATAGCGCAACTGGATAGAGTGTCTGACTACGAATCAGAAGGTTGTAGGTTCGACTCCTACTGGGTGCATTTTAACGGGAAGTAGCTCAGCTTGGTAGAGCACCTGGTTTGGGACCAGGGGGTCGCAGGTTCGAATCCTGTCTTCCCGATTAAATAAATAAATTTTATTTAACACTTCGCGGTGTAGCTCAGCTGGCTAGAGCGTTCGGTTCATACCCGAGAGGTCGAGGGTTCGATCCCCCCCGCCGCGATTTAGACTTGAACTGGACCTTTAGCTCAGTTGGTTAGAGCAAACGGCTCATAACCGTTCGGTCGTAGGTTCGAGTCCTACAAGGTCCATCACCAGAGGGCACTTGTATGTGTTATTTATGGAGGATTACCCAAGTCTGGCTGAAGGGAACGGTCTTGAAAACCGTCAGGTGAGTAAAATCACGCGAGAGTTCGAATCTCTCATCCTCCTTTTATATTATCGCGGGATGGAGCAGTCTGGTAGCTCGTCGGGCTCATAACCCGAAGGTCGCAGGTTCAAACCCTGCTCCCGCAATTTGGTCCGTTGGTCTAGTTGGTTTAGGACGCCTGCCTGTCACGCAGGAGATCACGAGTTCGAGTCTCGTACGGACCGTTACCATATTTGGTTGTCTGAGTATGGTATTCATAACTTCTGAATGGTTAAATGGCTCGGTAGCTCAGTCGGTAGAGCAATGGATTGAAGCTCCATGTGTCGGCGGTTCGATTCCGTCCCGCGCCATTAAATATATCTCATTATATTGCGGGTATAGTTTAGTGGTAAAACCACAGCCTTCCAAGCTGTTGTCGCGAGTTCGATTCTCGTTACCCGCTTTATATGGGCCTATAGCTCAGCTGGTTTAGAGCGCACGCCTGATAAGCGTGAGGTCGATGGTTCGAGTCCATTTAGGCCCATTATGGAGAAGTACTCAAGTGGCTGAAGAGGTGCCCCTGCTAAGGGTATAGGTCGCGGAAGCGGCGCGAGAGTTCGAATCTCTCCTTCTCCGTTTAGTTATGACCCGTTGGTCAAGTGGTTTAAGACACCGCCCTTTCACGGCGGTAACATGGGTTCGAATCCCGTACGGGTCATTGTTTCACAATTTAATATTATCGCGGGATGGAGCAGTCTGGTAGCTCGTCGGGCTCATAACCCGAAGGTCGTAGGTTCAAACCCTACTCCCGCAATATTTGGTCCGTTGGTCTAGTTGGTTTAGGACGCCTGCCTGTCACGCAGGAGATCACGAGTTCGAGTCTCGTACGGACCGTCCATGAAAGTCTTCCTGTGGGGGAGGCTTTTTTGGTGTCTAATGAGAAATGCTAATCGTTCAGTATCATTCGCGTCCATCAGTCTATAGTGGGTTGGTAACATGCGGTTATTTGGTGCTTACGCTTAGAGCGTGGAAGAAATGACCCGTCCTCAAAATCGAGGACGGGCCATTTCTTTTTTAATCTAATTCAATACGGTCAGTTATTTGGTACTTACGGCTCTGATGTGATTCATACAATTTACTGTGTTTGTTGCAGATAGTGGCTGAGCTTACGATCATGTGCGTAGATGTAGAGACCCTTAACGCCACGTTTCATTAAAACATTGATGGAATTCAAGATAAGACGTTGCTTAATGGCGGTGAGCTCTTGCGGGTCCGTCAGGTCATCACGGCGTTTGAATGCCTCAGCATCCGTGTAGCGGTCGAGGTGAATGACCAGGTGTTCTTGGTCATCTAAGCCAACTGGTGGGCCTAAGATGATACCGACGTAGTTGAGGTCAAATCCCTGACAGGTGTAAATGGACCCGACTTCATCAATGGTTTGGGGTAACTCTGCCCAGGGCGTGGCCGTGTAGTTGTACTGGTCCCAGGGAAGATGAAAAGTCCCCTCCGTAATGTAGTGCTTACCGCCATCCAGTGTGGAAGGGTAGCCAGAGGTCGAGACGATACGCGATAGGCCGACTTCCTGGTTACGAGCTACAATGGCCTGGCGCATGGCTTCTGCATCCGTAAAAACCCGCAGATCATAGTCTTGTCCGCCGGATTGGGGTAGGGGCCGCAGCCGTTGGTGAGTGAAATCATTGATCCAGCTGACCAGGTCGTCATTGGCCTGCATGCGAAATTGATGCGTTAGGCGATAAGTTTCGTGGGGGACTGGTGCCATCAGTGCTTCCAGTCGCTGTTCCGTCCAGTAGCTCTTGAGGCGCAGCACCTGGGTCTCGTCAAAGACCACAATGATGACTTTGGCCGTGGCCATGAGGGCGGTCAACTGGTTCTGACCATAGAAATTATTGTAATGATCCGGTTGTGAGAGTAACAAATGGGCCTCGTCAATGACCAACACGTCGGCGTGCCGCTTTCCCTGACTGATTTGATTGATCAGCGAAGTGGGGCGCTGAATGTCTTTTTTGAAAAGATGGGGTTGCTGACCCGCAATTTCGCGGTATACCTTGAGAATCTCGGGGTGGTTGACCAAGAAGTAATTTTCCGTTCCAGCCAACGGACTGGCCGATTGTGTTCTGGCGGCTTCTTGAATGCGATTGAAGAGGTGGGCTAAGACCACACTTTTCCCCGTTCCCGCGTCGCCATAGACGGCAAACATGGCTGGACCGGGTTGGTTCAGGTGCGTTGTTGTAAAGTTAAGAATTCGGTCGACTAATTGCGTCTGGGCCGCAGTTAACGGCAGTAACGGTGAGAGCTTAGCCGTTGCCGCATTTGAATCAGCAGTGAACAAGTCACCACGACCTTTCTAAACAGAATACGCCCATTGTACCGCGAATGTCGCCCTGACGAAACCGTTGTGGGCAAGAAAAAAGCCGGAACAATAACGTTCCAGCTACGGGTACAATTATTTTTCGTCGGCCGTCACTTGGTGATATGACGCGCTGTGGAAATGATTGGCGCTGACGGCGTACGGATCGAACGGCGTGAATGCCGGTGAGTGCCGCCACAGTGCGTAGGCATCACTATCCGACCAAATGGTGAGCAGGACGTACTCGTTGGCGTTCTTTGCCTTGGTTAACACGTACATTGCGGTCATACCACTCGGGAGACCGTTACTAGCCAAGCGGTTGGCCTTGGCATCAAAGACCTTCGCCGTGTCTTGATCAAACGTGAAGTATTTGAAGCTGAAGAAGCCTTGCCACTCAGTCGACCCTTGGTGGAGTTGGACGCGATACGTCAGGCCACCATTGAAAACGGTCGGTTGACCCGAAACATCGACCAGCTGCAGGCCTTCATCGGCGTCGGACCCCGCCATGAGAATCATTTTCCGGTCGGGATTCTCCGCGATGATCTGGTCTAGCAGGTCTTTACTACCAAAAGTTGTTGCTAATTCATGAAGCATGCTCATCCCTCCTGACTAGTTTGTTACCTTTATTATAAGGTTCTTCTGAAAAAAAGCGAAACGTTTACACTTTTGAATGGTCGCGCTAAACTGAAGATAAACCGTTTAGGAAAGGATGATTCTTGTGAAATTAACTGTGTTGGGGTGTTACGGGGGTTATCCCCACAATGGCGTAGGGACCAGTAGTTACCTGCTGACTAGCGGGGATTACCATTTGCTGGTCGATTGTGGGAGTGGGGCGCTGCTGGCCTTAGAGAAGGTCTTAGACCCCTTGCAATTGAATGCGGTGTTACTGACTCATTATCATCACGACCACACGGCTGACGTCGGTGTTTTGCAATACTTGTGGCAGTTGAAGGCGGGGAAACGGGCCGAACCGGTCTTGCCGATTTATGGGCACACCGCCGATCCGTTGAATTTTGGGGCCTTGACTTGGCCGAATGCCACAGTTGGTCAGGCTTATGATCCGGCTAAGCCCCTGCAATTGGGACCATTTACCATTGACTTTTTGCCAACGCATCATCCCGTGCCCGCCTATGCCCCGCGTATTACTGAGACGGCCACGGGGGCGACGTTGGCCTTTACCGCTGATACAGCCGCGTTTGCCGGCCTGGCTGAATGGGCGACGGGAGTGGATGTCTTGTTGGCAGATACCAACTTCTACGCTGACCATCAAGGACCGGCTTGGCATCTGACCTCTACGCAGGCGGGACAATTAGCCAAGCAGGCCGGGGTCAAACGCTTATTGCTGACGCATTTACCACAAACGGGGGATTTGACCCAGCTGGGACGTGAAGCCCAGGTCGCTGCGGGCAGTGCGACTAAGGTCAGTGTTGTTTCAGCAGGTACTATTTATGATATCTAATGATTTTTATTCGAGAAATATTAATTGCTTAAAACCGATTAATTACCGAAATGGTGTTTATTGGCAATGAATTAATGCAATAATAGGCAAATGGGGTAAAATTGTGAATTAAATATTTTTAAGAAAAGTCTTTCTTTTTCTCATAAATTCTGTATAATAGAGCTAATCAAACAAATCTATTGACCGTGAAGGAGGAAAAGAATATGACTGTTACGCTTTACACCTCACCAAGTTGTACCTCTTGTCGCAAAGCCCGTCTGTGGTTCGAAGAACATGGTATTGCGTACCGTGAACAAAATATCTTCTCCGAACCCTTGACGATCGACGAAATCAAATCCATTTTACGTTTGACCGAAGATGGCACGGAAGAAATCGTGTCGACGCGTTCCCGGGTCTACCAGGAATTGACCGTGGACCTCGATGATTTACCACTCCGTGACTTATACAAATTAATTCAAACGCACCCCGGCATCTTGCGGCGGCCTATCATGGTCGACGACAAACGCCTACAAGTGGGTTTCAACGAAGAAGAGATTCGGCGTTTCTTGCCCCGGCAAGTCCGCGCATTAGAACTCCAACGCGCCCAGCGACTCGTAAATGGCGCAAATTGAGCTTAATTAGTTGCATCTGACCGGATTTGTGAGAAAATGTTACTTGCAGTCCGGTTTTTTGGTATGATGACTTTACAAGCCGGTAAAATAGACTAAAATGAGTATCAAGGACAATACCCAAAACCCACGAGAAAGGGGTGTTATTCATGGAAATGGAACGAATCAATGAAAACACGATTCGGGTGGTTATTGGTAATGACGACTTGAGTGAACGCGGCATTACGGTTTTAGACCTGCTCGGTAACCACAAACAAATCGAAGGCTTCTTCTATAGCATTTTGGAGGAAGTCGACGTTGATCACCAATTCCAAGACAACGACGCGGTAACCTTCCAAGTTTTGCCGAACCGTAACGGTCTGGAGTTGTTTATCAGTAAGAATACAGACGAGGATGATGCCTCGACTGACGACAACCAGGGCGACGCTAGTGTCGATAGTGCTCACCCCGATCAAGTGTCGGATCAAATTAAGGAACGCTTGATGGAAACGGATGACCCACAGGAGTATATGAAACACCTGCAGACGTCGACAACCAGCGATTCCAATGATATTGAAGATTACTTGAACGACAAGGGTCAGCCAACGACAACGCGGGTCGTGAAGCTACATTCATTTGAAGACATGATCAGTGTTGCTCGCGTTTTACGTTTAGAAAATGCAGCGTCAAACCTGTATCTTTACAATCATGATTACTATCTGGAATTGATTTTCTTCACCAACGAGTCTTCTTTTGAATCGATCAAGGACGAACTGGCCGTGGCGTACGAATACGCTGAACGGACCAAGGTGGCACCAGACGTGTTGGCAGAACATGGGCAGTTGATTATGGAACACTCTGCACTTGAGCTGACGCGGTTTCACTTTTTGAGTGATTAATCGGAACTGATAGGAAATAAAAATGCCGGTATATCAGCATTCTTGAGCTAATGGTTTCCTATGATTTCTGATTTTTCCTGGAAAAAGTACCAGACAATCAAAAAGTTACGTTATTCATCTAAATATTGTTTCTTTTACGCCGAACTCCTTCTTGCACAAGGAGTTCGGCGATTTTTTTGACCTCACTTCTAAACAGCCCAAAAAAGTGACTAGAAAATTTTATCCAAATTACAATATGGCACAATCTTGGATACATCTTTCTGGTAAGAACAAGAAAATGATTAATCGTTCTGATATTGTCATGCTTAGCCATGAGTTATTTGAGTCAATCATCATGAAAAGCGATAATTTGCCATACAATATTGCTCTCGCAAAGACAAATAAAGTATATACGTTGAAAAATTAAAGAGGGAGGGACGGCTTCATGATTAGTCTTTGGCTTCAATCAGATGATGGCAATATTGTTGATTATTTATATCAAGCAGAGGAGGGAAAGAAGGGACATGTATTATGGAGTCGAAAACACCATGGGTTAAAATTTTTGGATAACTATATTGATGGTTATCCAAAATCGTTTCGTGAAGGAATAAATATGGTTCTTGATGAAATGAGTAAGAAAGATGATTTCCCTGAATATAAAATTATACCGTTTTTTTAAGGGGATTTATCATAAATAGAGCCTATAGATTGCTGCTACATCAATACATGAATTTGATTGAATATATTTAAGAAGTCAATCGTTCGCTATTTGCTGTATAATCGGCTTTTTGGTATGGGAATTTAATCATGAAAATAAAAAAAGAGGAAGCGATATCCTCTTGGAGAAACTATTCGATAGCTTTGTGATGGCTAGTATAAAGGGCTGATGATTTCTTCCCACCCCAATAGCTGGTGAGTCGAAGTGATTTCTTTGTACGTTTCATCGTATCGACATGGTATTGGGTTCCACCTATGGTTGTTTTTGTATGGACTTTATAAACACCATGTCCTTTGCCTATAACATAGCGAACTGTTTCCGGGTATGTATCAGATTGAGTCATTCCCGTCCAAAAGCTATACTTATAACCGACGTAAGTATAGGCATGCTCCCAAGTCTTCCCGTTGATATGTTCCCAACTGAGATGTTTTTTCCAGTTTCCACGTAAGGCTTTGGGCAAGGTTGAGTAAACTTTTGCATTAGCCGTAGTGGGGGCAGCAGACAGTCCTAAGTCAAGCGAGACCATTGCTAGACCAATCATCAAGATGTTCTTTTTCATGTTCTTATCTCCAATTCATGTTCGTTAAAAATAATGATAGTAATCTTAATAACTTACCTGTTCTGGGATCTGAAATGATCGTTCGTTTCTAAACAATCTAGCGATAGTAACTATGCCAGAACGAGTTCATAGTGATCTTATGGTGATTTTAATACTTCAAATGAATAAGATCAGATGAATGGGTACTTTTGAAACGATAGGACTTGTGGCCAACGTAGCGCCATTTTACCCGCGTGCTTTTTTCACCACTGTAACGGATTGTGTGTTTGTGAATACGAACGCCTTGGCTATGATTGTTGCGAGCGTACCAACGACCCCGCAGCTTGGCTGGAATAGCCGAGGTGTGCCAGGATGATGCTTGAGCTGAAGTGGGGGTACAAAGTAGTGCCAAAGAAAGGCTGGTCAACGCAATGCTTCCGGTAACAAATCGGTTCATAATTTCACCTCCTTTTAAAGTATAGCACTGCGGAAAAGGGGGAATTTAGGGGTAATGTTAGTGTATTTGGAAAACCACACAAACTGTCAACGAAATTCTCCTCACATTTTAATAAATGGAATAATATTTTAAACCATGAATTGCTTAGTGGACAATTTATGTGGGACCCTAGCTTGCCGCGAGGGTAACGAATCCGTTACTGGCTCCTAACATTGGCCGGTCGTTATTTTGACGCCAACCTTGGTTGATTGCTAGGCGGGATGTCTCACCCAATTTCTACAAGTTGTGACACCCCCTAAGTGAATCGCTTGAAATTCCCCCGTCAAATATTAAAATTAGGGGTGTTAAGTATACGGATGGAGTGGAAATGAAAAATGTCGTTAGCGCAACTGGAAGCGGTGTTGTTAGGAATTACCGGCGTGGCCGTGGTCGTTTTGATTGCGACCATTGCCATTTATTTTTGGTATTCCCGTAAAAGTGCCAACAACTATCTGGAAAACCATGAGATTGAATTACGCTACTTCATCCAAAAACAAGTCGACTTTCGCGGCCACACCACCGGGTACGAATGTCTTCTCCGGCAGCACAACGCCGATGGTTCTTGGTCGCTACCGCAACAGTTAGATTCCTTACCCTTGCAACGGGTGATTTTTTTACTGGAAGATACGTTCAAGTCATTGCCCACGGAACCCATCACGTTGTCCATCAACCTGGAATACGACCAAATCGTCAGCCCGGACTTTCGTTACTTTGTGCGCTGGGCAATCTCTAAAATCACACCGATGTCGTTGGCGGTGGAGTACACGGCCAATCATCAAGACCACATCAACAAGCGCCTGCTGAGTCGGCGCATTCGCGAGGCCCGGTCGTACGGCATGCGGTTTGACGTCGACAACGTCGGGTCAACGCTGGCTAATTTAAAAAGCGTGGAATGGCTCTTACCGGAAGTGGATTCGCTGAAATGTTCCATGCGCAGCTTTCGCAAGGAGGACCCATCGGTGTGGCTGGACCTCAACCTCCAATTTTGGAACAAGCTCTCGCAAGACAACGACATTCAACTGATCCTCATGGGCGTGGAAAATGAGGCCGACGAGCAATTAGCAGAACAGTTAAAGATTCGGGTGCGGCAAGGGTATCGCTTTGGCCGGCCCATGAACCCACAGGAGGCACGGCATTAATGGCCAAAAAGAACACGAAACAGCAATTGTATACCGATGAATACTTTGAAAAAGGCCACTGGGGCAAAAAAATTTGGCAAACGCTGGTCGCCATCTTCGGTTGGATCTGTGTGGTGATTCCAGTCGTGATCACGGTCACAGCATTTTGGGCCGTCTATGATCCGCGTGTGCCCCATCTGTGGTCGTATCAAGAGGGTATTTTTGAGATCAAATTCATTGGCATCTTACTGCTGTTTGCGTTTGTCATGGTCTCACTGTTTGCGGTGGGGATGACCATCATTCAAAACCGCAAGCGTGACCGCGTCGTGGAGCAGTGGCCGACGTTTAATCCCATCAACCAAAAGAAACGGGAGACTGAACTCGAAAAGTTCATGGACGACCGCTTCGGTGATGAAGACTTTCGGCACAATGTTCGGACGTATCAGGTCAAGCCGGAACAAAATCTCGATACGGATCAGATTCAGAATTTATACCGGAAACATGATTTGAATGACTTGGATGACAAATAGGGGGCTAACATGTTCAACGTTTTTATTGATAGTATTTTAAAAGCCACCTGGGGCCAGACGGTGGGAAATATTTTCCTGCTGATTCTGTGTTTGTATCCGGTCATTGGTTCGTTTTTTTGGTTTGCGGGGGCGCTGTCGTACCGCTTTTTGAAGACCAACAAGCGTGACACCGATTGGCACGAGATTCCGGCCGACCAGCAGCCGATGATTACCATTATGATTCCGGCTCATAACGAAGAAGTCATGATTGAAGAAACCATCACCTACTTGTTTGAGCAACTGAACTACAGCAATTTTGAGATATTGGTCATGAACGATGGGTCGACCGACGATACCGGCGCCATCATCACGCGCTTACAGCAGAAATATCCGCGGCTGCGGACGGTAGAAATCCTGAAAAATAAGGGCAAGGCCCACGCATTCAATATCGGCATGTACTTTGCCAAGGGCGAGTATATCCTCAGTAACGATGCCGATACGATTCCCGAGCCGGACGCCTTGATGAAGTATATGAATTTCTTCATGCGGGACCGTGACATGAACACGTCGGCGGTGACCGCCAATATGGACGTGCAGAACCGCTCCAGTCTCTTGGGCAAATCGCAGACGGTCGAATTCACCAGCATTGTCGGCGTTATCAAACGTAGCCAGACCGCCATCAACGACTCCATGTACGCTTACAGCGGAGCCAACACGCTCTACAAGAAGGATTTTTTGATCGACGTCGGTGGTTTTCGGCAAAATCGCGCTACTGAAGACATCAGCATTGCCTGGGATCACCAGATGATTGGTGCCGTGCCGCGGTTTGCGCCCAACGTCATCTTTCACATGAACGTCCCAGAAACGTTGCGCGACCTCTACAAGCAGCGGAAACGTTGGGCGCAGGGGGGCACCGAGGTTTGGCTGACCAATATTAAGAAGTTTTTACTGCATCCCATCGAACATCGCTATCAGATTTCCATGTTTGTGGATTCCACCTTGTCGATTATCTGGTCTTTTTTCTTCACACTCACCTCGATTGCCTTTCTGGCGACGATGGGCTACTTTTTGGTGACCGGCGATTTTGAACGCGTCATTCACGGTATCGTGATTTCCTTTATTTTTGTGACCTTTGAACTATTCGCCGGCTTCATGCAACTACTGGCGGCACTGTTGTTGGACCATCACGGCATCAAATTGAAATACATGCTGTTTGCGCCGCTATACATGCTGTTTTACTGGATGGTCAATCCGCTAACGGTGGTGATGACCTTCATTCCGGCACTGAAGACGATTTTGGGCTTTGGCTCCGGTACCTGGGTCAGTCCTAAACGCAAGTCGCTACAGAAAAAGTAGCTGCTATAGTTACTAACTGAAAGTTGAAAGATGAAAATCGGCTAGAAACATTGTCACCGCACGACTTATGGTGTAAAAATTAGTCGTTTACAGCCTCGTAGCGTGTACTGGCCGCCTACCGTCCGCCAACTATGGTTTGGAACGCGGTGGGCGGACCGGACCGAGCCTAAGAAGCGGTCTCGGCCTCGCTTTGAGCCAGAAATCACGTCTCAAAGACGCCAGTTGTCTAAGCGGCATGAACCGCGCCGCTAAGACAACTCCCACGGCTGAACCCATATTTGGCGGACTCTCGGCTACAGGAATGCTTGCCAGTAGAAATTGGCTTAGCCCCATGTAGTAGCCAATTTTAGTGGACAGAACACTGACATTCCGGGAATTACCGCGTCAATGCTACTTTCAATCTCTTTTTACTAACGAATTGACGCGGGAATTTGTAACCGGGTGGGAGCGGTTCTTTAGAATTTTTTAAAAATAAAAAATCGGCATCAAGCTTGCTGGGGATGGTCCCGGTTTGCTTGGTGCCGATTTGTCTTGGTGGTTAGGTCAGTTACGGTGGTGAAACGTGCCCAGACAGGCCACTCTTGTCACCGCCGCTCAATTGCCAGCAGAAATGGTGGCGTGTGAACCTGGTTGATAAAGCCGTAACGCAGGACTTGGTAGGTCTTTTGCGGTAATGCTTGGCAGAAGTCGACCACGGCATTGCGTTCAGTAGCGCCGCCGGGATGACCGGCGTACACGACCAAGATGATGCGCCCGCCGCGGGGTAAGTGCGGCAACAGGGCCTTTACGGCGGCCAAGGTCGTTTCTGGACGGGTGATGACGGATTTGTCACCACCGGGTAGGTAACCAAGGTTAAAGATGGCCGCGGTCACCGGTTCGTCAGCCGTCAGGTACTCGGCCACGTGTTCATGGCCGGTGGCGTGTAGCTCGACTGGCTGACCGAGACCCGTCAACTGTAATTGCTGTTGGGTCTCGTCTAGCGCGGCTTGCTGGATATCAAAGCCGATGACCCGGCCGGTCTTGCCGACTAAGTTAGCGAGAAAAATCGTGTCGTGGCCCTGACCGACCGTTGCGTCGACCACGGTGGCGCCAGGCCCGACGACTTCAGACAGCAGCGTATGGCTATAAGTTAAGGCGTTGGGTAAATTCATTTATAAAACATCTCCATAACGAGTTAAAAACCATTGACTCAAGGTTAACAAACAAAAACCTAATGACCAGCCACCCAACACGTCGGTGGGGTAGTGCACGCCGACGTAAATGCGCGATAGGCCGATGCAAACGATCCATAAGCTTAAGACGAGGACGACGAGTCGCCGACGCCACGGTCGTTGTCGCAAGGACCAGCCCAGCAAAATGATGAGCGATCCCCACAATAACATGGCCGTGATGGAATGGCCACTGGGAAAACTGTAAGAGCTGGCTGCGACTAACCGGTCAACCGTGGGGCGCGGCCGTTGAACTAGGTGTTTGATCAAGCTATTGCCGATACCGGCCCAGACCAGTACGTTGAAGGCTAAGAATAAGCCGCCTCGGTAACGCCGCGCAATGACCAGCGCCGCCACTAAGAGTAGCGTTATCCAGGTCACGGGCTTAGGGTCGCCCGAATGCGTGACGCCAATGATGATCTGGGTCAAGCCGTTTGGCAGGGGATGTCGGACCCAACCAATGATGAGCTGGTCTAAGGCGTGAATCCAAGCTTGCTGCGTGGCAACGCCGAATAAGTCGATCAAAAAGAAAATCCCCGCCGCCCAGGTGAAGCGCCAACGGGTCTGTGAAATGGTCATCAAATGGTGACCTCCTATATCATGATTTTAATAATTTCAGTATAGCACAGGGTTCAGACAGTAATCGTGAATGGGCGCGAATGTTAGGCTTACTTAGGAAATGGGCGGCGGCCGGTTTACTTTGAAGTCTGGCAAAACCACCAGTCTTCAAAGTCGCTCACCGCGTTCCAACCTATAGTTGGCGGACGGTAGGCAGCCAGTCCGAACCACGAAGCTGTAAACGACAAATTTTTACGTTATGAGTCGCGTGGTGACAATCTTTCTAGCTGATAGTTGTCTTTCAACCTTCAGGCCGCTAAACTAAACCCTTGGTTTTTCCCAAAAACCGGGGCCGGCCCCTTGCTTTTCCCTAGGGGGTTTGCTAAGATGAAAACAATCTGATTAAACTAAGACGTTGACGAGAAGTAGTAGTTTGACGGGGTATTCAGCAAGCGGATGGTCGCTGTGAATCCGTTGCCCAGTGAAACGAACTTGTCTCTGAGTCTTCTCCGCTGCAAAGTGGGCGTTTGGCGACGTTATCAGCCGGAATGAGCCTCGGTACAAGACCGGGGAAATGTAGGTGGTACCGCGCTAACACGCCCTACAGAAGCTGTTTTTGGGCTTCTGGGGGCTTTTTTTGTGGACACAATGAGAAAGGGAGCGAAGAATTTGGCATACGAACACCAAATTATTGAACGCAAGTGGCAACACTACTGGCGGGTCAACGAAACGTTTAAGACCGCTGACAACCAGACAAAACCGAAGTATTACGTGATGGATATGTTCCCATACCCATCCGGTCAAGGACTGCACGTGGGACATCCAGAAGGTTACACCGCGACGGATATCATGGCCCGCTTGAAGCGGATGCAAGGCTTTAACGTCTTACACCCAATGGGCTGGGATGCCTTTGGTCTGCCCGCTGAACAATACGCCTTGAAGACGGGGCACAACCCTAAGGACTTCACCGCACACAACATCAAGAACTTCAAGCGGCAGATCCGGTCACTGGGCTTTTCGTATGACTGGAGTCGCGAGGTCAACACGACCGACGAATCCTTCTACAAGTGGACCCAATGGATCTTTGAACAAATGTACAAGAAGGGTCTCGCTTACGAAGACAAAATCATGGTCAACTGGGCACCCGACTTTATGGGCGGGACCGTTGTGGCCAATGAAGAAGTCGTTGATGGTAAGACGGAACGGGGCGGCTACCCGGTTTACCGCGTGCCAATGCGCCAATGGGTCTTGAAGATCACGGCGTACGCTGACCGCTTGTTGGATGACCTGGATGATTTGGACTGGCCAGACAGTATCAAGGAAATGCAACGCAACTGGATCGGCCGTTCTGAAGGGGCCAGTGTTTTCTTCCCAGTTGACGGGCAAGTAGACACTAAGGTCGAAGTCTACACGACGCGGCCAGACACGTTGTTTGGGGCAACCTACATGGTCTTAGCCCCAGAACATGCATTGGTCGATCAAATCACCACACCAGAACACGCTGACGAGGTCAAGGCTTACCAAAAGGCCATCGACAGCAAGTCTGATTTGGAACGGACCGATTTGAACAAGGACAAGACCGGGGTCTTCACCGGGGCATACGGCATCAACCCATTGAGTGGCAAGAAGCTGCCTATCTGGATTGGTGACTACGTACTGTCATCTTACGGGACGGGGGCCATCATGGCCGTTCCTGCCCACGACGATCGGGACAATGAATTTGCTCAGAAATTTAACCTGCCAATCGTCCAAGTCATTGCGGGCGATGACGACACGGATGTGCAAAAGGCAGCTTACACCGGCGACGGCAAGCACATCAATTCCGACTTCCTGGATGGCATGAACAAAAAAGACGCGATTGCGGCAGCCATTGACTGGCTGGAAGCCCACAACGCTGGCCACAAGAAGGTCAACTTCCGCTTGCGGGACTGGATCTTCTCTCGGCAACGTTACTGGGGTGAACCAATTCCGGTCATTCACTGGGAAGATGGCGAAACGACACTGGTTCCTGAAGACGAATTGCCGTTGAAGTTGCCAGCAGCTAAGCAACTCGAACCATCTGGGACTGGTGAAAGTCCACTGGCCAACCTGGATGATTGGGTCAACGTCGTGGATGAAAACGGTCGTAAAGGGAAGCGCGAAACCAACACCATGCCGCAATGGGCTGGGAGTTCTTGGTACTTCTTGCGTTACGTTGATCCACACAACGACCAAGCTATTGCCGATCCTGACAAGCTGAAATACTGGATGCCAGTCGACTTGTACATCGGTGGGGCGGAACACGCCGTCTTGCATTTGCTGTACGCCCGGTTCTGGCACAAGTTCCTGTACGACCTGGGTGTCGTGCCAACCAAGGAACCATTCCAGAAGCTGGTCAACCAAGGCATGATCTTGGGGACCAACCACGAAAAGATGTCGAAGTCCAAGGGCAACGTCATCAATCCTGATGAAATCGTCGAGAAGTTCGGGGCCGATACCCTGCGCCTGTACGAAATGTTCATGGGGCCACTGGAAGCTTCCAAGCCGTGGAGCACGGAAGGTATCAATGGGTCCAAACGTTGGCTCGACCGCGTTTGGCGCTTGATGATCGATGACAATAACCACCTGCGTGACCGGGTCACGATGATCAACGATGGTCAGTTGGATAAGATCTACAACCAAACGGTCAAGACGGTCAGTGAGGACTTAGAAGCCATGCGGTTCAATGTGGCCATTTCACAACTGATGGTCTTCGTCAACGAGGCTTACAAGGTCGACAGTCTCCCATTGATTTACATGGAAGGCTTCGTTAAGCTGATTTCACCAATCGTGCCGCACATCGCCGAAGAACTCTGGTCCTTGATGGGTCACGATGACACGATTGCCTACGCCAAGTGGCCAACCTACGACGCCAAGCAATTGGTCGAAGACGTGGTCGAAATGGTCGTTCAGGTCAACGGTAAGGTTCGGGCGCACTTAAAGGTCGCCAAGGACGCTGCCAAGGATGACATTGAGGCACAAGCATTGGCGGACGACACGGTCAAGACCCATACGGATGGCAAGACGATTCGTAAGGTGATCGTGGTTCCCGGCAAGCTGGTCAACATTGTTGCGAACTAAATCACAGTAATTTAAAAGTGTCAGTCACTTTCCGAACGGATGGTGGCTGGCACTTTTTGATTGGGCATGCGGATGGGGTGCGGCATAATGGGGATACTTGGGCGGGGATGTCGGCTTTCAATTTAGAAAAATCGTGCTGGCTACGCAAGGGTAGTCGGCACGACTTATTTTGTGATGAGTTGATTAAATCGGTTGAAAGTAGCATTGACGCGGTGATTACCGGCGCCGGTGCCGGACAAACGTGAAGAAGTGCAGGATGCTGGCCAGCAAGACGTAGAAAATCACGACAAACGTGGCGTAGGTCAGCCAGAACTTACCGGCCGCAAAGACGCCGAACCACCAGGCCTGCAAGCCCATGGTAATTAGGGCCATGACCGCAATCATGAAGAAGAGCAATATGTAACGTTTCAAGGTGTTATCATCCTTTCGTGGCCGGTCAGCAATCTTGTGTCCCCAACGCTGACATTCGGCGAGCTTTTCTGGCCGCGGAGCGTGGTCGCCGCCCCAGGTGCCGGTCCCGACAAATTCGCCGACTTTGATTAGACCGGCGCCCGTCAAGATGCGGTCGATTGTGACGAAGGTCTGGTCGGTGATGCCGGTGAAGAAGTTCTCGGTCGAACTAATAAAACAAGTCGTCATGCTCAGATAGTGCTTATCCTTGTATTTACCGGGCAACGTATCCGCCACCGAATTCATTCGAACTAGTCGGAAACGCATGCAGTCGAAGAATTGCTTCATGACGCCGGCCATGCCACCCCAATAGGTGGGCACACAGATAATCCAAAAATCACTGGCGGCCATTTTGGCTTCAATCTCATCTAGCGCCGGGCAGGGCTGTTCTTTGGTGTCCGGGTAAATGTCATAGTCGCGCAGAAAAACAGTCTCGACCTCGGCAGAATCTGGAAGAGCCGCGATCACCGCCTGCAGGTAGCCGGCCGTGATACCATGCCGCTCGTGGCTGCCTAACAATGCCAAATAACGCAAACGAATCGCCTCACTTATTTAAGATTTTTGGACGGCAACCGGGAAAATCTCCCAAGCTGTAAACCGCCCATCACCCAAACTGGTTGATACCTCAAGTATAACGCATTCATTTCCCGAAAAACGGCTCAACCGTGAACTTAGCGGGTGATAACCCAAATGTCCGGTAGCAACTGGGGTGACCTTGAAGCTAGCAGGTCGACCAGTAACGCCACACTTAGAGCCGAGTGAGAGCAAAAAAGCCAGCAACCGCTGAACACGGCCACTGACTTCTCAAGTATCAGCAAATAAATCTTACAGAATTTCGGTTAAAATGGCAAAGAAGCGCTGACGGAAAGTGTCTTCTTGCCCTGATTTCGAGAGTTGGTAGTTCAACAGATGACGGTCGAATTCGTGGAAGAAGACGCCAGCCATCGTTTGATAATCACTATCATTGGTTTGATCGATTCGCTTGAAACTCCGCCACGTTGAGTAGATGAGTTGGGCGTTAGGAATCTCGGCTAACTCTGGAAAGTGCGCTCGAATACTCTTGGTCATGGTCACGACTTGTTTTGCCCGTTCTGGTGACATCTGCATCTTTGGTGCTGTGGTGGAACCAGCTGTTGCTTGCGTCATATTGGCATTCCTCCTTGAATAATTGTTGCTTCTCGACTACTTCCAGCATACCACTGTTTCACAAGTTCCGTTAAGCTGGACGCTGAGATTTTTTGGGAAAAGGGCAAATCTTTACCGAAACCTGAGAAATAGAACGGAAATCCTATGTTATAATGTTTGTTTGATTAGCTTGTAATGAACATGTACGGCTGAATTTAGAAAGTGAAAGTAGGGTGTCAAATGGCGGCAAGGTCAGATCAAACGGGTAATCAAGGTAGCGCGCAAGACCAAATGGTTGCCGGATCAGCGTGGATGACAGCGGGAAGTATTTTTTCCCGGATTCTCGGTGCGGTTTATATTATCCCCTGGAATATTTGGTTCGGGGCCTTCTATCTGCAAGGTAACGCGCTGTATGGTAAGGGCTATAACATCTACAGTTTCTTCCTGATTGCGGCGATTGCGGGAGTGCCTTCCGCGATTGCCAAGCAAGTGGCCCATTACAATGCCTTAAATGAATACGGCATTAGTGTGCGGCTGTACAAACGGGGTTTGGAAATTGCCCTGGTTACGGGAGTCTCGATTGCGCTACTGATGTTCTTTGGTGCACCGCTCTTTACCGGCGGGGACCAACACCTGATTCCGGTGCTGCACTCGTTGGCGTGGGCTATCCTGATCATTCCCACGATGAGTCTGACGCGGGGGTATTTCCAAGGCTTCCAGCAAATGGCACCGTCCGCGATTTCACAGTTTGTGGAACAATTGGTCCGGGTCATCTACATGCTGCTGACAGCCTTCGTGATCATGCGGGTCTTAAAGGGCAACTGGGTCACCGCAGTGTCACAATCGACGTTTGCCGCAGCCATTGGGGCCTTGGCCGGATTGCTGATCTTAGGCGTTTACTACTGGCGCCGGCGGCAGTATTTCCGCGGCTTAGTTGCCAATAGTAACAACGAACTGGTCGTGCCAGCCAATCAGTTGTATAAGGAAATCATTGCGCAGGCTGTCCCATTCATCGTCTTGGGGGCCGGCATCACGATTTTCCAGCTGATCGACCAGTACACCTTTGCACCCATCATGCACCTGGCTGGGACCTACACCGACGCGCACTTGAACGACTTGTTCGCGTTATTTGGGGTCAATGCCAACAAATTAATTATGATTACGATTTCCCTGTCGTCGGCACTGGCAGTCACGGTGGTCCCGTTGCTATCAGAATCTTACACGCGGGGCAATAAAAAAGAAATTTCTGCACAGCTATCCAACGCCTTTTTGATGTTTGAGTTCGTCATGATTCCCAGTGCGTTGGGGATGGCAGCCATCGCCAGTCCACTGAACCTGGTCTTTTACGGCCGATCACACGCGGCTTTGGCGGCCTCAATTCTGGCATTTTCGTCTTATCTGTCGATCCTGCTGGGCCTGTACACGGTCGTGTCGGCCCTAATGCAAGGTATCTCGCAAAATAAGCGGGCGGTGCGCTACTTCTTAGTGGGGACTGCCGTGAAATTTGTCGTGCAATGGCCACTGGTCTACTTTATGGGCGCCTTTGGCCCACTGATTGCGACGGGTATCGGCTTTACCGTGACCTGTTATCTCATTATTCATTCACTGGACCAACAATTTGGCATTAACTTTGCGCACATTGCGAAAAAGACCAATGGTATCTTGCTGGTATCGTTGGGGACCTACGCGTTAGCGCGGTTGGTGGCGTGGTTGGGGGCCTTCAGTGGCAGCCAGGGACGGACGATCAATTTCTTAATCGTGATGGTGTCGGTCATCGTGGCCGGGTACTTCTACGTCTATGTCGTGTTACGGACGCGGTTGGCCGATGCTATCTTAGGACCACGGGTCGCTGGCATTCGACGCCGGTTGCACATTCGTTAGGGGGCATTGGAAATGAACATTGAACGCTATTTAATCGCCCATCGCCAGGGGACGCCCGGCCAAATCTTTCGGTTACTGCGCCAAGGCCGAGTCACGGTTGACGACCTGGTCGTTGATTCGCCGCGGACCGACGTCACCGGTGACCAACAAGTCCGAGTGGACGGGGTCGCCGTAACGGGGCGCCAACCCCAGTACTTAGTCTTCAATAAACCAGTTGGCTTTGCCTTGAATTTGGAGCCAACGGGTCAGCGCAGCCTGGGAAGCCTGTTGAATCCGCTGGACCAGCCACGGTCGCTAAAGGCCTTGGCTGATTTGCCCCAAGCGGCAGTCGGACTAGTCTTGGCCAGTGATGATGAACATTTCTTGACGGACGTTGCCCAACAGAATTGGCGCAGCACGCTTCAAATCGTGTTGGCCGGACTGACGGCGCCCAAGTTACCCACGAATAGCGCGTTTCAAGCCGTGACTAGCCAAACGGATAAAGTCCGCCAAACCACAACGGTGTCCATAACGACCACTGATGTGTTGGCCGGCGTCAGGACGCTAAACGACTTAGCCAACGCCAATGAGCCGGTGGTGCGCACGCAGTTGGGACCGTTCGTCTTACCAGTCGATTTGGCTGTGGGGACTTACCGCGGATTGTTCGCTAGTGAAATTGACGCTTTAAATGGGCCGTTGGACCCGAAAACTGAATAAGACAAATCCCTTGCTGATGACCAGAAAGTTGTGGTCACCATCAGGGGATTTTTAATTGGTCAGTATTTAAGATTGCGCGCCTTCGTGGGCCTTCATGAACCGTGGCAGGTCAGCGGCGATTTGACTGGGTAAGACCACGTATTGGGTCTTGGCGAGTTCCTCAGCAATGGCGCTGTGGGTGTAAACGGCGGCACATACGGCTTGATCCAAGGGGGTGAATTGCGCGGTGAACCCGCCAATCATCCCGGCTAACGTGTCCCCCATGCCGCCGGTAGCTTGCGCGGGCGTGCCTAACGGATTGACGTAGGTCTGCGTAGCCGTGTAGATCTCGGTGCGGTGGGACTTGACCACGACTGTGGCGTGTAGCCGGTCAACGGCTTGACGATTGGCCGCTGGCGTTTGTTGTGCGATGGCAATGCCGCTGAGTCGCTGCCATTCCATCTGATGTGGTGTAAAAATCAGGTGGGCTTGGGGCAAAGCCAGTTGATGTTGGGCGACCAGCGTGATAGCGGAGCCGTCAATCACCAACGTTTGCTGGGGCGTTACCGTCCGTAAGACGTCGGTCAGGACCTGTAAGGCGGCCTCATCCGTCCCCAATCCGGGGCCAATGACCACGACATCGGTGCCTTGTACCAACGCGTGAGTTTGGGGCACGTCGGCGATATCGGCAAACATGGCTTCGGGTAGCCGCGCGTGCAGGCTGCCTTGGTTGCTGGCGTCGGTGATGGTGGTGACCAACCCCGCGCCCGCATACACGGCGGCGGCACTGGCCATCAAAATGGCACCGCCAAAGTTGCGGTTGCCACCAATCAGTGTGACCCGCCCATAGGTGCCCTTATAACTATCAGCCGGTCGCTGCCGAATCGTGCTCGTGAGAATTTTATCCGTTAAGGTTTCCATGAAAAAAGCCTCCTCATTTTCTCTTTTAGTATAGCACGCTACCCGTCCAGGCGAGACTTAGGGTGAATTGTGATTTTTGGCGATGAAATCGGCTTACATTTGGCGGGCGGTATGCTAGAATTATGCTAGGGTTAGTTTGAAAACGCTTTTGATTTGAAAAAATACCTGGGCGCTTTCAAACGTATCACCATAAACCGGACGTGAGGTCCGAATAAAATGAAGGAGGTCCAATCATGGCAATTGATTGGCAAAAGCTATCTGAACACTACCGGGAGGACTACATCGCTGACTTAACGACTTTAGTCGGTATCGACAGTTCTCGTGATGATTCACAGGCCACTGATGAGTATCCGTTGGGACCAGGTCCAGCTAAGGCTTTGATCGCATTTTTAGGCTTAGCGGAACGCGACGGTTTTAAAACAAAAAATTTAGACAATTTAGCCGGTTACGTGGAATACGGCGAGGGTGAAGACACCTTGGCTATCCTGGGGCACGCCGACGTGATGCCAGCAGGTAAGGGGTGGCACACGGATCCCTTTACGTTGACGGAAAAAGATGGCAACCTGTATGGTCGGGGCACTTCCGATGACAAAGGACCAGCCTTAGCCGCTTACTATGGGTTAAAGATGTTAAAGGACCAAGGCATCGAACCGAAGATCAAGATTCGGTTCATCATTGGGACCGACGAAGAAAGTGACTGGACGGGGATGAACCATTACCTTGACTTGGAGCCAGCACCAACGTTAGGCTTCTCACCAGATGCTGAATTCCCACTGATCAACGGTGAAAAGGGGAACGTGACCTTCACGACGACCTTTGCTGGAACCAATAGTGGCGCGCTGACCTTGGTTGACTTCGAATCCGGGCTCCGGGAAAACATGGTGCCACGTGACGCTGAAGCCACGGTTACCGGCGGCGATAATGACCAATTGGTAGCTGACTTCAAGCAATTCTTGGACCAAGTACCGGTCACGGGCGAAACCACGGTTGACGCCAACGGCATTCATTTTGAAGTCATTGGTAAAGCGGCTCACGGGATGGAACCTAAGAACGGCATCAACGCTGGGACTTACCTGGCTAGTTTCTTGAACGGTTACCACTTTGGTGGGGATGCCGCCGACTTCTTGAGCCTGTTGGCCAATGAACTGCATGACGATTCTCGGGCTCATAAGTTAGGCATTGCCTTCACGGATAAAGTGATGGGTGACTTGACCATGAACGTGGGAATCCAAACGTTCAAGGCCGATAATGGCGCCTTGATCAACACGAACTTCCGTTACCCAACCGGGACGGGCGCTGCTGACATCCAAGCCGGCTTGACCAAGGCCACGGCTAACATGGCCGCAACTATCAAGCAAGGTCGGGAAATGGTTCCCCATTACGTTGACCCAAGTGATCCAATCGTGGCGACGTTGATGGACGTTTACCGGCAACAGACCGGCGACACGACTGCTCAACCAGAAGTTGTGGGTGGCGGGACTTACGGTCGGTTGATGAAGCGCGGGGTCGCCTTTGGGGCATTGTTCCCCGGTACGGCCGACACCATGCACCAGGCCGATGAATTTCAACCGGCAGCTGACTTGTTAAAGGCCATGGCCATTTACGGTCAAGCCATCTATGAATTAACCAAGTAGGCTGATCGGCGAAGGAGTGAGAATGATGGCCGCAGAATATAAGCACATTTTAGTCGGCGTCGATGGGTCGCGGCAAGCCCGCCGCGCTTTGGATAAAGCCATTGCGGTAGCCGTCCGGAACCAAGCCGAGCTGATCATCGTCACCGTCATGAGTGGCGGGGATTACGTTGGTCTGGGGAGTGATACCCAGGTCGGGTTCGGCTACGTGGACCAGCGGGTCATGGACGAGTCGCGGCAAGAATTAGAAGCGACGGTCGACAAATACCGGCGTCGGGCCCAAGAAGCGGGCGTTGAACAAGTGGTTACCGCTGTCTTCTACGGCCACGCCAAGGTCGACCTGGCCCGGACGTTACCTAAAGAGTATCAGGCCGACCTCATCATGTTAGGCGCCACCGGGGTCAACGTGGTGGAACGCATGCTGATGGGATCCACGGCCAGTTACGTCGTTGCCAACGCCATTTGTGACGTCTTGATCGTGCGGACGGATATTCACAACCAGGCGCAGAGTTTGAAAAAATTAATCGATTAAATTAGTGGAAACGAAAGGGACTGTGGCGAAAAGTCATAGTCCCTTTTACTGTACTGAGCGTTGAAAGATAAAAATCAGTCAGAAACATCGTTGTCGTGCGACTCATGGCGTAAAAAATAGTCGTTTGCAGCTTCGGAGTTTGAGCTGGTCGCCTACCGTCCACCAACTATGGGGTGGAACGCGGTGGGCGAACCGAACCGAGCCTGAAAAGCGGTC
This sequence comes from Levilactobacillus angrenensis, assembly GCF_003946085.1. Taxonomy (GTDB): domain Bacteria; phylum Bacillota; class Bacilli; order Lactobacillales; family Lactobacillaceae; genus Levilactobacillus; species Levilactobacillus angrenensis. The sequence continues at coordinate 148,686 of NZ_RHOB01000004.1, read as the reverse complement.
TCGGCCTCGCTTTGAGCCGATGGACCACGTCTCTGGCCTCATAGCCGAAACGTGTGCCAACAGGCAACTGGTTCCGCTTAACATCACTAGGCAAATAATCCAGAATCAGGATTATCCGCCTAGCGCCGTTAATGCTCACCAGCTAACCGCCTTTCCACTCTCTCTTTTAAAAATTGCGGGTCGCTGACTTAGCTAACGCGTCAAAGTGCGCGTAAAATTGGTCCTTGTCGACCTGAGTCACCAGGGTCACGGGGCGACCCGTGGGCGTGATAAATGTGCGGCCGGCACCGTGCCCGGTCGTCAGGACGTCACTGTGAACGACCTTGCTGGTCACGATTTCGGGATAGCGACTGGTCAGGGTGGTCAAGACGTCCCAGAGATAGTAGGTGGAGTCGGCTTCAAACGCCATGACCAGGGAATAGCCGTAGCCAATCAGTTCCATGGCTGGAAACTGCCGCAGACTGGCCCAATGTTGTCGTTGTTCGGCTGTCAGGGGAATCTGATCGGTACTTTCCAGCCCCACCATAACGATGTCTAAATCGCTGTCCCAGACGGTCTTGACGGCTTCGGGGTCCCAAAAGGCATTCCATTCCATGGTCCCGTCTTGGTCGGGTTCACTCACATTTCCTTGATTGTTCATGGTCCCGCCCATCCAGTAGAGCTTGTCGATTTTTTCGGTCATGGTGGGATCAATAGCCAGTGCTCGGGCGAGGTCCGTTAACGGGCCGGTCATGACCAGAGTTGTTTTACCCGGCGTGTTTTGCAGCTTCTCAATCATATCGAGATGAGCCGGCGCATCTGCTTGGGGTGTGGTCACGTGGCCGCGTTCGTTGAGGACCGGAAAGTTGTCAAATGAGTACGCTGACAGTCGCCAGTTTTGGGGAAATTGGTGGACGGGCCGGGAATTGGACATAGCGACGCTGAGTGATTGCTGCGGATCACCGAACAGATCGATGATTTTTCGTGAAGCTGACGTTGCCGGTTCCACGTAAGAATCGGCACCAACGACGCCGACACCTGTAAGGTGGATATCGGGCATTTGGAGCAGTAACAACAGTGAAACTAAGTCGTCGACGTTGCCATCGTGGTTGAAGTAAACATTTTGCAAGACGAGCACCCCTTAATAATTGTCAAATTTCTAAGAGTATAGCATGAATGTTAATGATTTGGTAGCGAACGTCGTGATATTTATAATTTTATCTCTTAGTAAACCGATAAACACGAACGATAAACCGGTTTACTTTTTATTGAGAGCATCAAAAAAGCGCTGACCTAATTTGGCCAACGCGACTGTTTCATGGTATTAGAGTTAAAGCCGTTGAATATCAAGAACACTACCGGTCTCAGCATCGGCCACGAACTGATATTGTACCAGCTGGTCGTCTTCATAACGGGTGATGCCACCGTAGTAGACCCGGGATTTGACCGCGAACTTCTGAAACGGGACCGCGTGCTTTTCAATCCAGGCCCCTTCAATCGGGGATTCTTGCCGGAATTGGCGCTTGACCTGTTCCAAAATATCGTCTGGGTTGAGCCGGTTAGCGCCGAAAAAGCGCGTGATGAAAACGCCCATTAACCCACCGAGTACCCCGGTGAGACTGAGTTGATACAATTGTCCGTTTTTAGCAGCCATGCTACCGCCTCCTAATTTCTGTGGGCATACTTCCCATCACTTCTTGCCCCTAGTATAGCAATGATTGCGCGGAAGTTCCCGTAAAAAGGCAGATTTTGCCAAAAATTTCTGGTGAGCCGTGTAGATTGGCCGATTGGCCGCCCGTTAAAGGCTTGCCGAACGCTACTCGGACGCTTCTCAAACAAAAACCGTGTATATTTAGCCAGTCATGCTATAATGGTTGATGTTAACTTTTAAAACTAACTGAAAAAGGAGTGCTCATTCATGGAACAATTACCCAAGATGTCTGCTGCTGACTTAAAGGACGTTGTCAAAGAAGGCAAGACCATGCTGTTCTTCTCAGCGACTTGGTGCCCAGACTGCGCCTTCATCAAGCCAGCAATGCCAGAAATCGAAGCAGAATATTCTGACTACAAGTTCATCGCTGTTGACCGGGATGAAAATATCGATTTAGCGGCTGAACTGAACGTTTTCGGCATTCCTAGTTTCATTGCATATGCCGATGGTCAAGAAATTGGTCGGTTAGTAAACAAAGATCGTAAGACTAAAGCAGAGGTAGAAGAATTCATCAATTCTTTGACGACCAACGCCAACTAAACCCGTTGGAAAGGATTCAGACATGTTAATTGCTAGTTACAACCCTAAAGAATTAGGGGATACTTTGATTGTTGTTGTTGCTCAGGATTCAGCGACGCAAGCCCACACGGTGCGCGACAATATCGCACGGATCTATGATGCAGCAACCGAAAAGACCTTAGGCTACAACTTCCTCAAGATCTCCAGCATTTTACCCGAAATCAGTGGCAACGGCCAAGTCGATTTGTCGACTGAAGACGTGGCCGCACTGAATAGTGCCTTAGAGGATGCCGGGTTCGCCGGTGAATTAGTGGCCGAAACCAGTTCTCGTTTCGTGGTGGGCTACGTGAAATCCGCGACGCCACATCCCGACTCTGACCACTTGTTAGTGACCGAGACGGTCGTGGACAATGACGAATCACTGCAAATCGTCAGTGGCTCGCCTAACATGCAAGCGGACATTAAGGTCGTTGTTGCCAAGGTGGGCGCGATGATGCCCAATGGTTTGATCATCTGGCCTGGTGAGCTCCGTGGTGTTGCCAGCAACGGGATGATTTGTTCTGGTCGTGAACTCAAACTCGCCAATGCTCCCCAGAAACCAGGGGCATTGATTTTGCCGGACGATTATACGGTCGGTGAACCGTTTGACTTCGAACGCGGTCAAAGTATTTTTAAATCTTAAGAAGATTATTACAAAGCAGGTGAACCCTTGTCGGTTGCCTGCTTTTTTGTGTACAATAGGGGAGACTGACAATTTCACAGTTGATTGTCATTGGACCGGACTGTTCATGTAGGTCCGGCAAATTTTAAATTAATCAACAAATTAATTAAAGAGAGATTCAGGGAATGAGTGAAGTGGCCGTCAAGCAGGCGGCATCTCCTCCCAAGAGTCGTGAAATTCGACGAGTCCGCTCGTCAAGGAGGAAGAAACACATGGAGCACTATGATGGACCGGCATTTTATCGCAAATTTCCGGTAAAACCGACCCCTGATCAAATGGAAGATACCACGGATGACCGGTCACAACGACAGGTTAAGCTCCGTAAAGAACGCAACGATCGGTTACGCTTACGACAACAGCGTGAAGAAAAACGCGAATCAGCGGCTCAGAGTGCGGCTCAAGAGGTCTTGCACCACACGCAACGGCGGCAGTCTCAGGCGTCAGCGCCCGCTGCAGCAGCGAAGACGCCCGAACAGGCGGCGGCCGAGGCCAGTGCCAATTATCGGCCATTTGCGGTGACCCCTGTGCCCAAGCAACGCCAACGGGTCTGGCAACCCTCAGTGATTCGGCATCGGTATCAACGTCTGGTTGCCAGTTTACATAAATCAGATGACAGCTTCTTGCTGCTCGGAACGGCGGCGGATGAAGCCGCTTTAGCTGCTGAAGAATCATTGGCGGCCCAGCCACAGACGGCCCCCACGGAGGTCTTCTTACCGGACCAGTCTGCAGCTGCACCAGTTGCTGCGGCTGACACGGCAGTGCAAACAGACGCTTCGGCGGCAGATTCGGTAGCCCAAGAAGCAGAACCGCAAGAAGCAGAACCGCAAGAAGCAGAACCGCAAGAAGCAGAACCGCAAGAAGCAGAACCGCAAGAAGCAGAACCAACCCTTGAACAACCGGCTTCTGCAGCTGTTGCGGACACCACCGCTGACGCTGCAGAATCAACCGCGTCATCAGCAGCGACGGCTAACGAACCAACCCCTGCCGACTCAGCAGCTGTAGCAACGTCAGCGGTCACTGGGGATGAAACCGCGACCGCGACGCCAGTTAGCCAAGCGGTTGTGGCCCCAACGGAAGTCTTTTATCCAGCGGAATCCCAGTCCCAAGCAACAACGCCAGCCCCCGTATCGGCGACGGCTAGTGGCGCCTATTTGCCGGTCGATAATCAAGTGCCGGTTCGTTCACAGGCGAGTGAGGCCGCTGATAAACCAGCAATCAAGTCAGCGCAACCAGCTGAAACGGTCGTCATTCAACCGACGCAACCTGTAGCGAGTGAACCGACAGTTGAGGGGTCAGCCGAATCGACTGAACCTGCCGAAAAAGATGGGGCAGTTCAGTCAACAGAATCCAGCGAATCGACGGCATCAATTGCGCAATCTGACGCATCCAAATCTGCTGAAACGGCTGAACCAACTGAACCAACGAACAGCGTTGCCAATTCAGTAGTGACATCGTCTGCAGCCGAGGCCAGTCAACGCCCAGCAGAGGTCAATCAATTGCTCGACCGGGCAACGACAGATGCACCGGATAGCGCGGCACCAGTCGCGTCTTCGGCCGCGGCAACACCACAATCGGCGGCTGCTAAGCCAACCCCGAAGCCCAAAGCTAAGCCGAGTCGGGGCCTGGGCCATTCACTCGGTGACATCATGCAAGAAGAGGGAAATGACCAACGCAACCTAGCGTTATTTGACCGACCAACTGCGCCTGCAGAACCGGCCGAAACGACGCCGGCGCGCGGGTACCATTTCCCAGATCTTTCGTTGTTACCTAAGCCGGTCGTGCCGGATGAAGAGGCCCTAGACGAATGGATCGAACACCAGGCAGAAGTCCTCGATGCCACGCTGAGTGCCTTCCACGTGGATGCCCACGTGACGGACTGGACGGTCGGGCCTACCGTCACTCAGTTCCAGATCAGTTTAGCCTTGGGGGTCAAGGTGAATAAGATCACGAACCTGAATGACGATTTGAAATTGGCTTTGGCCGCTAAGGATATTCGAATCGAAGCACCAATTCCTGGCAAGACGACGGTCGGCATTGAAATTCCTAACCTGAAGTCGCGGCCAGTCATGTTGTCAGAAATTTTGAATTCAGCGGCCTTCAAAAAGAGTGAATCACCGTTGACGGTGGCTTTAGGGGTCGATCTCTTTGGGCAACCGCAAGTCACGGACCTGCGGAAGATGCCTCACGGCTTGATTGCCGGGGCAACGGGCTCCGGGAAGAGTGTGTTCATTAATTCACTGTTACTGTCGATTTTGTACAAGGCCACGCCGCAACAGGTCAAGCTCTTGCTGATTGACCCGAAGGCCGTGGAAATGGCGCCATACGACGGATTGCCACACCTGCTGTCACCCGTGATCTCTGATCCTAAAGCTGCCGCTGCTGCCCTCAAGTGGGTGGTCACGGAAATGGACGAACGTTACGAAAAGCTCGCCGCTGCGGGGGTCCGCAACATTGAACAATTTAACGACCGGGCCGACGCCAATGACGAGCCAGGGCTCAAGATGCCATACATCGTGATCATCATTGATGAGTTAGCTGACTTGATGATGATGGCCGCTAGTGAAGTGCAAGACTACATCGTCCGCATCACGCAAAAGGCCCGGGCCGCCGGGATTCATTTGCTAGTCGCTACCCAACGGCCAAGTGTGGACATCGTGACCGGGACCATCAAGAACAACATCCCGACGCGAATTGCCTTCATGGTCTCCAGTCAGATCGATTCACGGACCATTTTGGACACGGCCGGGGCCGAAAACCTGTTAGGCCGCGGGGACATGCTGTACCTGGGCAACGGTGCCAGTCAGCCAATGCGGCTGCAGGGGGCCTTTGTTGAGTCCGAAGTCGACGGTGTCACGGACTTTGTGCGGACCCAGGGCAAGCCGCAATACGCCTTCTCACCTAAGGGCCTTTTGCAGCGAGAGACAGCCGAGGAGAACCAAGATGAGCTGTTACCGAAAGTGCTTGAATATATTGCGCAAGAAAAAACGGTGTCAACGTCTAAGCTACAACGGGTCTTCTCCATTGGCTACAACCGAGCCGCTAATCTGATCGACGACCTGGAACAGCACCACTATGTCTCACCACAACACGGTTCTAAGCCACGGGAGGTTTACTTAACGCCCGATGACCTAGGCAAAGACTTACCAGAGCCTCACGATCAGGGTGCACCATTTTCATCTTAGGTTGAGGAGGCCTCACTGCCTTTCTCCCCGTGATTTCTTTTAAGCGGGTGGGGGATATGCTAGAATAAGGAAAGAGTCACTCAGACGGTTTGGGGGAGTAGTGGCCTGACCGAAAGAGTAGAAAAGAGGATCATTTAATGGATAACGCAACGGTTTACCACTTTGTTGGAATTAAAGGATCAGGGATGAGTGCCCTGGCCCTGATTTTGCACGATAAGGGTTTTAAGGTTCAAGGTTCAGATATCACCCAGTACACGTTCACACAACGGGGACTGGAAAAAGCCGGAATCGACGTCATGGCCTTTGATGAAGCAAACATTCACGAAGGCTTGACGGTCATCGCGGGGAACTCCTTTACGGATGATCATCCAGAAATCAAGAAGGCCCGGGAAATGGGTCTGCCCGTTTACCGTTACCATGAATTCTTAGGTCACCTGATCGAAGGGTACACGAGTATTGGGGTGGCTGGTGCTCACGGTAAGACCAGTACGACCGGATTGTTGTCTCACGTGTTAAGTGGGGTAGCGCCAACGTCTTACTTGATTGGTGATGGGACTGGGAAAGGTACGCCTAACGCGCGCTTCTTCGTCTACGAAGCCGACGAATACCGCCGTCACTTCCTGGCCACTAAACCGGACTATGCCATCATGACCAACATCGACTTTGACCACCCGGACTATTACACGGGCATCGATGACGTTTACAGCGCCTTTGAAACGTGGGCTAACCAGGTCAAGAAGGGTATCTTTGCTTGGGGGGATGACCCTGAGCTGCGGAAGCTCAAGACGGACGTGCCAGTCTACTACTACGGTACCAAGGACCGCGACGACTTCCAGGCGAAGAACATCAAGCGCTCAACGACGGGCTCTAACTTTGACGTCTACCATGGCGACGAATTCTTAGGCAATTTTGAAATCCACCTGTACGGTGAACACAACGTCTTGAACAGCCTGGCAGTCATTGCTGTTTCTTACTTTGAAAAGGTCAACATGGATGAAATCAAGCGTGAATTGGCGGACTTCAAAGGGGTCAAGCGGCGGTTCACGGAACGTAAAGTCGCTGACATGACTATCATTGACGACTACGCACACCATCCATCTGAAATCAAAGCAACGTTGGATGCTGCTCGGCAAAAGTACCCGGACAAAGAGATCATTGCGGTCTTCCAGCCCCATACCTTTAGCCGGACGATTGCGCTGATGGACGACTTCGCCAAGAGCTTGAACCTGGCTGATCAAGTCTTCTTGACCAACATCTTCAGCTCTGCGCGGGAAACTGCCGGTGCGGTCTCCAGTAAGGACTTAGCAGCTAAAATTGCTAAGGGTGGCGACATTTTGACTGTTGACAACATGTCCCCATTATTAGATTTTCATGACGCGGTTGTCGTCTTCATGGGTGCCGGTGACGTGCAAAAGTACGAACGGTCTTACGAAGAATTATTAAGTCATTTATCACTGAAAAATAACTAAATTTATGGACGCTGGTTGGTGAAATTGCGCTGATCAGCGTCTTTTTTGTCGTCAAAATTGGTCCGTACCTCTGATAGGGTAAACGGCTATTTGTTAAAAATGATACCTGCTAGAATCACTGTTACAATAGGCTTTTAACCTGCTTAATGCATTCGTTAGAAATGAGTTGCACTTTTATTGAGAACCTGTATTCTAGTAAATTAAGGACGCGACTGGTCCTTTAATTTTTTCAGGGGAGCGAGTGCTAGTGGAAGTTGGAACACAACACAATTGGTGGTACAACCAGTTGTTTACCAATTGGAAGAAGTTTGAAGTGATTTACGTTTCGATTTTAATTTTGCTGCAGGTCGTGGTCTACGTGATTGTGCCTGACAGTGTCATCGGGATGGTTTCAGGGGTTGGCGGTGTCTTATGTCTGGTCTATGGGATGAAGGGGCGGAAGATTTCCTTTATTTTTGGGTTCATTCAATGTGTCGCCATGACCTACGTCGCTTGGATCAGCCACGCTTATGGGTCTTTTGCAATGGATATTATTTATGTTATTTCACAACCCATCGGCTGGTACATGTGGGGCCATGACGAGGCGACTCGGTCCTTTAAGAAGACCACACGTAATTGGATTTTCGCGGCGGCCTTTATCGCTTGGGCGGCTGGCTGGTTAGTCCTGTCACTGTTGCACGGACAACTGCCTTATTTTGATTCCGTCAATTTCGTGGTGAGTTTGATTGCACAACTGCTCTACATCTTGAAGTTCAAGGAAAATTGGTCGCTGTGGATCGTGGTCAACGTGGTCAATGTGTTGTACTGGAGTATTTTGACCTTCCAGATTCTCACTGGCGCCACGAATGTCGGGACGCTAGGAGCCAACCTATCGCAAGTGGCCTTGCAGATTGCCCTGTTGTTTAATGCGGTTTATGCCAATAAAGTTTGGGCCAGTGGCGAGGCCGATAACGAGGGTGGTGCCGGTCAGTCAGCGACTAAGTAAGGGGCGTTTTCTTTTCATTTCTGAACACAATACTTGTGTTTACTATTAGATTTGGTAAAATATACTCTAATAACCCTGTGGCTGGCTTATCAAGTGTGGTGGCTAAGGCAGGAAATGATTTGAAAAAGAAGGAGCGTTTCAATGAACAACTATGATCAGCAACCCCGGACGACAGTAAACACTGAGGTCGGCCTCAACAGCTTCATGACTAAAATGTTTGGCTGGATGGCTGCGGCCGTGTTGGTCTCTGCAGTGACGGCGTACTTGATGATTCCAATGGCGAGTCAAGCACAGGGCCTGCACGGTGCCGGTCTTTGGGTGCCACTTATCGTCTGGTTTATTTTACCGTTCGTCATTAGTGGACAATCGATGAAACGACCAGCCGTCGCGTTAGTCGGGTTGTTTGTTTACGCGGTGATCACCGGGGGAGTCGTGTCGACTTATGCGATGGTCTTCTCGCTCAATACGATGGCGGCAGCCTTTGTTTCTAGTGCGGCGGTCTTCGTAACGATGGCTGGTATCGGGGCCTTCACCAAGAAGGACTTGACCAAGCTGGGGACTCAAGCGACTGGGGCCTTGATTGGGTTATTAGTCGCCATGGTCGTTAACATGTTCTTACGGATGCCACTGGCTTCGTTGGTCTTATCCTTTGCCGCCGTGATTATCTTCTCGGCCTTGACAGCTTGGGATACGCAACGGATGCAGAAGATGTACCTGCAATACGGGGATCAGGTCTCCACGACTGGGTTAGCCGTTAACGGGGCATTGCAACTGTACCTGGACTTCGTCAACTTATTCTTACAACTCTTACAAATTTTCGGAATCTTTGGTAGCAACAACGACTAATGATTCTCCAAGGAAAGCCTGGGACGAACGTGCCCGGGCTTTTTGTGTCAACGAAAGCAGGAGTAAAACAGTTAGTCAGAACGACAGTGTTCTGTCCACTAAACTTAGTGAAACCCGGAGCCTGCGTCAGCCAGAGATCCCGCCTGCTATGGGGGACACTTCCAGCCAAAGAGCAGGTTTCCAGTTCGCTTTGAAGCCTCGCAAAGTCCGCGAGTCTCCAAAGTCGCCCCACGGTGTAGGCTGAGAAAAAACCTCAGCCAACACCGTCGACACAGCTGGCTACATCTCTGGCTGCCTCCGGCGGGTTGGTGCTTACCAACGACACTGTGTTAGTCAAAGACTAGTTGCTAAATTAACCGCGACCGCTCTTTGGCTCGACCGGTCCGCCCACCGCGTTCCAACCCATAGTTGGCGGACGGTAGGCGGCCAGCTCAAACTACGAAGCTGTAAACGACTAATTCTTACGCCATGAGTCGCGTGGTGACAATGGTTCTAGCTGATTTTCATCTTTCAACCTTCAGTTGTTGACTATTTTTTGCCAAATGCGGCGTTGGCATAGACTGTCTAGTGGTTTTCAGAGATTTCTTTTCGGGTTTACCTGGTTTTTTGGTAAAATAGACTTAGAATACTCGAGCGCGGCAGACCGTGGCTCGAAAGGAGCGTAACATGGCGGAAAAACGATTATTATTGATTGACGGAAACAGTGTCACGTTTAAGGCCTTCTTCGCACTGTACACGGCGTTGGGTAAGTTTACCAACAGCGAAGGGCTGCATACGAACGCCATTTACGGCTTCAACACGATGCTAGAAATCATGTTGGACAAGGTAAAGCCAACGCATGCCTTGGTGGCCTTTGATGCGGGTAAAACCACGTTTCGGACGAAAATGTATGACGATTACAAGGGCGGCCGGGCCAAGACGGCGCCAGAATTGTCGGAACAATTTCCCTATGTGAAGGAACTCTTAGCGGCTCGCGGCATTCAGACCTATGAACTTCCCAACTATGAGGCCGATGACATTATCGGGACCTTGGCGAAGCAGGCCGAGGAAAACGGCTTTACGACGACTATCGTTACGGGGGACCGGGATCTGACGCAGCTGGCCGACGACCACACTACAGTTTCCATTTCCAAGCGCGGGGTCACGGACATTGAGCACTATACGCCGGCCTACGTGAAAGAGAAGATGGGTGTTACTCCGAACCAGATCATTGATATCAAGGGCCTCCAAGGCGATAACTCGGATAACTATCCGGGTGTCACCGGGGTGGGGCCTAAGCGGGCCGTCGACCTGATCGGCAAGTACGGCAGTATTGAAAATCTCTATGATCATATTGATGAGATTACCGCTAAGAAGCTCAAGGAACACTTGGTGGCCGACCATGACGAGGCCTTATTGTCGAAGAAATTGGCCACGATTTTGCGGGACGCGCCGGTGACTAAGCAGGTCAATGACCTGACGTATCAAGGCGATGACCCAGAAAAATTGGTGGAATTCTACCAACGGATGAACTTTAACCAATTTCTGAGCAAAATGAGTATTGACGGTGAAGCACCAACGGCTACGCCTGGCTTAAAGGATATCGACTTTACAGTTCTGAAGGCCGACAACCTCAAAACATTGCCAACCTTCACCGATGGCTGTGAATTTTACCTGGAAATGTTGGGAGACAACTATCATCTGGCCGACTTTGACGGCTTTGTGATTGGTCACGAGGATCACTGGTGGGTCAGCCGCGATGCTAGCCTCTTACAACAGGCACCTTTAAAAGGGCTGCTAGAGTCCGCTGACGTGGCCAAACAGGTCTTTGACGCTAAACGGACCTATGTGGCTTTGAATCGCTTAGGCATCACGCTAGCGGGGGTAGACTGTGACCTGTTGATCGTCTCATATCTGTTGAACACCTATGACAATAGCAATGACTTGGGACGGGTCGCCATGGAACACGGCTATCATCAAGTGGCTACCGACGAAGATGTTTATGGCAAGGGCGCCAAGGAAGCCATTCCGGCTGACGACGTAGACTTCTTCTCACATTTGGCGCGTAAAGCACGGGCTATCGAACAATTACGGTCACAGTTGTTCAAAGAACTGGCCGACAACGAACAGACACAACTCTACCGCGAGATTGAACTGCCAATGGCCTTCGTGCTGGCACGGATGGAAATCGCGGGAATCACCGTGGAAGCCAGCGAACTCGAAGCCATGGGGAGTAAATTTACCGAACAACTGGCGGAAATTGAACAGACCATCTACAACGAAGCGGGCGAGGAATTTAACATCGGCTCGCCGAAGCAGTTGGGGCACATTTTGTTTGAAAAGATGGGCTTGCCAGTCATCAAGAAGACCAAGACCGGTTACTCCACGGCTGTCGGGGTCCTCGAAAAGTTAGCGGCAGAAGCCCCGATTGCCGAAAATATTTTGAAATACCGCAAGATTGCTAAGATTCAGTCGACCTATGTCGAAGGGTTATTGAAGGTCATCCATCCCGACGACCACAAGGTACACACCCGCTACCTACAGACGTTAACGCAGACGGGGCGGCTGTCATCGGTCGACCCGAACTTGCAAAACATCCCAGTGCGTAACGAAGAAGGCCGGGCCATTCGTAAGGCCTTTGTACCCCGGCATCCGGGGTGGCAGATCTTCTCGTCTGACTACTCACAAATTGAACTGCGGGTGTTGGCCCACATGAGTCACGACGCCAACATGCAAGCGGCCTTCCGCGAGGGCGAAGATATCCACGCGGCCACGGCCCGGCGAATCTTCAAGATGGGGCCAGATGAAGAGGTCACGCCAAACATTCGGCGCCAGGCCAAGGCGGTCAACTTCGGTATCGTTTACGGTATCAGTGACTTTGGCTTGTCACAAAACATCGGGATCACCCGTAAGCAAGCCAAGGCTTTCATCGACACTTACTTTGAAGAATATCCCGGAGTTAAGGCCTACATGGATCGGATGGTCCAACAGGCCAAGGAACAAGGCTTTGTGGAGACGATTGCGCACCGGCGGCGGTATTTACCGGACATCAACTCGCGTAATTTCAATCAGCGGTCATTTGCCGAACGCACGGCCATGAACACGCCGATTCAAGGGAGTGCCGCAGACATAATTAAGATTGCTATGATTCAGATGGAAGATGCTATCAAGGACTTGCAGGCCACCATGCTACTCCAGGTCCATGATGAATTGATCTTTGAGGCGCCAGCCGAAGAGATCGAAACGTTGGCCAAATTGGTGCCAAGCGTGATGGATTCAGCCGTCAAGCTGGAGATTCCGTTGAAGGTGGAAAGCCATTACGGCCCAACCTGGTACGACGCGAAATAGCGGTAAGGGAGACGATAAGCGATGCCAGAATTACCTGAAGTTGAAACGGTTCGCCGGGGCTTGACCCGTTTGGTACAGGGCGCCACGATTGACCATGTCGACGTCTATTACCGTAAAATGGTCACTCCGGAGGCCGAAGTCTTTACGGCGGACTTGATTGGGCGGCAGATCGACCGGATCGACCGGCGTGGCAAGTACCTGTTGTTTCGGTTCAGTGGCGAGCTGACGATGGTCTCGCATTTGCGAATGGAAGGCAAATACGACGTTCAACCGACCGGCAGTCCCATTACCAAGCACACCCACGTGGTCTTTCACCTGACGGACGGGCGCGACTTGCGCTACACGGACACCCGAAAGTTTGGGCGCATGCGCCTGGTGCCGACTGGGACGGAAGGGACGGCTTTGCCATCATTAGGCAAACTAGGGCCGGAACCCACCGCAGATACCCTGACGCTAGCCTACATGCAACAGATTTTTCACAAGTCCCATAAGGTGGTCAAGCCCTTCTTGTTGGACCAATCGAAAATTGCCGGGCTGGGCAATATTTATGCCGATGAGGTCCTGTGGCTGTCCAAAATCAATCCGTTAACGCCGGCCGATGAGCTGTCTGACGCCCAATTAAAAACGTTGCGGCAAAGTATCATCACAGAAATCGGTCTGGCCATCAAGGGTCACGGGACCACCGTGCATTCCTTTTCAACGGCCTTTGGTGAAGCGGGACAGTTCCAAAATCACCTGCACGTTTACGGGCGTGAGGGAGAACCCTGTGAACGTTGCGGCACGGAGATTGTCAAAATCAAGGTCGCGCAACGGGGCACGCACTATTGCCCGCACTGCCAACCGGTACCGTTAGAAGCATTGGAGGCCTTGACTGATGACTGAGATTTGGGGATTGACTGGCGGCATTGCGACGGGAAAATCAACCGTGAGCGCCTGGTTACGCGCGGCGGATATTCCCGTGATCGACGCCGACGTGATTGCCCGCAAGGTAGTCGCCGTGGGCACACCGGGGCTACAGCAGATTCGCCAAACATTTGGGCCAGATTTTGTGACGGCCAAAGGATTGGACCGGAAAAAATTGGGCCAGTGGGTCTTCACCCAGCCGGCCGAGTTAAAAAAGTTAGAAGCTATCACGACACCGCTGATTCAAGCCGAGATTCGCCGAGAACTAGCGGCGGCTAAAGCCCAACAGGTACCAGTCGTCATGATCGACGCGCCAACTTTTTTTGAAGTGGGCTACTTGATTCATTTGGTCGATCACGTCATGGTCGTGGCAACCGATGTGGCAACGCAAAAGCAGCGCTTAATGGCGCGCGACGGGCTTTCCGCAGCAGATGCCCAGGCCAGAATGGATCGGCAATGGCCGCTAGCGAAGAAGCTCGCTCAAGCGACGGTAGTGATTGATAACGGGGGAACGATTGCCCAAACGCGCCAACAAGTGGTAAAATGGCTTGACGCCAATAACTTTGGCAACAGTAACCATTTAAAACGAGGTGAACAATAATGCAGTGTCCACACTGTCATCATAATGGGTCGCGGGTCGTTGATAGTCGACCCACTGCCGACGGGCGCGTGATTCGCCGCCGTCGTGAGTGCGAGAACTGTGGTTTTCGGTTCACGACGTTTGAGCGGGTTGAAGTTACGCCGCTGCTAGTTATTAAGAAAAATGGGACGAGAGAAGAGTTCAACCGCGAGAAGATTCTGCGCGGCATCATTCGTTCTGCTGAAAAGCGCCCAGTGGGCATGGATGTCATGACCAATATCGTTGATGAGGTTGAAAATAAGATTCGCGCGCTGGGCGTCAACGAAATCTCCAGTCAATTGATTGGGGAATACGTGATGAACCGCCTGGTTGACGTCGATGAGATCGCCTACATTCGTTTTGCCAGTGTTTACCGGCAATTCAAGGATACCGGCGTCTTCTTTAATGAACTGAAGGACATGATGGCCAAAGATAAACAAAAGGCTAAAAAGGATTCACCAGATCAGGGACAAAGCGAGGCGAAGTAAAGCATGGAGAATTCCTGGCACCAATTAAAACCGCGAACGGGCTTTTTGGTGCGGTTGGCGGACCGCTTGACCGATCAGAGTTGGCAGACGTTGACGCAGCTTTACCAGCCGATTGTGGGACCGAGTGCCGCGGGGCTATACTCGGCCCTTTTTTGGCTCCCCAATCGCGGCGAATACCAGCGGCACGCCACCTTGCTGGGACTGTTGGGGATGGACTTGGCCCATTTTTACGAGGCCCGCTTGCGGTTGGAAGCCGCGGGTCTATTGACGACCAAGGTCAAAACGGAGTCGGAGCTGACCAGCTTTATTTACGAGCTGCAGGCCCCATTGGCACCAGCGGCCTTTTTCCGCGACGATTTGCTCAGCGTGCAATTACTGGGCGTGGTCGGCGAGGCGGCTTACCGCACCTTAGTGGCCGTCAATACCGTGACACCGCATGAAACGCCGGGAGAACAAGATATCACGAAAAACTTTCTGGACGTTTTTCACGTGGACGGACAGGAGTTGAGCCACTTACCGGCTGCCATCACGGCAACTCGGGAGGACCTCCCCAGTGACGAGACAGCGCCAGCGTTAACGCCCACGGGTCATGAAGATTTTGATTTCAAACTGCTCGGCGAAATTTTGGAGCATTCCTTTATCGATACCAAAGCACTGCGGGGCTACCGGCAGTTGCTGCTGACGGAGCACGCGACCTATGACATTGACGAGGTGACCATGGCCCGGTACGTGGGGGATGCCACGGATTTAGCAACCAATCAATTCGACCCCGAACAGTTCAAACGGGTGATTGCTCAGCAATTTTCGCAACAGCATCGCGGTCAGCCCACAACGCCGACGCCAACTACGACGGCGAACACGAAGGCTGATGGCTTGAACTCAGCCGAACAAGCTTTGATTGCCGTTGCCAGCAAGACGGTGCCGGCGCTCTTCTTGCAAGGTATCAAGCAAAAAAGTGGTGGCTTCGTCACGGACGGCGAGCAACGCATCGTGCGCGACCTGGTCAGCCGGCAGCTGTTTCCGGATTCAGTCTTGAATCTGATGATCTACCATCTGCTAGTTGATGAGGAACGGCCGACGTTAAATAAAAATCTGATGGATACGATTGCCAATGACTGGAGCAAGAGCAAGGTGGCCACCCCTCAGCAAGCCATTCAAAAGATTCGGGAACGGCAACAAACGGCTCAGCAGCCGCGCCAATCACGTCGCCGGCAAACGACCGTCAAGGAGACCTTACCGGATTGGGCGAAGAAGCCGACTGCCAAGCCCGCCGCAACGCAAGCTAAATTGTCTGAAAAACAACAACAACAGTTACAGGCGCGGATTGCCAAATTACAAGCACACAGCAACGAGGGAAAGGAGGATTAGCCGATGGAAGATTTAAGTAAAACCATGCAGCAACTGATGAGTCAACGGCATTTGAATGACAATTACCGGCAGTTGATGGCCAAAGTTTATGATGACCCGACCGTAACGGCCTTTTATCAGGAGCATCGGGCTGATTTGGCCGAAGACGTGTTGACGCGCTCAGCCGCTAAACTGTACGAGTTCGTTAGTGAACGGGAAAAATTGGCCAATGGGGGCACGTCCTTTGCGACGGGCTATGAACCGCAATTGATCGTCTCCAATCATTTGATCGACGTGGCCTACGTACCGACCAAGGAAACCCAAGAGAAGCAGGCCCAACAACAGTTACGGCAACGGGTGAAGTCTATCGCCATGCCTAAGAGCATTCGCGAAGCCAACTTGAAGAATTTTGACCAGGACCCAGACCGTGCCGAGGCCCTGATGGCTGCCCTGGACTTTGTCGACGCCTATGAAGCCAGTCCCAAGCGGCGTCACCAAGCGCTGTATTTGGCAGGTAGTTTCGGTGTCGGCAAGACCTACTTGCTGGCCGCCGTTGCCAACCAACTCGCCGCTGACGGGTTCTCCACCACGTTAGTTCACTTTCCCAGCTTTGCCGTGGAAATGAAAAACGCGATTGCCCAAAATGGGGTGGCGGAAAAACTCGACGCCTTGAAGAAAGCACCGGTCCTCATGATCGATGATATCGGAGCCGATGCCATGTCCGCGTGGGTGCGTGACGACGTGTTGGGCGTAATTCTGGAATACCGGATGCAAGAAGAGCTACCGACGTTCTTTAGCTCCAATTTCTCCATGGAACAGTTAGAAAAGGAACACCTGCGAATCTCCACGCGGGGGGATGACGAACCGTTGAAGGCCCAGCGGCTGATGCAACGTATTCGCTTCTTGGCCCGGGAGATTACGATGGTGGGGGTGAACCGGCGACCACAATAACCTGGAGATGACCAGAAAAATTTGCTCATGCCTTGACATCTGGTTGCTGTGAGTGTTTAATAGTCTGTGAAACCAAAAGAGCTATGACGAAAGACATGGTGTTTACGGAATCGTTCACAGGAAGAGTTGGCCTAGCTTGGAAGCCGACTTAGCGACCGCAAACATTACCACTTTCTATCAGCTGTCGAGAGGAAATTTTCGGCCGGTCCGTCCCGTTATCAACGACTAGAGTTCACGGGACCAGTCTCGTGAAAAATATCGGGTGGAACCACGTTATTGACGTCCCCAGTGCCTTATTAGGTGCTGGGGACTTTTTGCGTAGTTGGCCCAAATTTCAATAAGGGAGATCATCATTATGGCAGATATTTCAATTCAATTCCCTGATGGCAAGTCTAAGGACTTCCCAGCAGGTACGACGCCCGCTGACGTTGCCAAATCGATTTCAATCAGTTTGGCCAAGAAGGCTGTGGCTGCTAAGTTAGACGGCAAATTGGTCGACTACTTAACCCCATTAGCTGGCGACGGGGCCATCGAAATCGTTACCAAGGATAGCGCTGAAGGCTTAAGCGTTCTGCGGAACACGACCGCTGCTTTACTGCGGATCGCCTTGAAGAAGCAATTCCCAGCTATCCGTTTGGGTGAAGTTAGTGCCGATGAAGACGGGTTCTTCGTGGACACCGACAAGGACGACCAACAAGTCAGTGTTGACGAACTGGACGCCCTGAGCGTGATTGTTGAAAAATTAGTGAGCGATAAATTAGCAATCGAACGGACCAGCTTACCAAAGGCTGATGCTTTGGCCTTGGTCAAGGATGATCCTTACAGTACCGACCTGATCAACGCGGTTGACGGGGATGCTGTTTCCTTCCTGAAGATTGGGGATTACCAAGTACTCAGTGACGGTGCCCAATTGGCTAACACAGGTGACGTGAAGAAGTTCAAGCTGTTGTCCGTTGCCGGTGCTTACTGGCAAGGCAAGTCCTCTAACCCAATGCTCCAACGGATTTACGGGACGGCCTTCTACAAGCAAGCTGACTTGGACGCTGACTTAGCTAAGCGCCAAGAAGCGCGTGAACGTGACCACCGGGTTATCGGGAACCAATTAGACCTGTTCTTCGTTGATCCTAAGGTCGGCGCTGGCCTGCCTTACTGGATGCCAAACGGGGCCACGATTCGTCGGACCATCGAACGTTACATCATCGACAAGGAAGTGGCCAACGGTTACCAACACGTTTACACGCCAGTCCTGGCTAACCTGGATTTGTACAAGCAATCCGGTCACTGGGCCCACTACCGTGAAGACATGTTCCCACCAATGGACATGGGTGATGGCGAACAACTTGAATTGCGGCCAATGAACTGCCCAAGCCACATCCAAATTTACAACCACCACATCCGCTCTTACCGTGAATTACCATTACGGATCGCTGAACTGGGGATGATGCACCGTTACGAAAAGTCTGGTGCCTTGAGTGGTTTGCAACGGGTTCGGGAAATGACCTTGAACGATGGTCACACCTTCGTCGCCCCAGAACAAATTCAAGATGAATTCAAGAGCATTTTGGACTTGATGGTCAAGGTGTACCGTGACTTTGATATCAAGGACTACACTTTCCGTCTGAGCTACCGTGATCCTAAGAACACGGAAAAGTACTTTGACGATGATGAAATGTGGAACAACGCTCAAACGATGTTGAAGGGTGCCATGGACGACCTGGGCTTACCTTACGTTGAAGCTGAAGGGGAAGCTGCTTTCTACGGTCCTAAGTTGGACGTCCAAACCAAGACGGCCTTAGGGAACGAAGAAACGTTATCTACTATCCAATTGGACTTCATGTTGCCAGAACGTTTCGACCTGCACTACATCGGTGCCGATGGTGAAGAACACCGTCCAGTGATGATTCACCGTGGCTTGGTTTCAACGATGGAACGCTTCACCGCTTACCTGACTGAAATCTACAAAGGTGCTTTCCCAACTTGGTTGGCACCTAAGCAAGTGACGATCATTCCTGTTTCCGAAGAAAAGCACGGTGCTTACGCTGACAAGTTAGCCGCTGAATTAAAGGCCGCTGATGTTCGGGTCAACGTGGACAAGCGGGGCGAAAAGATGGGTTACCTGATTCGGGATGCCCAAACCCACAAGATTCCATACACGTTGGTCGTGGGTGAAGACGAAATGGCTAATGGGACTGTCTCTGTCCGGAAGTACGGAGAAGACGATAGCCAATCCATGAGCAGTGACGCCTTCGTTAAGGAAATCTTAGCTGATATCGCTTCATACAGTCGCGAAGACTAAGCTTGATGTGATTCTGGTGAGTAACCAGAGAATAGAAGAGAGTTGATGCAAAGGTGGTCGGGGTCATGCCTCGGCCCTTTTGTTGTCTCGGCGAGGGGTATCTACATTAGAGTGATGGCCTGAAAATGGTCTTCAGACTTGCTTCCGTGACTCGTGGGCACTAAGGCCAGCCGGCTAGCGTGATTTAGTAGCATGCGCTGGTTGGTACTGGGCAGTTGGAGACTGGTACAAAGCGGGTCTTCACCAGTGTGATTGCGTCAATGAGCGTATCAAACGTTACTGACACGTGTGACCGTAGCCGATAGTTCGCCAAATATGAGTTCAGCCGTGGGAGTTTACTTATCGGTACGTTTCTTACCGCTTAGAAAACGGACAACTTAAAGACGTGGGTTGGCGGCTTCAAGTTGAGGTCCAAGACCGCTCTTTGGCTTGGACCGGCGCCCACCGCGTTCCAACCTCATATCTAGCGAACGGTAGGCGGCCTGCCCAACGCATTTTGCGGCCAAAAACACTTTAGTCACGAAACACTGTTGACATGTTCTGGACTAGCTGGTATGATGGTTAAGTTGAGAAATTAAGCAGAGGCTTCCGCTTCTCGCCCCGTGGCTTACGCTGCCGGGCTAGATAGGCACGTTAGTTCGATCTTTGGATTGGATTTCATGCGGGAGCTGTTTGATTTTTGATCAAAGGTTCCCGCATTTTTTTGTGAGTGAGATTTCTGCAGTTCTCGAGATTATTTTGGAGGTGGATTACCATAGCAAACGACACGATTGTCAACGAGGGGATTCGCGCACGCGAAGTTCGATTGATTGCCGGCGACGGTGAACAATTGGGTATTAAGTCCAAACGCGAAGCTTTACAGATCGCTGAAGACGCAAACCTCGATTTAGTTCTGGTTGCACCGAAAGCTAAACCACCAGTAGCCCGCATCATGGACTACGGGAAATACCGTTTTGAGTTGCAAAAGAAGCAACGTGAAGCACGGAAGAAGCAAAAAGTGGTCAGTGTCAAAGAAGTACGGCTCAGTCCTACCATTGATACCAACGACTTTAACACCAAGCTGAAGAACGCTAAGAAGTTCTTGGCCAAGGGTGAAAAAGTTCGGGTCTCAATCCGGTTTAAGGGTCGGGCAATTACGCATAAAGACATTGGTCGCGAGGTGCTCAACCGGATGGCTCAGGAAACTTCTGAGGTTGCCACGGTTGAACAACGGCCTAAGATGGATGGACGGAGCATGTTCTTAATGCTGGCGCCTATCGCTGAGACTAAGTAAGAATTGATTGGGTAGCTTTAGCTGCCGATTTAAGGAGGAAATTTCGTATTATGCCAAAGATGAAGACTAACCGCGCCGCAGCTAAGCGTTTCAAAGTAACTGCCAAGGGCGGTATCAAGAGTGCCAACGCATACACGTCTCACCGTTTCCACGGTAAGACCAAGAAGCAACGCCGGAACCTTCGTGGTACCCGGATGATGAACGAAACGACTATTAAGACTTACCGTTCTTTATTACAAAAGTAAGCTAGTCGGAAATTTTTCGGGTCGACGAAATGTCGACATAATGTTTGAATTGATTTAGGAGGAAAAGATTATGCCACGAGTTAAAGGCGGTACTGTTACACGCGCACGTCGCAAGAAGGTTTTAAAGTTAGCTAAGGGTTACCGTGGTTCAAAGCACCGTTTATTTAAGGTTGCCAAGGACCAAGTCATGAAGGGCCGTCAATACGCCTTCCGTGACCGGAAAGCCACTAAGCGTAACTTCCGGAAGCTTTGGATTGCCCGGATCAACGCCGCAGCCCGGATGAACGGTCTGAGCTACAGCAAGTTGATGCACGGTTTGAAGTTAGCCAACATCGACGTTAACCGGAAGATGTTAGCTGATTTAGCAGTGAACGACGCTGCTGCATTCAAGGCCTTAGCTGACCAAGCTAAGGAAGCTTTGGCTGCTTAATTCAGTCAATTCGAAAAGACTTCGCTGCGGCGGGGTCTTTTTTATTACGACCGTAGCCGCATAGTTGGCGAACGGTAAGGCGGACAGTATCCGCTATGGTAACGCCACCAGAAAACAGTTGGGGATTCTCGACGGCTGATGGTGGTAAAATCCGCAAAAATTGCGTATAATAAAAAGCTAGACATGCCAATACTGGCAAACGAACGAAGGGGGGCAGTCACCCGCATGGTTTCTGGATTCAAACCCACGTGGATGGTTACGAACATATACGATTTGACGCCAACAGATTTGCGGGCTAACGGGATCAAGGCGGTCATGACCGATCTGGATAACACGCTCATTGCGTGGAATAATCCGGATGGGACACCGGAACTGCACCATTGGCTCAATTTGTTGGAGCTGGCCGGGATTCAGGTCATTGTGGTGTCCAACAATAGCCGCGCTCGAGTTGACCGTGCGGTGGCACCATTTAACCTTCCCTACATTCACCGGGCACTCAAGCCACTCGCTTGGGGATTGAATCGGGCCTTGCGTCGCTGGCATTTACGCCGCGACGAGGTCGTCATGGTGGGTGATCAACTGTTAACGGACGTTTGGGCCGCGCATCATAGCGGTGTTCGCAGCGTCTTAGTCAAACCCATTTTAAGCTCAGATGCCTGGATCACGAAGGGCAATCGGTTATTGGAAAAGGTAGTCATGTGGCGCTTGCGGCACAACTATCCCGAATTAACTTGGCAGGAGGATCTTAATGAACGAAAAACACATTGAACCGGTAGTAATCGATGGTGAACCACTTCACTGCATTGGCTGTGGTGCGGTGGTTCAAACAACGGATAAGACGGCGCCGGGGTACACGCCCCAATCAGCGCTCGACAAGGGCATTGAAAAAGAAGAAGTCTATTGCCAACGGTGTTTCCGGCTACGGCACTACAATGAAATCGTGCCAGTCGGCTTGACCGATGATGACTTCTTACAACTGTTGACGCAGATCCAAGACGCCAACGCCTTGATCGTCTACGTTGTGGACATCTTTGACTTTAACGGGAGTGTGATTCCAGGGCTGCACCGCTTTGTCGGTGAGAACCCTGTCTTGCTGGTCGGCAACAAGGAAGACCTGTTGCCACGTTCGCTGAAGCGGAGTAAATTACGGGATTGGTTGCGGCAACGTGCCAACGAAGAGGGGCTGCGGCCAATCGACGTGACGTTGCTGAGTGCCAAGACCAACCAGTCCGTGGATGGTCTGTTGCAATTGATCGACAAGTACCGTGGCGACCGCGACGTGTACGTGGTCGGGGTGACGAACGTCGGCAAGTCCACGTTGATCAACCAAGTGATCCGCCAAAATACCGGAGTCCAAGACCTGATCACCACATCCCGGTTCCCCGGGACCACGTTGGATAAGATTGAATTACCGTTGGATGATGACCACGTATTGGTCGACACTCCTGGGATTATTCAAAACCAACAGATGGCGCACTACTTGGATGGCAAAGACCTGAAGATTGTGACGCCGCAAAAGCCAATCAAACCGAAGAACTACCAACTCAATGATCAACAGACGTTGTTCTTGGGCGGAATTGCCCGGTTTGACTACACCAAGGGCCCGAAGAATGGGTTCACGGCTTATTTTGAAAACAACTTATACATTCACCGCACCAAGCTGGAGAATGCCGATGACTTTTACGCGCGGCAATTGGGCCAACTGTTGACCCCGCCGCACGCAGACACGAAGGATGACTTCCCACCACTGGTGGCGCATGAATTCAAGACCACGGTCAAGAGCGACCTGGTCTTTGAAGGCTTAGGCTGGATTACCGTTCCGGCTGGCGTCAACGTGACTGGCTGGGCACCCGCGGGTGTCGGCGTCTTGATTCGCCGTGCAATGATTTAAAAACTGGAGGACAACAACTTGCTACGAGGAAAACAAAAACGTTATTTACGGGCCCACGCCCATGCCATGCGCCCACTCTTTTCCGTGGGTAAAAATGGGTTGACCCAGGCCTGGTTAGAGCAACTGACCGGTGCCTTGGAGTATCGAGAATTAATCAAAATCAATCTGCAACAGAGTGCCGACGTTTCCGTTGATGAGACCAAAGCCTTCATTGAAGACCATACGGACATTCAAGTAGTGCAAACCATTGGCCGCGTGTTGGTCTTATACCGGGTGGCAACTGAAGCAGAAAACCAAAAGATTTCACCAATCGTGGAAAACATGTAGGGAGGTCTGGCAGTCGTGGTGAAGATCCTAGAGCGAACGAGTACACAGGTGGCGACCCAATTAGCGGCGACCGCTAAGAAACGGCGTATCGGTATTTTAGGTGGGACGTTCAATCCGCCTCATTTGGGACATTTGGTCATCGCTGATCAGGTGGCGACACAATTGGGTCTGGACAAGGTCTTGTTCATGCCTGATGCTGAGCCGCCACATGTGGACCGGAAGTTGACGATTCCTGCCAAGGACCGCGTGGCGATGGTCAAAGCGGCCATCAAGGACAATCCGCGGTTTGACTTGGAATTAACGGAAGTCAACCGTGGGGGTCGGAGTTACAGCTACGACACCATGTTGCAGCTGACCCAAGCGCACCCGGAGAATCAGTACTACTTCATTATCGGTGGCGACATGGTCGCTTATTTACCGAAATGGTACCGCATCGACGAGCTGGTCAAATTGGTTCAGTTCGTGGGTGTCTGTCGTCAAGGATTTAATCGCGAATCGCCGTACCCCGTTTTGTGGGTCGACGTGCCGCAGATTGGTATTAGTTCCACGATGATCAGGGACCAAGTGCGTCGCGGCCAGTCCGTGCGCTATTTGGTGCCGACCATGGTCGATCTTTATATTAAGGAGCATCTATTATATCGTGACTGAGCTAACCTATACTGAAAATATTTTTGCTGGGACGCGGGCCGATTTGTTAGCCCGAATCAGCCAGCAGTTGAAGCCCAAACGGTTTAAACACGTCCAACGGGTGGAACAAACGGCGATTGATCTCGCGAAGCGCAATGATGTGGACTTGGAAAAGGCCAGCATTGCCGGTCTAGTTCATGACTACGCCAAGCAACGCCCGGACGCGGACTTCATCGCGGCAATTAAGCAGTATCACTTAGACCCGATTTTGCTGGATTACGGCAATGCCATTTGGCATGGGGTCGTGGGTGCCGAGCTGATCAAGCATGAGCTAGGCATTTACGATGAAGATATTTTGAATGCGGTGCGGCACCACACCACGGGGGCTATTTACATGTCACCCCTGGAACAAATCGTCTACATGGCCGACTATATCGAACCGCAACGGGACTTTCCCGGCGTCGATGAAGCCCGGCAATTGGCGAAAACGGACTTGGCCAAAAGCGTGGCGTTTCAAGCCAAGCATACGCTGCAGTATTTGGTAGAAAACGGCAAGCCGGTCTACCCCAAGTCCATTGACACCTACAATGCCTGGGTGCCACAATATCCAAACGTTTGAGAGGAGAAACTATGGAAAGCAAAGCAATTTTAGAAGTCGCAGTTAAGGCTGCGGAAAACAAGCGTGCAGAAGGTATGGTCGCCTTAGATATGACCAAGGTCAGCTTAATGGCCGACTACTTCTTGATTATGGAAGCCAACTCTAACCGTCAAGTGCAAGCTATCGCCGACGAAATTGTTGACCAAATGAACGTTCATGACGTGGCGATTCGCGACGTTGAAGGTAAGAACAGCGCTGAATGGATCTTGATCGACTTGGGTGACGTGGTCGTCCACGTCTTCCAAAAGGACCAACGCAGCCATTACAACTTAGAAAAGCTCTGGTCAGACGCCCCAGAAGTTGATCTGGGCCAATGGGTTGAAGCATGATCTATCAATCCTTTGCAGAGCTTTACGACGAACTTTTTGATCCAGCCATGTACGACCAGTGGCTGGATTTTGTCGCTAAACGTGTGGCGCCAACCAGCGGCGAATTACTCGATCTCGCTTGTGGTAGTGGCCGCTTAGGCGTCTTGTTGGCCCAACACGGCTATCAGGTCAGTGGCTTGGACCTGAGTGAAGAGATGTTGGCGTTAGCTGCCAAACACGCGGAAGAAGCCGATGTGACGATGCCGTTGATGGCGGGCAACATGTTGGACCTCAGCGCGATTGGCGAATACCAAACGGTGACGTGTTTTGCCGACTCATTTTGCTATCTGACGGACCTAGATGCGGTGACACAAGCCTTTACCCAAGTGCATGACCACTTGGCTGTCGGCGGAAAATTTCTCTTCGACGTGATTACGCCGCACCAAACGGATGACGTTTACCCCGGGTACATGTACAATTACGTTGACGAGACCCGAGCGTTCGTGTGGACCAGCTATGGCATCGAAGACGAAGAACACGCAGCCGAACACGACTTGACCTTCTTCACGGAAAACGCGGAGACCGGTGAGTATCGCAAGGTGACCGAGCTGCACCATGAGCGGACGTACCCGCTGGCTGATTACCAACGGGCGTTAGCAGCGGCTGGTCTGACGGTCCAACGGGTCAGCGCGGATTTCGGTGAACAAGAAGTGGCACCGGATACGACCCGGTGGTTCTTTGAGGTGACACGGGAGGCGTAGACATGGCATTACAGGCAGTCGGGATTATTGCGGAATATAACCCATTTCATAATGGCCACGCCTATCAGGTCGACCAAGCGCGCCAGCAAACGGGGGCCGATGTGGTCGTGGCTGCTATGAGCGGCAACTGGGTCCAACGCGGTGAACCGGCTTTGATGGACAAATGGCAACGTACGGCAGCCGCTTTGGCCGGCGGCGTTGATCTGGTCGTGGAATTATCGACGGCCAGTGCCTTGCAGCCAGCGCATTTGTTTGCAGCCGGTGGTGTGGGGCTCTTAGCGGCCTTACAGTGCCGTTGGCTGGCGTTCGGGACCGAACACCCAGACATGGACTACCAGCGCTTAATGGCGCATTTACCCACGGATCCGGCGACCTTCAAACGGTTTGACCAGACATACGCGTCGCTCTTTCAGGGGTATCTCCGGGAGCAAACGGGTATTACGCTAAATGCGGCCAATGATATCTTGGGTTTCTTCTACGCCCTCGCTAATCAGCGCGCGGGTAATCCGTTGACGTTGTTGCCCTTGGCACGACGGGGGAGTCAGCACAATGATCCCACGATAGCCACGCAAACGGCCTTTGCTAGTGCCACGGCGATTCGTTCAGCCGCCTTAGCTGGTGACTGGGCCGCCGTGGCGACGGTGGTGCCTGCGAGCACCTTACGCCGATTACAGCAAGCACAATTAACGAGCTGGCCGGATTTTTGGCCCTGGCTGCGCTATCAGTTGGTCAGCAGCGATGTTGCCGACTTGCGCCAGCTGTACCAGATCACGGAAGGCGTCGAGTATCGGTTGAAGCGGGCGGCATTGGCCAACACGACCTTTGCTGGGTTCATGCACGACGTTAAGACCAAGCGTTACACCTACACCCGATTACAACGGCAGGCCGCGGATATCTTGCTTCAGGCGAAGCCAGCTGAAATGCTGGTGGCACCGCAATATTTGCGCGTGTTGGGGTACTCGGCTGCCGGTCAGGCCTATTTGCACCAAATCAAAAAGCAAGTGACGTTGCCGTTAGTCAGCCGTGCTGACCGGGATTGGCAAAAAGGTCCCGGCGAATTGGACGACCGAGCCGGCGCGTTACGCACACTTTTGACCGGAATCGACCAGGATTATGGCCGAATTCCAGTAAAAAAAGACGATTCTGAATGACTATCAAGGAAATTACCTTGACATCACATTTTTTGACAGGTATAATTTATCACGTTGCATTGGAGGGATTGCGATGAAATGGTCGTTGACCGAGCTCCGCAAGAATTACCGGAATGAGCCGCTTTCGTTTGACGAAACGTTGGATTTGAAGGCGGACTTGATGGAACGCTATGGCGATGACGTCTTGGATTTAAGCCCCGTTCATGCCCAGGGAATGGTTTCCGTGGTGGACGGTGACGTTGTCGTTGATGCACAGGTAACCGCGGACTTAACGGTCCCGTCTAGTCGGTCATTAGCGCCGGTAGACTTACCCGTAGATTTCAAAATGACGGAATTTTATGTTGCTGACGCCGCCGCAACACAACGGTTTGAGAAGACCGACGTTGTGATGGTAGTCAAAGATGACCAAATCGATTTCGATAAGGCCGTTGGCGATAACATTATTTTACAAATTCCGATGCACATTCTTTCGCAAGCCGAAGAACAGGGCGAAAAGATGCCGACTGGTGATGACTGGGAAGTCGTTGCCGAGGCTGACCTGGAAAAGGTGGAGAAGGAAAATCAATCAGTTGATCCACGTCTTGCAAAGTTAAAAGATTTCTTCCCTGATCAGGATGATCAATAATCGCCTTTGTAAGCCTTAAAAATTTTTTCACTAGTGGATATAATTTATTTAAAGGAGGTGTTTTCTTTGGCTGTACCAGCACGGAAAACGTCTAAGACGAAAAAGCGTATGCGTCGGGGTCACATCAAGTTGGCTTCCCTGAACTTAACTCCTTGCCCTAACTGTGGCGAGTTGCGTAAGGCCCACATGGTTTGCCCAAGTTGTGGTTTCTACGATGGCCGTCAGGTCGTTGCGGTTAAGAACGCAAACAACTAATTTTAATTAGTCAAATGAAACTCCCATGAAGTCCGCGGCTTCTGGGAGTTTTTTTGACGATTAACGCGACTTTTCACGTATAATGAACGCACACACAATTTAAGGGGTGACATTGTGACGATTAAATTAATTGCGACGGATCTAAATGGGACGTTGCTCCATGATGACCAAAGCTATAACCGGCCGCTCTTTCGGCAGGTGTTACGCGACCTGCAAGCACGTCAGATCACGTTGGTACTGGCCTCTGGCAATGAATACGGCCATTTGCGTGATCTATTTGCTGCGGACCTGACCGATAATCTTATCTTGGTGGCAGAAAATGGTGCATCCATTTACCAGCAAGACCAGTTGATCTTTGACGGCAGTCTGAGTGCAGCCGACGTGACGCAGTTCGTCACGGTTGACCGCCAGCAGGCCTTCTTGCGTCAGGCCTACATTATCATGACCGGGGCGACAGGGTCGTACACGGAACTGGGTGCCCCACAGCCATTGCTGGATGCGGCTAGCGCTTACTATGACAATCTCCAGCAGGTCGCCGATTTACGAACGGTAACGGATAAAATCAAAAAGATCAGCATTTCCACGCTGCCAGACCAGGCAGCCGAATTGACGGCTCAGTTGAATACGTATTTCGGTGGCCGGTTGCACGCCCATGACAGTGGCTATGGCGTCATTGACGTGGTCGCTGCGAGCGTGGGTAAGCTGCCCGCGGTCAAATGGTTGGCGCAACGCTTCTCGCTGTCTGCGGCCGAAATCATGGCCTTTGGCGATGGCGACAATGATGCGGCACTGTTAAAATACGCGGGACAGGGCTGGGCCATGCGCAATGCGGCGCCGGCCATCCAAGCCGTTGCGGCGGGAGTCACCGCCTACGATAACCAAGCAGATGGGGTCTTGCGGACCATCACTGAGCAAGTTTTGGCGTGATTCGCTGACTTAACCTACCTGATGGTTGGCACCGCACTGCCCGCGTGACTGCGGTATACTGCGTGGTGATCGAAGGGATGATCATGAAACAGTTAAGTCGAGATTTTTTGCTGGTCATCGTTTGCCTGGCACTGTTGGTCGATGGCGTAGCGCTGTACGACACGGCGACGGCACGGGCCACGCGTTCGAGTTTGGATACCCGGGTGCCAGCACTGGTGGTTGAGCAAAATGGGTTTAGATGAATAGTAAACACGGCCTGTGGCAATCGTCATGGGCTTTTTTGCTGGGTTTCTTTACGAAAATGCACAAGCAAATGATGTTGACTAACAATTGATGAAATTATGAGAGAAAATCCACCGATTCAAATATAAATTCTCTTATAACAGGGTTTTAAGATGAAAGATTGATTAAATAATTAGTTAATCTACACCGATAGTTTAAGAAAGCTTTGGGATTATCCCAAAATTACCGGATTTTGTGGCATAGTTTGTGAATAACCGGTAGACTAGCAGTAATCATTTTGAATAGGAGCCGAGAGCATGCGCAAACGATTGGGCCTCTTGCTGGTAGTCATCATCGGCGGCTGGTTCTTACTACCGAGCCTCCAAGGGACCCTGCCCAAAATAGTTGCAATGTCACAGACAATGGCCGTTCAAGCCACGAACCAGCTAACGGTCCAATTGCCATTGGTGGGGCGTCAGGAAAAATCCGTTACGACCCCAGTTGAATCCATCGTCAAACCGCAAACGCTCAAGAAAACATACTATTATCGCTTCTCTGGTAATTTGCCGGATAAGGTGGTGCAGACTTTTGAAGCCGCTATCGCCGTTTACAATGATACGGGAATCGTCAATCTGGTGGCTGGTGATGCTACCGAACGGCAAAACGCCATTGCGATTTTCGGTTATCACAAGGTGATGCCCGCAGATAAGTCCGAATACCTGGAACTGGGGAAAGGTGGCCCAGAGATTGAAGAAGTCAGTGGGTTTCAAGGCTACACGGCCAATCATGCCCGTGCGGGGGTCAATCTCCAGTATCCGCAAGGTGTAAAATTATCGGTGGCTATTCACGAAGTTGGGCACGCCTTGGGGTTAGACCACAGTTCGAGTCACCGTTCCGTGATGTATCCTATCGATCAGGGCAAGACAACGCTATCCCATGGTGATCTCAAGGCTCTCCATACACTTTACGATTGAAGCTTCACCGGCTAACGCACATTTCGTCGAAAATCCGGTGAAATGTGACCAATCTTTTGCAGATTAGTCGTCAACGCAATTCAAATCCGTTACACTGTTCTTCAGAAGATTAAGGAGGAATGGTGGCGTTGAAAAGAACACATTGGTGGTGGTTAAGCGGCTTGGTGGTTTTGCTCACCGGTTTGTGGTTAGGCGGGGGAACTCTGATTGCGACGACTTTACGGCAGGACGGGCTGGTCAATCAGTTGGCTACCCGAGTTGCCAGCCCCCACGGGCAAACACCGCTGGAACCAATCGCGTTGGCGCACCCGTTACAGCCTGTTTACTATTATCATTTCGCTAATGCGGAGGCCACCGAGTTTCGCGCATTATTTGAGGAAGCCGTGACGGTGTTTAATCGAACGGGAATCGTCCAGCTGCAGCCGGGGATGGCGCGAGCTGGACAAAATAGTCTCACCTTTTTTACCTACCGTGATGCTGGTACGCAGCGGTCTGATTTCACTGAGCTAGGGAAGGGGGGGCCACACGTCATCCAGACGAGGCAAGGAACAGTTAATCAGGCACGGGCGGGCGTGAACTTAGCGCATCCAGAGTTGCGGCCACGACTGTCGGTAGCCATCCATGAAATTGGTCACGCGGTGGGGTTGGCCCACAGTACCGCCAAGACGTCGGTGATGACCGCTCGTGATCACGAACAAGAGTGGCTATCGTCGGCTGATTTGGCGGCGTTACGCCTGTTGTATGGACCTGGTCACGTTTAGTCTCGGTATCTAAAGGTTGAAAGTAGTGCTAACGTGGCAATTCTCGGAACAATATTGTGTTCTGTCCACTAAAGTTAGCGAAAACAGGAGCCTACGTCAGCCAGAGATTCCGCCTGCTATGGGGAACACCTCCAGCCTGAGGAGCGGTCTTCCGGTTCGCTTTGAAGCCTGGCACAACCCGCCAGTCTTCCAAGTCGTCCCACGCTGTAGGCTGAGAAAGAACCTCAGCCAACACCGTCGACACAGCTGGCTCCATCTCTGGCTGCCTCCAGCGGGTTAGCGATTATTAACACCATTGTGTTAGTCAAAGACTGGTTGCTAAATCAGCTGCTGCCTGGGGTTAGGCCGACTTTTACTGGTAAGCACACTTGTAGCCGAGAGTCCGCCAAATATGGGTTCAGCCGTGGGAGTTGTCTTAGCGGCGCGGGTTCATGCCGCTTAGACAACTGGCGTCTTTGAGACGTGTTATTCGGCTCAAAGCGAGGCCGAGACCGCTTCTCAGGCTCGGTCCGGTCCGTCCACCGCGTTCCAACCCATAGTTGGCGGACGGTAGGCGGCCAGTTCTCACTAGGGTTGTTGTAAACGACTAATTTTTACATCACGAGTCGCGTGGTGATAATGTTTCTAGCTGATTTTTATCTTTCAACCTTCAGTTGGTATGACAATGTTTTATCCATTGAAATTAGCAAAATCAGCAACCAGTGTCGACCAGAGGGTTTCGTCTACTATGGCGACAAGAAAAAAGAGGCTCCCGGCCGCACAATGGCGAACCAGGAACCTCTTTTGACCAAACATTAAGCTAAGCTTGGCTTATTTCGTGAAATCAACGACCATCCGGCCGACGATTTGGTTGTTCTTCATTTCATCGATAATATCGTTAACTTCGTCCAGACGACGGGTTTGAACGATTGGGTGAACCTTACCTTCAGCACCGAATTGGAAGGTTTCGGCTAAGTCTTGCCGCGTTCCAACTAAGGAACCACGGACAGAGATACCATCCAAGACAGTCTTGGCAATGTTCAATTCCATGTCACCTTGTGGTAAGGCAACAGCAACCAACTTGCCATCTGGCTTCAAGGCGTTAACGGATTGGGTGAAGGCATCCTTGTTAACGGCAGTGACTTGGGCATTGTCCACGCCGCCGACTTTTTCTTGGATTTGTTCAGCGACGTCGCCGTCATGCCGGTTGATCAGCACTTCAGCACCGTTAGCCTTAGCAGCAGCTAACTTGTCAGGGTTACCATCAACGGCAACGACGTGGGCACCGAAGACGTTGTGGGCGTATTGAATGGCTAAGTTACCTAAACCACCGGCACCAACAACTTCGACCCATTGGCCAGGCTTCGTTTCGCCGACCTTCAGTGCCTTGTACATGGTAACACCGGCACAAGTCAAAGAGGTTGCTTCTACAGGATCCAAACCATCGGGCACTTTAACGGCGTAGTTGGCGTCCACGATGCATTCTTCAGCCATCGCGCCATCAACCGTGAACCCGGAGTTCTTGACGTTACGGCAAAGAGTTTCGCGTCCAGTCAAGCAGTATTCACAGTGGCCACAGCCCTTGAAGAACCAAGCGATAGAAACGCGATCGCCAATCTTTAAGTTTTTAACGTCGTCAGCAACTTGGATAACCTTACCGACACCTTCATGACCAATGATCCGGCCTGGTTGCTTACCGAAGTCACCGGCAGCCACGTGCAAATCGGTGTGGCACAGACCACAATATTCCATTTTAACTAAGGCTTCACCGTGTGTAATTGGACGAAGGGTGACATCCTTGATATCTACGTAACCATCAACTGAATCGCGAATAACTGCTGCTTTCATGAAAACAATCCCTCTTTCTTTTTATCTACAAGACCCAGTATACTGCAAAAGTTGTCAGTTTCAAGTGAAAGTTTGCACAAAAATTCTTAAGATTTAATCAAGGCACACAACTAATAGCAATACGGCGCCTATCTGCTATTAGTGTAAGCCGTTTAATAATGTGAAGCAAACGACATAACCGCTTTCATAAGCAAAATTAACTATCGAATGCAACCGGTTGACCTTTACAAGTGAAGGATTTTTTCCCGGTTTAGAAGGTTAAGATAAAACTAAATGTGAGAAGCCACGTCGTTTTGCATACAATTATGAGGAAATATGATAAAATTAAATGTTGAAATGAATATCGGACGGCCACTCCTGGTATGGATTTAACTTGAGGGGCTGCCGTGAATTAGCCAGAGGAGTTAAAGTGTAATGAGTCGAATTTTAATTATTGAAGATGAAAAAAATCTTGCCCGCTTCGTGGAACTAGAACTGAAGCATGAGGGCTATGAGACCAACGTCCAATTTAATGGGCGGACCGGGCTAGAAGCAGCTTTGTCGCAAGATTTTGATGTGATTTTGCTTGACTTGATGTTACCAGAATTAAATGGTATCGAAGTGGCACGACGGGTTCGCGAAGTCAAGAGCACGCCTATTATCATGATGACGGCGCGTGATTCCGTCATCGACCGCGTCTCCGGGTTAGACCACGGGGCCGATGACTACATCGTCAAGCCATTTGCCATCGAAGAATTGTTGGCGCGGGTCCGGGCGCTGTTACGCCGGATTCACTTGGAAGGCGAACAGAAGAACACCAAGCAAACGACCGTGAAGTTCAAGGACTTGACGATTGAAAAGGAAAACCGGATCGTGCGGCGTGGCGATGAGGTCATCAACCTGACTAAGCGGGAATACGAATTACTCCTGGCTTTGATGGAAAATATCAACGTGGTCTTAGCCCGTGACGTCCTGTTAACCAAGGTTTGGGGCTATGAGTCCGAAGTTGAGACCAACGTGGTCGATGTGTATGTCCGTTATCTGCGTAATAAAATTGACGTCGCCGGCCAGAAGAGCTACATCCAAACGGTTCGGGGGACAGGGTACGTGATGCGTTCGTGAAATCGCCAGAAGAACCAAAGATTCCTGAAAAACCAGCTGTCCCTGAACCATCAGTAGCGGCTGCGGCGGATGACCAAGCTAAAAAGCCCGGGTTTCGCTTCTCGTTAAAATGGGAATGGGCCTTGTCAACGGCTTTTGGGGTGCTGGTCATCTTTGCGGTCATCGTGTTGCTGATTTTTAACAGCTTCATGACGGTGTTGATGCGCCAGGAAAAGACCCACGTCGCGGATACGATGAACGTGGTGGTCGAAAAGCTCAATACCCAAAAGCAACCGTTGACGGGCGCTCAGGTCAATCAGCTGTTGCGGCCCCGGACGGTCTTGTCAGAGACTAAGAAGCCCACGGGCCCATACAACAATGCGGTGCTCACTAGTCTGGCCCGCGACAGTCAAACCGTCACGGTCTATGATCGAAAAGGCCAGCCGCTGTTTGCGACGCGGCAAAGTCCTTTGAAGTTTCAGAAATCAAAGAAGCAGCGCATCTCGACCAGAAAAATCAACAATCGCAAAAACCTGGTTGGCATCGCGCCGATTCGGGCCAAGCAGGGCGATACGATTTTAGGTTATGTGCAGGTCACGGACAATCTCCGCGACTATCGCGCCACCCAGGTCAAGCTGTTACAGATTGACCTGGTCCTCGGCATGATGGCGGTCTTGGCCGCCGCTGTGTTGAGTTATAGCCTGGCGACCTTCCTGTTGCGGCCGGTCGAAGCCATTCGGGACACCATCCACGCTATGCGCGAGGACCCCAAGACGGATCGCCGGGTGCCGGAAATGCACCATCAAGATGAACTCAGTGACTTGGGCGGCCTGTTTAACGACATGTTAGACACGACGCAGCGCTACATGGATCAGCAGCAACAGTTCGTGGAAGATGTCTCCCATGAATTGCGGACACCCGTGGCCATTATCCAGGGCCACATGGAAATGCTGGACCGTTGGGGCAAGGACGACCCTGAGGTGCTGAATGAGTCGATCAAGGCGTCACTCCAAGAAACTAAGCGCATGAAGAGTTTGGTCCAAGAAATGTTGGATCTGCAGCGAGCCGAGCAGATTGAGGTCAACTATCCCAATGAAGTCTCGGACGTCAGTGAGGTGGTCGAGCAGGTGTTTGATAACTTCAAGATGATTCATCCAGATTACGTCTTTATCCTGGATGATGACGTCCAACGGCCAGTGCAAGCCCAAATCTATCGGAATCACCTGGAACAGATCCTGATCATCTTGATGGACAACGCCGTCAAGTATTCGCAGACGCGCAAGGAAGTCCACATGAGCTACGAGAGCGATTCTCGCAGTCTAGAAGTGGCCGTCCAAGACTTTGGGGAAGGTATCTCGCAGGAGAACCGTGACCGCGTCTTTAACCGCTTCTACCGAGTCGATAAGGCGCGTTCTCGCACCAAGGGAGGCAACGGGCTAGGTTTAGCCATTGCCAAGCGGCTGATTGAGGCTTACCATGGGCGCATCACCATTGAAAGTGCGCTGGGGCAAGGCTCCGTCTTCCGCATCTCCCTGCCGATTTTGTCGGACAAAGACGCCCAGATCTTGACGGAAAAGAAGGAACAGGCCCAAGCAGCTAATGATGTGCCAGGAATCAAGTCAGAACTGCTGGCGGATACGTCAACGACGGACCAACCAACGGATGAAACGCCAAAATCATAAAAATTTTGAAGGACTGCGGCCTAGTGGCGAAGCAGTCCTTTTTTAGGCCCTGAAATAATCGTCCAGCTTACGGTTGTCACAGTAACCCACTCAGTTTTTTTGTGTTTTAACAAACCTTAAGAAATGTGGATTGACAACGCCGCGAAAGTTCAGTATTCTATGGTAACTAGTTAATTACATGAGTAACTAACCAACATAGGGGGATCTTTTAAGATGAAAATTTTAAGTAAGTTAATCGCGGTCGTGGCTGGTTTAGCCGTTTTGGGTGTCGTCGGATCTGTCATTTTGCCCGGTGTGACCAAGAATAAGCACAGTGAGTGGGCGATGGCCGCTGACAACGTCAACCCACTAGTCAAGACGGAAACCGTTTACGCCTCGACCAACGCTAAGCCGGTGCGTCACTACATCGGGGGTGGCGGTGAGGACGAGTACGTGTACCAGCTGCTAACGTACAATGCCAAGGGGGAGGCCCGCACGTTGACCTTCGATGCGCAGTGGCGGTTGAAGCCTAATAAATTTCTGAAGATCACCACTAAAGGGCAAAATGTCGAGACCTGGGAAAGGGCCGAACGGGCCGCAGTCCCCAGTGGCGTGCGGCAGAACTTGATGGTGGATTAGCGCCAAGTGGACCATGTCAGGGGAGTCGCTTACCAGGTTTGCGTGGCTGTCTCAATCGCGTGAGAATGTTTCTTGCTAATGCCAACTAGCAGACAGTGAGGAATGCAATGGTTTCGAAAAAAGTAAGTACCGAATCGCGGGCCGTATTAAACTAGCGATTGTGACTTTTATAGTCATCTATTGCGGCTGGCGTTAGCTCCTAATCGATGAAGTAGCCATCATTACCCATGACGACATGCAGCTTGGAACCATAGTAGTAGGCCCATTTCGTGGCCTTATAGTTTTTATTGGCGACATCCTTTAGGTAAGCGCCTAATAACTAATCGTCTATGATTGATGGTCACAACACGATATGATTACCTCATCAAATAAATTGGTGAGGTTTTTACTATGGATAAACCAGATATCGTGCAGGTGAAATGAAAACGGATGAAGGAACTGCCTCGCTTGATCCAAAAACAGCAGCGGATATTCATAGAACAATATTACAAGTTCCAGATTTGACCGTTATCGAAGTGGACCATAATATTTCGAGTGAAATACTGCCGCTGTATAGTAGCCACTATGTTTTAGAAGATGGGGGCCTTTTTGTTAAGTAATCAAGCAGATCATCTCTAACGGCCACTTCTTGGCAGGGATGCGGGGTATATATACTAGTACGCAGGCATTTGGGAAAAGTTAAAACTTTCTAGATTAAAAAGAGATGGTCCAATCCTCAGTCTTGAGGCGGACCATCTCTTTACTATTGTCACTTCAATCTAGGAATCCTAATGAGATACAGACGATTGTGGGCGACACGAATGTCCAATCATCGAAGTTTATTTGTCAGTGCGTAATTATTTGTGATGTTGTTGCTTACCAGCGTTTCGATTCCGATTCTTCTGACTGACCTTCTTGGCCGTAGCTTGCTTGGCAGCAGGCGTTACGACTTTCTTCGGAACGACAGGGGCAGCGGGTGCCGGTTGATCTTTCATTTTTTCTTGGATCTCACGGCGAATCCGTGGCCGGTAGAAGTTGATGATCAACGTTTGCAGGCAGGCGAACAGTCCACCGACAAAGAAGTACAACCCTAATCCGGCTGGAGAACTCATCGTGAAGAACAGAATCATCACGGGTGAGAGCAGCAGGGTGAAGCGCATTTGTTTCTTTTGTTCTTCCGGCATGCCTAGCAGGGATAAGTATCCTTGTAACAGGTAGGACAGGAAGGAGAGCAGTGCCAGAATCCAGCTGGCTTTCCCCAACGGAATGTTCATGAAGACCGCTTTGGAGAGCTCAGGTGAATAACGAATCGCGGCATACAGGGCGGCGAAGATAGGCATTTGAATCAATAATGGCAGACACCCAATCCCACCGGTCATGCTGATGCCGTTGTTGCGGTACAGCGCCATCATGGCTTGACTCGCAGCTTGTTGTTCTTCTTGGGTCGTTGCGGCCTTTTGTTGTTTTTGCAACGCGGTCATCTGTGGGCGGATCATGGAGATCTTTTCCTGTTGAATCGTGGCGTTACGCATTTGCTTGACCATGACTGGCAGTAAGACCATCCGGACGATCACCGTCAAAACGATGATGGCCCAACCATAGCTGCCGCCAAAGATGTGGGCCAGCCAGTCCATGACGTGTTGCCCGGGTACAGCTAGGTAGTCGTACACGAAGCCATAGGGTTTACCGTTTTTGGTCTGGACACAGCCACTGAGGACCAGTGCCAGTGCCGCGAGGGCCGCGGTAACCGAAAATTTCTTGGAGATTTTCATATTCTATTTTGAACCCCTTTTAATTAAACGTGTAGAGCGCGGACGCCCCCA
Source organism: Levilactobacillus angrenensis (assembly GCF_003946085.1). Lineage (GTDB taxonomy): Bacteria > Bacillota > Bacilli > Lactobacillales > Lactobacillaceae > Levilactobacillus > Levilactobacillus angrenensis. The sequence goes on along the minus strand of NZ_RHOB01000004.1, from coordinate 110,899 downwards.
GCGGCAAAATCGCCGTTAACATCAAACATCTTACTTGATTTGGCGGGCTTTTTCAAATAATAATCCGAAAGTCACTGAATTGTTGGGTGGGTACGTCGGTGATTGTTAGGTCCGTGACTTGAATCCAGGGGGCCAAACCGCCCCGAAGTTGGTGAGTGAAGTCGCTGAGCACGGTAGCCGCAGCGCTGGCCACGATGGCGACTTGGCCAGTGGGGAGATTTTGGACCGTTCCCGTCACCCCTAATTGGTGGGCAAGCTTACTGGTTGACCAGCGAAAGCCCACCCCCTGAACTTGACCGCTGACCAAAATTTTTTGTGTCTGCATCCCCAGGCCTCCTTTCACGAAAAAATTCACCTTAATCATACCGCGAGTCGCCGGTGCTGCCTAGGGATATGGTAGAATTAGGAAAAGAATTCAGATGGGAGTAAATTTACCGTGACAGAAAAAATTACGTCGGGACAAAATAAAAAAGTCAAACAGTGGCGGGCACTGACCACTAAGAAGGGACGCAAGGCAACGCAAACTTACCTATTAGAAGGGTGGCATTTAGTCCAAGAAGCCATTAAGGCCCACCATGACTTAACGGCTATCATGGGGACTGCCGACCAATTGGCCGAGCACGCCGCCGAGCTGCCAGCGGGGGTCACCACCTACGAACTGACCGACAGTATCGCGCAAACTATTGGGGATACCGGCACGCCACAAGGCATTTTCGCCACGGTTCCGTTGCCTAAGGATACCGCGGGCGACCCGCAAACGGCTGAAGGGGTCTGGCTGTTCTTGGATTACGTTCAAGACCCCGGCAATATCGGGACCATGGTGCGGACAGCCGATGCCGCTGGGTTAACGGGGGTGGTCTTTGGTAAAGGGACCGCGAGTCGTTTCTTGCCAAAGGTCTTACGGTCGATGCAGGGGAGTCAATTTCACATTCAGCTGGTCGAAGCCGACCTCCACGACTGGATCAGTGCGTTCACGGCGCGGCACTTGCCAGTCTATGGCACGAATCTCGACCGCAACGCTAAGAGCTACCGCGATGTGCCGCCATTGACGGCCGGGGCCATCGTCATGGGTAACGAGGGTAACGGTATGGCCCCCGACCTGCAGCAGATGACCACCCGCAACCTCTATATCCCCATCAAGGGGCAAGCTGAATCGCTGAACGTCGCAGTGGCGGCCGGCGTCGTGATGTTTCGGCTGGTGGGCTAGCAGCCCTCCCTAGAATAGTTTGAGGCTTGGCTGACGCAGGCTCCTGGTTTCACTAATTTCAGTGGACAGAACACTGTCGTTCCGGGAATTGCCGCGTTAGTGCTACTTTCAACCTTCAGTTAATTTAGAAATTAAGCGCCCAATGGATTGCTAACTAGGGCTAAGTCACTGGTTACTGGCGTGAACTTAGGTGGCCGAGAGTTTGCTAGATAGGCGGCCAGCATAACCTACGTAGCGGTCAACGACGCACCCCGGGAACGGCGAGAAAAGCTAAAGAAATGGTAAACCCACTGAAAAATCAAGCAAGATGGTTGCAATTTGGCCAAAACCAAGTATCATATAGGGATAAGATGACTGAACATCATAATTCTATAAATGAAAAGGAAGCATTCTATGACCAAACTGACTTGGCGTGATGACCCCGAGTACCTTGCTTTAGTTTCTGATTTGTTGGCCAAGGAGCCGGTCCAACGCCTGGCGAATTACACCCAGCACCATCATTCCGACCGATTGACGCACTGCATTTCAGTGTCTTACAACAGTTATTTGATTGCGAAGAAACTTGGTTTGAATACCCGGGCCACTGCGCGGGGTGGGTTGTTACATGATTTGTTTTATTATGATTGGCGGACGACGAAGTTCAATTTGGGTTCGCACGCGTTTATCCATCCACGGGTCGCTTTGCGCAATGCTGAGAAGCTGACCGACTTAAGCCCGATGGAAAAGGATATTATCTTGAAGCACATGTGGGGCGCAACGCTCGCTATGCCGAAATACCGGGAAAGTGCTATTGTTTCTCTGGTCGATGATTATGAAGCAGTCCACGAGTTTTGTGGGCCTGCCCGTAAGCGAGTCGAAGCCCTCATGAACAAAGTAACGCCTAACGCCTAGTTTCAGTGAAACATGGATGGGAGGCAAGATAACATGCAAATGATGTCACCAAAGGCCCAAGACGAATCAACGGTGGATTTTGAACTTTGCCCCCGATTCGAACAGACCTTTTCGTTTCTGGGTAAGAAGTGGAACGGCTTAATCATCGATGTACTCTTACAAGAGGGTCCACAACGGTTCCGCGACTTAGCCCACAACATTCCCCGGTGCAGTGACCGGGTATTGGTCGAACGGTTGAAGGAACTGGAATTAAACGGCGTGATCGTACGTCGGACGTTCCCCGACAATGCGTTGATCGAATACGAATTGACGGAAAAGGGCCAAGAATTCAAAGACATCATGGCCGCCGTCCACGCGTGGTCGGATAAGTGGTATTGTCCCACCGAAGTCAACCAGAAGTAGTTGACAGGCGCTGAGAAATCCGCTAGGCTATGAAAGTAATAGTTAAAAACGATGATAGAAAAGCAGTAGCCGGTGCAATTTGTCAGGAAGAGTTTGCCTAGACTGGAAGCAAACTTCAAATTACTGGGTGAATTCAGTTCTTGAGTTGTAATCGGGATTCGTGAAAGCGATGAATGATTTTCCGGTGAATGACCGTTATCATTTCTGAGTGTGGCTAGAAGTCTCGACTTTTAGCTGAATCAGGGTGGTACCGCGAAGCTTCGTCCCTAGTTATGGGGCGGGGCTTTTTTGTTTGCCCAAGTGTTGTCAAAATAGAAAATGGAGGATGACGTATGTCTTTAAAAGATAAATTAACCGAACTGCACGACCGCGGTCTGGCGGAAATTAAAAAATCTGCTGACCTCAAGGACGTCAACCAAGTTCGGGTGTCATTGTTAGGGAAAAAGGGTCCCATCACCGAGGTTTTACGGGGGATGCGCGACTTAGACGCCGAAGAACGGCCCAAGGTCGGGGCGTTTGCCAATGAGATTCGCGATGATTTGACCGCGGCTTTGGCTAAGCGGCGCGAGGAACTGGAAAATGCCGTGTTGAACGCCAAGCTGGCCAACGAAGCCATTGACGTGACGTTACCCGGCACGCCGGTCGCCAAGGGTGAACCCCACGTGATCCAACAGATCATCGACCAGATTGAAGACCTGTTCTTGGGGATGGGCTACCAGGTCTTGAGCGGTCCCGAAGTTGAAGAAGACAAGTACAACTTTGAAATGATGAACCTGCCAAAGAACCACCCCGCCCGGGACATGCAAGATACCTTTTACATCACCAAGGAAATCTTGATGCGGACGCAGACCTCACCGATGCAGGCGCGGACGTTAGAGACCCATGACTTCACCAAGGGACCACTGAAGATGATCTCCCCCGGTGTGGTTTACCGGCGTGATACCGATGACCCCACGCACTCCCACCAATTCCATCAGGTGGAAGGGTTAGTCATCGACAAGCATATCACCATGGCCGACTTGAAGGGGACGCTACAAGTCTTGGCTCACGAACTGTTCGGCGACAAGTTCGACGTGCGGTTGCGGCCCAGCTACTTCCCATTCACGGAGCCTTCCGTTGAAGCCGATATCACCTGCTTTAACTGTGGTGGTAAGGGCTGCAAGGTCTGCAAGAACACCGGCTGGATCGAAGTCTTAGGTGCCGGGATGGTGCACCCGAACGTCTTGAAGATGGCGGGCGTAGATCCCGACGTTTACGGCGGCTTTGCCTTTGGGGTCGGGCCTGACCGGTTCGCCATGTTGAAGTACGGCGTCGATGACATCCGGAACTTCTACTTAAATGATGTTCGCTTCCTCAAGCAATTCACGAAGAAAGGATAACCGCCAACCATGAAGATTTCATACAATTGGATTAAAGAATATTTGGATTTAAACGTCAAACCAGCTGATTTGGCGGAAAAAATCGAACGGACTTCCGTCGAAGTTGATGACGTCATCAAGCCTAGCGACGGCCTCAAGAAAATTGTGGTCGGCCACGTCTTGTCTGTCGAAGCGCACCCGGACTCCGATCATTTGCACATTTGCCAAGTGGACGTCGGTGAAGACGACCCCTTACAAATCGTGTGTGGGGCCCCGAACATCGCCAAGGATCAAAAGGTCATCGTGGCCTTACCAGGGTCACGCATCGCCGACAACGTTAAGATCAAGAAGTCTAAGATGCGCGGTGTGCCGTCTGCCGGGATGATCTGTGCCTTACAAGAAATTGGTTTTCCAGAAGACGTGGTTCCTAAAAAATACGCCGATGGGATTTACGTGATGCCAGCCGATGCCACGCCTGGCGACGCTGTTTACGATTACCTGGGCATGAATGACAGTCTGATTGATTTGGACGTTACGCCCAACCGCGGGGACATGTTGAGTCTGTATGGGACGTTACATGACTTGTCAGCTATTTACGATTTGCCCGTTAAATTTGACCAACCTGCCGTTCAAGAAACGGGGGCAGCCATTGCGGATCAGCTGACGGTCCATGCCGATGCCGAATTGGCTCCACAATACCGGATGCGTTTGGTCAAGCAAGTCAAATTAGCGCCCAGTCCCATGTGGCTACAGATTCGGCTGTGGAATGCCGGCTACCGGCCAATCAACAATGTTGTGGATATCACCAACTACATCATGTTGAAATACGGTCAACCACTGCACGCTTTCGACTATGACAAGTTCAGCGGCCAAGACGTTTACGTCCGGACCGCGAAGGCTGGTGAAAAATTAACCACCTTAGACGAAGGCGAACATGACTTAGACGACCACGACATCGTGATCGCTGACGACCAGAAGCCAATCGCTTTGGCCGGGGTCATGGGCGGGTTAGACACCGCGATCGCTGACGGAACAGTTACCGTTGCCATCGAAGCCGCTGTCTTTGAACATGACCACATCAGAAAGGCTGCACAACGCCATAATTTGCACACGGACGCTTCCCAACGCTTTGAACGGGGTGTGAACCAAGCTGGGGTCCAAGAAGCCTTAGACGCCGCCGCAGAGATGATGACGAACCTGGCCAGTGGTGAGGTTCAAGCCGGCACGGTCGTCGCAACGGACAATGAACCCGAACCCGCTGTCATCGACATTACCATGAGTCACATCAACGCCGTCTTGGGAACGGAATTGTCCCAAGACCAAGTGACCCACATCCTGACTACATTGGGCTGTGACGTTGCTGCTGAGGGTGAGAAATTGACCGTGACGGTCCCAGTCCGGCGCAACGACATCCACATTCCTGCTGATTTGCTGGAAGAAATCGCCCGGATCTACGGCTACGATGACTTACCAGCCACCTTGCCAACGGGACGGATGACCATGGGTGAACTGACGCCTGCCCAAAAATTAATGCGGGCAACGCGTCACTCACTGGAAGGCCTGGGCCTGAACCAAGCCATTTCCTACGCGTTGACGACTGAAGACAAGGCTAAGATGTTCTTGATGCAACCCAGTGAAACGACTAAGTTGGCTTGGCCAATGAGTAGCGATCACGCGGTCTTGCGGATGAACGTCATCACGGGCCTGCTGGACGACATTGCCTACAACAGTGCCCGCAAGGTGAAGGACGTGGCCTTGTACGAACAAGGACGGGTCTTCTACCGTGAAGACGGTGTCGACCGGCCAAGCGAACAAGAATACATCGCTGGGGCGATTACGGGGACGTTGTTGCCAACGGCCTGGGATCTACCCGCCCAACCCGTCGACTTCTACCAAGTTAAGGGAATCGTGGAAGCCTACCTGAAGGATATGGCGGTCAATGGGGATGTGACCTACGTGGCCAACCATGACTTGCCAGAAATGCACCCAGGTCGGACCGCAGACATCTTGGTTCACGGCCACCGCATTGGGTTCATGGGCCAAGTTCACCCAACGATTGCCAAGCAGTTCAAGATTGGCGCAACCTACGTCTTTGAACTGAACCTGCAGGCCATCATTGATATGCCTAAGCAAGAAAATCAATACGACGTGATTTCGCGTTACCCAGCCATCACCCGTGACGTGGCGATGCTGGTCGATGATGAGATCACCAACGAACAAATCGTGGCCTTGATTGAAAAGCGCGGTGGCGCCTTCCTACAATCCGTCAAGCTGTTTGACGTCTACGATGGTGTGAAGGTACCGAAGGGCAAGAAGTCCTTGGCTTACACGCTGACGTACCAAGACAAGCACGCCACGTTGGTCGATGACGCCGTGACCCAGGCCTTTGAAAAGGTTGAAAAGCGCCTGCAAGACGACCTTGGTGCTGAGATTCGCTAGGTCGGCTTGCACCGGAAACTGGGGAAAGCAACTGCTGGTGTCAGTCCAATCTACGTAGTGACGCCGGCGAGCACGTTTCAGTTTTGGAATGGCTAAGCTAATTGAAAGCACGTTTACGTTTCCGGTGGGGAAGTGAGCGTGCTTTTTGTTAGGTGAATTTATTAGGGGCGTAAGCTGTCGGTGACTAGGGTGGTTGGAAGTTGGCAGCCTCTGAAACGTGTGGCTACCGGGCAGCGGGTTGCGCTTAACCCCGCTAAGTCATGAACCCCCTAGCCCAGGGTTCATAACTTAGCGACGTTAATGCTCGCCAGCTAACCGCCCTTCGCCACACTCTATTTATTACATTTTTCCCAAATCCCCATTTCTGGTTTCCGCTCGCCCGGAATTTCTGTATAATAGAGAAGACTATGGCATTAGAACGGAGGAAATAAGTTGGATAATGGCACAAATCCTACCCCGTCGCGGCAAGAGTCGGGGAAAAAACGGTCGTTTGGCCGCCGCATCATGATTGGTGTGGTCAGCTTGCTGGTGATCCTGGCTATCGTTATTGGGTTCTTCGGCTATCACTATTTTCAAACGGCGCTGCAGCCGCTGAACGCCAGTGATGACGACGTGGTTCAGGTTCACGTTCCAATGGGGGCAACCTCCAATAAGATTGGGGAAATCCTTCAAGACAAGAAAGTGGTTAAGAGCGGTATGGTCTTTAACTACTACGTCAAGTCGAATAAGTTCACGAACTTTCAGGCGGGCTATTACCAGTTGAAACCGTCTATGACGTTAAAGCAAATTGCCCGGCAATTGCAAAAGGGTGGCTCGGCAGAACCCATCCAGAGTACGGCGGGCAAGGTGTTAGTGCGTGAAGGGGAGACCATCGACCAATTGGCCGCGGAAATCCCGATTCAAACGGACTTCACCAAAAAGGAATTCATGAGCTTGATTACGGATAAGGCCTTCTTCAATCAGTTGGCTGCCAAGTATCCGAAATTATTGAGCTCGGCCAAGCAGGCGAAAAACGTGCGGTACCGCTTAGAGGGGTACTTAGCCCCCGCGACGTATCAAGCGGGCAAGAAGATGACCCTGAAACAATTGATTACCGAAATGGTGGCTAAGATGGATCAGAACTTGCAAAGCAGTTACGCGACGATCAAGAAGCAAAAATTGACGGTCCAAGAGACGTTGACGCTGGCTTCCTTAGTGGAACGTGAAGGGGTCACCCAAACGGACCGCGATAAGATTGCTGGGGTCTTCTTGAACCGCATTAAAGCGGGGATGGCCTTACAATCGGATATTGCCGTGCAATATGCGTTGAAGACCACCAAGTCGACGCTGACCTACAAAGATTTGAAGGTCAAGTCGCCGTACAATCTGTATATCCACACGGGGTATGGTCCCGGACCGTTTGCCAATCCTAGCACTTCTTCGATCCACTCGGTTCTCCACCCGAAGGATCGTAGTAAGGGGTACTACTACTTCATTGCAAATACCAAGACAGGGAAGGTTTACTTCTCACAGACTTACGCACAGCATCAAGAAAAAACCAGTTCATTAGCGAGCGATAATAAATAAAGGATGGCGACAGTGTTGGCAAACAAAAAACGACCGATTATCATTGGGGTTACCGGGGGTTCCGGTAGCGGGAAAACAACGGTTAGTCGGGCAATCTTCAATCAATTGATTGGTCACTCAATCATGATTTTGCAACAAGATTCGTATTACAATAACCAAGACGACATGACGATGGAGGAACGGGCCGCCGTGAACTACGACCACCCGTTGGCCTTTGACACCGACTTGTTGATCTCACAACTCAAGCAGTTGTTGAACTACGAACCAATTGAAAAACCCGTCTATGATTACACCTTGTCCACGCGAAGCAAGGAAACGATTCACCAGGAACCACGCGACGTCATCATTTTGGAAGGCATCTTAATCTTGGATGATGAACGGTTGCGGGACTTGATGGACATCAAAGTCTTCGTCGATACCGATGATGATATCCGAATCATTCGCCGAATCCAGCGGGATATGAACGAACGCGGGCGGTCGTTGGAATCCGTTATCCAACAATATTTGGCAACGGTTAAGCCAACTTACCATCAATTTGTTGAACCTACGAAGCGTTACGCTGACCTGATTGTGCCTGAAGGTGGCGAGAACCAAGTTGCCATCGACCTCTTGGTTACCAAGATTCGGGCGATTCTCGAAGCCAGTGGCAATGACCAAGTTTTTGACAATCCAGATACAACCATATAGAATAGGACAGGTTAGCTGGTAAAAGGCTAGCCTTTTCTATCAAATTAAATTTAAGTTGTGGTCTTTCCACAATCACAAAAATACGTTAAAGGGGTGGCCAATGTGGCACAAGATAAAATGTATCCAATGACTGAAGAAGGTAAGGAGAAGCTCGAAGCCGAACTGGAAGATTTAAAGATGGTTCAACGGCCAAAGGTTATCGACCGGATCAAGATTGCGCGGTCTTACGGTGACCTTTCTGAAAACTCAGAATACGAATCAGCCAAGGATGAACAAAGTATGCTCGAAACGCGGATCAGCACCGTTGAACGGATGCTGCAATACGCACAGATCATCGACAACGATGGCTCTGACAAGGACGAAATCACGGTAGGTAAGAAGGTCACCTTCAAGGAATTACCAGATGAAGAACCGGAAGAATACACCATCGTGGGTGCTGCCGAAGCTGATCCGATGTCTGGAAAAATTTCCAACGATTCACCAATCGCCAAGGGCCTGTTAGGTCACCGAAATGGTGAAGAAGTCACGTTTGATACGCCAGGTGGCGACATGACTGTTAAGATTTTGGCAGTCGACTAAGAAAAAAGTTTTACCGGTCAACTGAAAAATTGTTGATGGGTCAAGGGTGCGCTGACTGCGGTCAGGGCGCCTTTTTACTTACTTTTGAGCAGTTAATTTGCGGGCAACAATTTAATTGTGTATCATGTAGTTAGTGAAATGATACTTGCCAAGACCCTACTTGGCGTGGTATAAATGGTTATGAAAACGGATTCATAGACTGTCAAAGAGGAGTCTTACAAAATGAAAATTAATGTTACTGATGCAGCAAGTAAATGGTTCCGTGAAGGCATGGGTATGGCCGGTCATGGTGTCCGTTTCTTTGGCAAGGTTTACGGCAAGACGCCTGTGCATGAAGGATTCTCATTGGGCATGACGCCGGACGACCATCCCCGTCACCCAATCGTCGCAGAAAAGAAAGACGACGTCACTTATTACATTACGGAAGGTGACCAATGGTTCTTCGTCGGCTACGACCTGACAATCGATTACGATGCCAAAACTGACGGCCCAGTATACATTTATGATGACAACGGTGAACTGGATAAATAACAGTTCACCGTCAACCACTGACCGCGTTGGTTGGTGGTTTTTTTCTGCTGTTGGCCGATAGTAATCTAGCTCATACTTGGCGGAGCTATTGATAATTGATCGCTGAATTAATACCTTGCCCTCCGGAGTGACGACGTTCTGTTCACTAAGACTAGTGAAACCAGGAGCCTGCGTCAGCAACAATTGTGTTAGAGATCAGTCGCTAAATCAATCACCATCTGGGGCTAAGCCGACTGTTGCTAGTACATACCTTAGTAGCCGAGAGTCCGCCAAATATGGGTTCAGCCGTGGGAGTTGCCTTAGCGGCGCGATTCATGCCGCTTAGGCAGCTGGCGTCTTTGAGACGTGGGATTTCGGCTCAAAGCGAGGCCGAGACCGTTTCTCAGGCTCGGTCGGTCCGCCCACCGCGTTCCAACCCATAGTTGGCGGACGGTAGGCGGCCATTCTTCGCTACGAAGCTGTAAACGACTAATTTTAATGGCATCAGTCGCATGGTGACAACATTTCTAGTTGATATTCATCTTTCACCCTTCAGATAATGTGTAAAACAAAACCACCGCAACCTCATCATGTGAGGCTGCAGTGGTTTTGTTTGTTGCAATTAAGAACGGCGCCGGTGAATGACCCACCAACCACCGGTCAAGCCGATGAGGGTCAGACCGCTGATCAAGAGGCCGGCGTTGAGCAGGGGTGGCCAGTAGGACAGGGTCACGGTACTCTTGCCTTGAGGTAGCTTAATGGCCGTGAACATGCCGACGGTCTTGTAAGTCTTAGCCGATTTGCCGTTGACGGTGGCGTGCCAGCCAGTTGAGTATGGAATCGAGGTATTGAGCACCTGATTGGCGTGGCGATTGGTGATGGTGCCGCTGAAGTAGCGACTACTGTGCTTGGTCAACTGCCACGGCTGTTGCTTGAGCTGAGTGACTGCTTGTTGGAACTTAGCGGTATTCAGCTGATACAGCGTGAAGTTTTCCAGCCACAATGAGCCCTTCTTGAGCTGAATCGTTAGCTTCTGTTGCTTACCCTTGGCGTGGTCGGCGGCACTGACCATGATAGTGTTGCGGTAGGTCTTGTACTGGTCCAACGTCTTACCATTTAAAATAAAGGTGGCGTTGTCCGGATTGACCGTCGAGCCAAAGGTCAGGTAGTACGCATCGTTGGTCGTTGGTGTAAAGGTCAGCGTGATTTTGGCCGGCTTCAACAGGTTCTTCCGTTGAAGGACCGCGCCCGTGATCTTGGTTTGTTGGGCAATGTTTTGGAACGTGACCTGGTCAAAGTTCTTGGCCGTGTACAGACTGCGGTCCGTGGCTTTGCCCGTGAGCACGGCTAACCAGTTGGCCTGATACTGTGCGGGATCTGCCGTCTTGTTCTTTAACGTCAAAATCTGAGAGCTAGCTGCGTAGCCCATTGGCAGGGCGTATTGATTCCGGTAGGTGGTGGCCCATTGGTCCTGACCGACGGCTTGGTAGCTGGCCAAGTCAGCCTTGTTCGTCGAGGCCGGCAACATGCTGGTGCCACTCAGCGCACCGGATAGCTGCTTTTGCTGGAAGTAGTATTTCATATTTAACAGCGAGTCGGTGACCAGCGTTCCGTTGCTGTATTCGACGAAGCCGTCGCCGTCCGGACTCCCAATGTGGCCGTAAAATGCGGGTGTGGCCTTGGGCAGTACCGAGGAGAAGACGCCCCCGCCGGCGTAACCGGTTTGAAAGGCATCGCCCTTGGTGCGCAGGAAGGTCTTACCAATCCGATAAGCCCCGTCATCGCGCTTCTGCACGCGATTGACCAGCCGCTGGAGCTCATTGGTGTAGTTGCCGTACTCGCCTTGAGAAACGTAGCTAATGTTGTTTAACGAGACGAAGGCGTTGGCCGAGACTTCCGTGACGCCAATCACGAAGAAGGCCAGCGGGTAGATCCAGTGATGCTTGACGGGCAGCGTTGTCAGGCCTAGTGCCAAGACGACAAAGAAGATGCCCAGCAAGACGAGGTTCAGTTGCAGAAATTTAAACGACTTGAGGTTGAGCGCCACGTAGGCCGCGCCCAGCGCGATGATAATCGTGACCACGGCGATGGCCAGCCAACCGGGTTCAAAATCGTCGGTCAACGTTTGCGCGGCTAACCAAATCAGCCAGAAGCTGACGACGAAAGAAAAACGGTAGGGGTACCAGACGGGAAATTGGCCCGCGTGCCACAACAAGTCTAAAGGTTGAACACAAAGTGACAAGGCCAAAAATCCGGTGATAATTCCCGCGGTGATGCGGCTACGCAAGCAAATTCGGTGGTCACCAAAGAAGAAGAGGCTACCGAGTAAGGCAATGGCCCCAATGAACAGGTTGGCCGTCCCATTAGGCATTTGATCGAAGTTGAAGGCGCCCATGAAGAACTTGGCAATCATCTTTGGTGGAAAGAACTCGAATTTCCATTTGAACGTGGTGACCGTGTACTGAGCCTTGCTTTGAGCCAGCGACCACCAAGTTGGCAAGAGCACGCCGGCCGCCAGTAAGCCACTCACGGCGGAGGTGGCGGCGAATTTTACGGTCTGACCCCAGAAATGCCGCCAGTTGGTGAACCGATCAACGGCTAGCCAAATGAAGGCTAAAATCATAAAGAGACAGATCATGTAGGCCATGTAGTAGTTGATAATCAGCATTAGAGTCAACCAGACCACGTAGGTCCGCCATTTGCCCGTGTGCATCAGGAGGTATAGCCCGTAGAAGATTAGCGGCAGTAGGTAAGCGGCGTCTAGCCACATGATATTGAGTTGGTTGGCGATCGACCAGCCCATCAAAGCATAGGCCGTAGCAAAGGTCACCGCTTTGAAGCCAGTTTGACGAGTTGTTTTGTCAAGCAACCAGGCAAAGGCCAGTCCGGCTAACCCGTATTTGATAACGGTCAGCAAGAAGACGCCGGTGGTGAGACTGGCCCCCGGACAGAGCAAGAGCAGCCAGTTGAGCGGGCTCAATAGGTAGTAGGCCCAAGTTCCCAGCATTTCGCCGCCCAGGCCATTAGCGAAGGAATAAACGATGCTGCTGGGGTCGTGCAGGATGGCGCGACGCAGGTACGCAAAGAAGTCGATATACTGCTGGCCTAAATCGACGGTCAGCAGGCTATTGGACCCAAACGGTGCCATTTGCCGGTAGATAAAGTAAATCGTCATCAGCAAGAAGGGGGTCAAAAACGCCCCGAGTAAGGTTAACTGTCGCCGGGTGAGGGCCCGACGCTGTTTCTTTTTTTGCAAGGAAGCCACCTCAATCTTTCAAAAGTTTAAAGTTGATTTTAAAAATTGCAAAATGCTGGCGGCCGTGGCGAACTTCAGCGGCTACCTACCATCATACTATATTGTGGTCGCGAGGGTGGGTTGGTAAAACATTTTTAAAGATAATTCAGAACTCAACTAACTTTGACTGCCTGAGCGGTTATCAACCTGGAGACTAAAGAAAGTAGCATTAACGCGATAGTCCCTGGACCGACAGTGTTCTGTCCGCTAAAATTAGCGAAACCAGGAGCCTGCGTCAGCCAGAGATTCCGCCTGCTATGGGGAACACCTCCAGCCTGAGGAGCGGTCTTCCGGTCCGCCCACCGCGTTCCAACCCATAGTTGGCGGACGGTAGGCGGCCAGCTTGAACGCCGAAGCTGTAAACGACAAATTTTTACGTTATGAGGTGTGTGTGGTGACAATGTTTCTAGTTGAGATTCATCTTTAGCTGGCAGCCGATTGATCAGAAAAGCAAGACACTCACGGCAACTTACTGGCGGAACTCACGGGAATTCGGTCGAAAAGCCCCATATTTTATTTATTTTTGGTAAAATGGGGAGCAGGCCGTTTGGCGTCGAATCACAGTATGCTAGAATACCAAGTGAGCGTCATTTTATTCCGGTCTCTAGAATAGCATAGATTGTTTAAATTTCGGAAGCGGGATAGTGACCGGCAACGAAATTTGGTAAAATAGTAGCTGTACAACAAGGAGCAGAGATTGTGAAGAATTTTTATAATCGCGTTAGCAACCGAAATCAGCGATCTAGTGGCGGTCCCATCAAGTCACAGATTCCGTTCCGGTTGAATTTTCTTTTCATTATTGTTGCCCTGTTATTTGCAGCGCTGATTGGTCAGTTGGCGTATTTGCAGGTAATGTATGGGTCGCAATTCAAAGCCGAGGTCAATTCGACTGATACCACGATTGAAACCACCAACGTGCAACGGGGGATGGTTTACGACTCCAATGGTAAGGTTCTGGTCGGCAACAAGGCCCACCAAGCCATCACCTATACCAAAGGCGTCAGCGTGCTATCCACTAGCATGTATGATATCGCGAATAAGCTTGGTAAGTACTTAACCGTCTCAACCAGTTCTCTGACACCACGGCAGTCTATCGACTACTACTTGACCGATGCGAATCGGTTGAAAGCAGTGGAAGCCAAGCTGTCCGGCACCAAAGGTCTGTCAACGACGCAGCTTTACAACAAGGCATTGTCTTATTTGGAAAATGATTCGTCGTTCAAGCTGACCAAGACCCAACAGAACGCGGCAGCCATTTTTGCCAAGATGAGCGGGGCTTACTCGTTATCCACCACCTACATCAAGGATTCCGGAGTTTCCAGTAAGGAAATTGCGGAAATTGGTGAGCATTTGTCCGAAATGCCCGGGGTTCAAGTAGGGACGAGCTGGTCACGGAACTATCCGAACGGGTCGTCGATCAAGTCGATCATCGGGACGGTCTCATCTGAAAAGACGGGGTTGCCTAGTGACAAGGTCAACGAACTCTTGGCACAAGGGTACTCTCGAAACGACAGTGTGGGTCAGTCTTACCTGGAACAGGAGTATGAATCTGTTCTGCGAGGGACCAAGGCCGAAAAGCAAGTCGAAGTTTCTGGGTCGACAGTGACCAAGGAAGTAAAGAAGTATGGTGGGTCTAAAGGGGATAACCTCCAACTGACCATCAACTCCACGTTCCAAAAGAAACTCCAGTCGCTGGTGCACTCCGCCGAATCCGGTGCGGGGGGCGTCTCCACTGGGACCTACGCTATCGTGATGAACCCCAAGACTGGGGGAATCATCGGGATGGCCGGGGTCGACCGCAATCCGTCAACGGGTAAGATCACCACGAACGCTTTAGGTGCCATGAATAGTGACATCGTTATGGGGTCTGTCGTCAAGGGGGCCATGGTTTCTGGGGCATTGATGGATGGCGTCATCACGCCAACGAACAACACCTTGACCGATAAACCGATCACGGTCGGTGGGGTCAAAAAGGCTTCCTGGTTTAACGCCAACGGTGGTGCTGACATGGCCGTCAACGCCTCAACTGCGCTGGAAGTTTCTTCTAACTCCTACATGATGCAGTTGGCGATGAAAGAAGCCAACTTTAACTACGTCTCTGGGGCAGCACTGACCATGGGAACCAGCATTTTCGCTAAGGAACGGGGCTACTTCAACCAATTTGGGTTGGGGGTCGCCACCGGAATTGATTTACCTGGCGAAAGTACCGGGTTACGTGGGTCCAGCAGTAAGGCCCACATTGGGAACGCCTTGGACCTGTCCTTTGGGAACTACGATGCCTACACGGTCTTGCAGGTGGCCCAATACATGTCCACGATTGCCAATGGCGGGACACGGATCGCACCACACGTGGTTGAATCTATCCGTGGAACCAAGTCAGACGGGTCTCTTGGCGCTGTGAAATCAACAGTCACGCCAAAGATCTTGAACCGTATCGACATGACAGCGGCCGAAAAGAAACTAGTCACTGAAGGTCTCTACGACGTGGTTCACGGGACTAACACCTATAAGACGGGGGCCGAACTGGCTTCCATCTCACCAGGTATCTCCGGCAAGACGGGGACTGCGCAAACCTACTACAAGGGGAGCGAAACTGTGACCTTGAGTTTGGCCTCATACGCGCCGTCTAACGATCCGCAAGTGGTCGTGGCCTTAGCAATGCCAAACTTAGGTACGAGCGCTGAAGATAACAACATGAAGCTGGCTAAACAGATTTATTCCGCTTACTGGAGCTCGGTTCAATCGACCTCAACGTTGACGAACCCAACTAAGGCAACGAAGTCTGGGGCCGCACAGAACACCAACGGTTAATCCGGGGTTGTTCTGGATAGAAATAGTCGTTGTGGCCGCTACGGGGTTGCGACGGCTATTTTTGTGACTACAGGAGGGTGATCATCGTTGAGACCGGCTGCTCCGCCGAGATTGGTGCTTGATTGTGACGGTGGATTGCCTCTGGTATCTGATGACGCGAGGCGCTGATAATGAAGAATGATGGGAATTCTCCATGACTAAATGAGGTACGCATTGTTGTCAGGCGGCTTGTGGTAACCGTGGTGTTTAAGCCGACCGCTTTAAGGATAGCGGTGGTCACTAATAGCCGTTGTTTGGTGAAGTACGTCATTTTGACAAGCGCTACCGTAGCCGATAGTTTGCTAGAGATGAGTTCAGCTGTGGGAGTTTTCTTAGCGGCGGGGTTCATGGCGCTTAGAAAACTGGCACCTTGGAGACGCGATTTATCGGCTCCAAGGTGAGGTCCGAGACCGCTCTATGGCTCGGGCCGACGCCCTCAGCGTTCCAACCCATCTCTAGCGAACGGCAAGGCGGCCAGTACACACTAGCCTTGCCAGAAACCACTAATTTTACCGGCAAAAATCAGCTGTTAAGTATTTTTCCTTAACATATTTGGTAATATCCCTGGTAATTGCCGCTGATTAATGGTAATATATTACGAGTTAAGGGCTCTAGCCTGTAATTCTAAACAAGTTGGGAGGTTACCCACAATGCGTGTACACATCACTTTAGAATGTACGGAATGCCACGAACGCAACTACTTATCCAGCAAGAACCGGCGTAATAACCCGGACCGGGTTGAATTTAAGAAGTACTGCCCGCGCGAACGGAAAGTAACTTTGCATCGTGAAACTAAGTAAGGTACGGGCGAGAGTCCGCACCTTTTTTTGTTGAAAAAATCGACCGAGGGGGTAAATTATGCCAACGAAAGCAGCAATTCGGCAGCAAACGATTCAGGCCTTGAACGCCATGCCCGCGGATTTACGGCAACGAGCATCGGCGGATCTGTATCAACAGCTCTTTGCCTTACCAGCCTGGCAGAACGCCAAGCATGTCGCCACGACCATCAGTGGCGGTTTTGAATTGGCGACACAGCCTATCATTGACCGCGCTCACGCTGATGGTAAAGTCATCGCAGTGCCGGCCACTTTACCGCACCGTCAAATGGCGTTTCACGTGGTAGATGGGCAGACGACTTTTGCGACTAGTTCGTTTGGCTTGCAGGAACTGGTCAATGGTGCGATTATCGAACCAGCAGCGTTTGATTTAATTGTCGTGCCCGGCCTGGTCTTTGCGACTACGGGTGAACGTCTGGGCTTTGGCGGCGGCTACTACGACCGTTATTTACCCCAAACGACTGGCTTCAAGGTGGCCTTGGCGCTACCTGCTCAGCAGACGCGTGAGCCAAGCTGGTCGGTCGAACCCTTTGATGTCTTATTGGATGCCGTGTTAATGGCACCCACCGAATAGAAAGGAAGCCTTGCGGTGACGAATTTTAAATACCGGCTACGGCGATTGGACCAGACCCCCTTTATGACGGTCGGGCTCATCGTGATCATGGTGCTTGTCTTTTTGGCCATGACGTTAGCCGGTGGTAGTACCAGTGTGAACGTGTTGATCACCTTTGGGGCCAAGCTCAACCCGCTGATTCAACAGGGGGAGTGGTGGCGCCTGTTCACGCCAATGTTCTTACACATTGGGTTCACCCATATTCTGATGAACATGGTGACCCTGTACTTCGTCGGGATGCAGATTGAAGCCGCCTTTGGGCACACCCGCTTCTTGGCGATGTTTTTGGTCGCCGGCGTCGGTGGAAATATTGCGTCGTTTTGTTTTTCCAATAGTCTGTCGGCCGGAGCCAGCACCGCGATTTTTGGGTTGTTTGGTGCCTTCATGATGTTAGGCGAATCTTTCTGGCAAAATCCGGTGATTCGGCAGTTGGCGCGGACCTTCTTAGCCTTTGTCGTGATGAACATCGCCTTTGATCTGTTTACACCCGGTATCGATTTGGCCGGGCATTTGGGCGGGTTAGCAGCCGGATTTCTGGTAGCGTATACAGTCGGTGTTCCGCGAATTGGTAAAGTTAGCCCAATTAAAAGAGTGGTAGCGACCATTGTCCTAATTGGTGGATTGGTCTGGTTGTATTTGCACGGTATGGCGCAGTAAACCACGAAAAGTCTCGTGCAATTTCATGGAGGTTGTGGCACAATGAAAACGTTATATGATGTTCAGCAGCTACTTAAAAAGTTTGGTATTTATGTGTACATCGGCAGACGCCTATTTGACATCGAGGTCATGGCACTAGAATTGGACCACCTCCGACAAGCACGAGTCGTGGACGATTCGACGTTTGCCCAGGCCAAGATTGTTTTGACACATGAGCACCGGTTAGAGGAACAACGAGCAAAAAATAATCACCAATCCATTGGAGGTATTTAGCGTTATGGCACGGAATTTAATTGGAATCGATTTAGGTGGGACGACCACGAAAATGGCTTTTCTCTCACTGGCAGGGGATATTCTGACGAAGTGGAGCATTCCAACGGATATTACCGATGAAGGTAGTCACATTGTGCCAAATATTATTGATTCGATCAGTCAACACATTACGAATTCAGAATTCAGTAAAGATGACTTCTTAGGTATCGGGATGGGGACACCTGGCTCTGTCGACATTGAAAACGGCACGGTCATTGGCGCCTTCAACTTGAACTGGAAGAAGCGCCAACAGGTACGTGACCAGATTCAAGCAGGTCTGGGCCTCCAATTTATCTTAGATAACGATGCCAACGTGGCGTCCCTCGGTGAATACTGGAAGGGTGCCGGCGAAAAGGACAGCGATGTCGTCTTCGTTACGTTGGGAACCGGTGTTGGTGGCGGTGTGATCGCTGGCGGCCATCTGTTGCACGGTATCAATGGTGGCGCTGGCGAATTGGGCCACGTCACGGTGCAACCTAACGGGTACTTATGTACTTGTGGCAAACGCGGATGCTTGGAACAATACGCTTCTGCAACCGGGGTCGTTCACGTGGCTAAGGACATGGCCAAGGACTTCATGGGCACGTCTCGTTTGAAGGAAATGGAAGATAACCAAGAAAGTGTGACGTCCAAGATGGTCTTCTACTTAGCTGACAATGGCGATATCTTAGCCAACCAAGTGGTCGATCGCGTGACCTTCTACCTGGGATTAGCTTTGGCCAACGTGGCCAACATTTTGAACCCAGCCAACATCATCATCGGTGGTGGGGTTTCCAACGCCGGTAATACATTATTACAACCAACGACGCGGTATTTCCAAGAAAATGCCTTCCCGGCCGTTCGTGACTCCACTAAGTTGCGCTTAGCCCAATTAGGGAACGATGCCGGGGTCATTGGTGCCGCTTCATTAGCTTTGCGTTTCCAAAAGAGTAACTAGAACTTGTGGTTTAGGAAGGACGATTTAGTTTGGTAATTGCAGCAATTTCAGGAATGACGGTCTACACCATCATTTTGCTAGTCTTGATCATCGCGTGGGCCGCATGGCAGCTCATCACCGTGATTCGGCGGAATCAGGTTTCTACCGTCATTGACGAGGAGACCTTCCAAGCAGGCATGCGTAAGGCGCAGGTCATTGACTTGCGGGAAAAGAAGGACTTTGATGCGGGCCACATCTTAGGGGCACGTAACATCCCATATTCCACGTTTAAGACCTACCACACGGGTATCCGCTCAGACTTACCAGTTTACCTGTACGACCAAGGAAAGGCCCTCAGTACGCGGGCAGCATTGGTCTTAGGTAAGGAAGGCTACGAGGATATCTCGATCTTGAAGACGGGATATGCGCGTTGGCAAGGCAAGACGAAAAAGTCCAATTAAATTGGTCAGCAATTAAAAAATGAGCCGGGACAAGCCTCCCAGGCTCATTTTTTGTTAGGAAGCTGAATTAATACCTTGGCTCCCGGAGCCGACGGTGTTTTGTCCACTAAAATTAGTGAAACCAGGGCCTGCGTCAGCCAGGGTTCCGCCTGCTCTGGGGAACACCTTCAGCCTGAGAGGCGGGTTTCCGGCTCAAAGCGAGGCCGAGACCGCTTTTCAGGCTCGGTCCGGTCCGCCCACCGCGTTCCAACCCATAGTTGGCGGACGGTAGGGGGCCAGCTCAAACTACGAAGCTGTAAACGACTATTTTTTTTGCACCATCGGTTGCCTGTTGATGCACGTTTTGGCTACGAGGCCAGTGACAATCGACTTAAACCAAAAAAGCGACCAAGACAGTAAAGTCCTGGTCGCTGGGTGTTAGTCAGAGGTGATTTAGCCGTGGTGGGCAGCGTGGCTCTTGCGGTTAGCCCGTTTCCGGTTTTCTTCAAACCGTGCTTCTTGGTCTTCGATCGGTTGGACGACCTTCTTCTTGAAAGAAAAGACGGCACCCGCAACGGCGCTAGCGGTAGCAACAACGCCAAATAAGAAACCTTTCGTAAAGTGCTTCATCGTATTCGACTCCCATCATGTAAGATTTTAAGTTATCCGCTTCCATTATGCTTGTTTTGGGCGGAAATTGCTAGCAATTTACCTGATGACTGTGCGGGTCGTCCAGAAATATTTTCTCACCAATTTTACGTAGCAGGGGAGCCGTTCTGTGGTACCCTTACTACAGAAGTCTGAACGTGAAAGGAATGGGGATTCGTGTTTAAGAGACAATCCACACAGATTATTGCCCACCGGGGTAGCAAGGGGACGCGCCCGGAAAATACCTTGTTGGCGTTTCAAGCAGCACTAGATGCTGGCGCCGACGGGATTGAAACGGATGTCCAATTTTCACAGGACCAGCAACTGGTCATTATGCATGATGAGAAGGTCGACCGGACCACGAACGGCACGGGGCTGGTGCAAG
Source organism: Levilactobacillus angrenensis (assembly GCF_003946085.1). Lineage (GTDB taxonomy): Bacteria > Bacillota > Bacilli > Lactobacillales > Lactobacillaceae > Levilactobacillus > Levilactobacillus angrenensis. Next base: position 90,308 of record NZ_RHOB01000004.1, on the reverse strand, counting down.
ACCACACTCTGGCGGAATTGAAACGACTGGATGCCGGCAGCCATTTTGGCAGTGAATTTGCTGGGACCAAGGTACCGACGTTAGATGAGGTCATTCAGTTATTGATTCAAGACAACTTCACTGGCGTCTTTAACCTGGAACTCAAGACCAATAAGATTCATTACGAGGGGATCGAACAGGCCTTGGCGGATTATTTTACCCAGCAACCGGTGCCGTTTCGACTGGTCTTCTCGAGCTTTCGGGCGCAGTCGATCATGACCTTACGGAGCCTGTACCCGCAAGCGGAGTACGCCAAGCTATTCAAGACGGCTGGGCGCCAAGCGCGTCGCATGCAACGGCAACACCTGGTCGGCGGTTTGCATCCAGACATTCGCTGGGTCAAGGCGCACCGCTTCTGGTTACCACACGTACAGCTCCGGCCGTGGACCGTCAATAGTCCCGCCGACATGGCGTACTGTCTACGGCACCATTTCGCTGGATTGATTACCGATTATCCAGCGCGTGCGGTGGCGTTACGAACGAAAATTCAGGGAGGCAACGAACAATGACAAAAGTTTTAGCAGTCGTCGGCCCGACCGCGGTCGGTAAAACCGCATTGGCCATTCGACTGGCCCAGGCCTTTGACGGCGAAATTATTTCGGGAGACTCGATGCAAGTTTATCGCCATCTCGATATTGGGACCGCTAAAGCTACGCCGGCTGAACAGGCCGCCGCGACCCATCACTTGATTGATATTTGTGACGTTGATCAGCAGTTCACGGTGGCCCAGTTTGTGGCGGAATCCCAGCGGCTGATTCGAGAGATCACCGGCCGCGGGCATTTGCCCATCATTGCTGGTGGGACTGGGTTCTATCTGCAAGCGCTGTTTGACGGTTTGAAATTAGGGGCGGCCGCGCCTGGTGACCCGACAATTCGCGAACAGTTACGTGCCGAGGCCCAAGCTCAGGGGCCACAAGCCCTCTGGAAACGCCTCCAGCAACTGGACCCGGTAGCGGCAGGGAAGATTCCCCCGACTAACGTGCGGCGGACTGTCCGGGCCCTAGAGGTCATTCAGGTGACGGGTCAGCTATTTTCCCATCAGGACAACGGCGGCCCCCAATATGACGAGCTGTACCTGGCATTGAATACCGACCGCCAGCTACTCTACCAACGGATCAATCAGCGAGTCGACCAAATGGTGGATGCCGGGTTGCTCAACGAGGTCCGGTGGCTAGCACAACAGGGCGGAACGCAATTGCCAGCGGCCACGGGCATTGGTTACCGAGAACTCTTGCCGGTAATCGACCAGCCCACCCAATATCCGGCAGCCATCGAACAGGTCAAACAAGACTCCCGGCACTACGCCAAACGCCAACTGACCTGGTTCCGTAACCAGACGACGGCGACCTGGTATGACCTGGTCCAACACCCGGAAACGTACACGCAGATTCAGGCGCAAGTGGCTGCCTGGGCGGGACTTAGTTCTCACAATTAATTAAGGAATAGTTAAAGCTTGACGCCGATGTTAGATTATCTGACATGAATGCTTGACTACCGCTTTCAGGGTGGTATGATAGCGTTATAGTTGAAGGGGGCCAGTAGTGATGAAGGAAAAAGAATTACGCCGTTCACTAGCGGTTTTACCGATCGGAACGGTCATGAAGCTCACCAGTCTAACGGCGCGCCAGATTCGCTACTACGAGGCCCAGCAGTTGGTCTTTCCCGAACGCAACGAAGGGAACCGGCGGATGTATTCGTTAAACGACGTCGACCGGCTCTTGGAGATCAAGGATTATCTGGCTGACGGGGTCAATGTGGCGGGTATCAAAGCCATTTATGATCAGCAACAACAGGTAGCTCAGGCGAAGGCCGCGGCTCAGCAAAAGCCACTGACGGATGAAGACGTGCGACGCATTTTGCAAGATGAATTCATTCGTCAAGGCGGGCTGGGACACCCGGCGCCGGGGATGCAACGACCCCTTTAAGACAGGTATGGGATTTTAAAAAAATAGCAGGGAGCGATTTTCATGGCAAAACCGGAATATTCCAAGGATGAGATCCGTCAGATGGCCAAGGACGAAAACGTAAAGTTCTTGCGGTTAATGTTCACCGATTTATTTGGCACCATTAAGAACGTGGAAGTACCTATTAGCCAACTCGGCAAGTTACTCGATAACAAATTGATGTTTGATGGTTCTTCGATCGACGGCTTCGTCCGGATTGAAGAAAGTGACATGTACTTGTACCCCGACCTCTCCACTTGGATGATTTTCCCGTGGAGTACGGAACGAGGCAAGATTGCCCGCGTCATTTGTGAGGTCTACACGACTGATGGTAAGCCATTTGAAGGTGACCCACGGAACAACTTGATCCGGGTCTTAGGCGACATGCGTAAGGCTGGTTTCACGGACTTCAACATTGGACCAGAACCCGAATTCTTCCTGTTTAAGATGGATGAAAACGGCAAGCCAACTACGGAACTCAACGACAAGGGGAGCTACTTCGATATGGCCCCAATGGACTTGGGTGAAAACTGCCGGCGTGAAATCGTCTTGACGCTGGAAGAAATGGGCTTTGACGTGGAAGCTGCTCACCACGAGGTTGCGCCCGGCCAACATGAAATCGACTTCAAGTACGCCGATGCCTTAGCTGCGGCTGACAACATCCAAACCTTTAAGCTGGTGGTCAAGACGATTGCCCGCAAGTACGGCTTGTATGCCACGTTTATGCCAAAGCCTTTGGCCGGTATCAACGGTTCCGGGATGCATTTGAACATGTCCTTGTTCCACGACCAAGGCAATGCCTTCTTTGACAAGAACGGTGACATGGAATTGTCCGAAGATGCTTTCCACTTCCTGGGCGGCCTGTTGAAACATGCCCGGAGCTTCACCGCGATCTGCAACCCAATCGTTAACAGTTACAAGCGCTTAGTTCCTGGCTACGAAGCCCCTGTTTACGTGGCTTGGTCCGGTTCTAACCGGTCACCACTGATCCGGGTACCAAATTCTCGTGGCTTGTCCACCCGACTGGAACTGCGGAGCGTTGACCCAGCGGCTAACCCATACCTGGCCATTGCGGCTGTCTTGGAAGCCGGCTTGGATGGCTTGCGGAACAAATTGGCGCCGCGTGAGGCCATTGACCGCAACATCTACCGCATGGATGCCGAAGAACGGCAAGAAAACCACATCACCAATCTGCCAGACACGTTGCACAACGCGTTGAAGGACTTGGCCGCTGATGACGTGATGCGTGGTGCCATGGGTCATCACTTGTATCAAAGCTTTATTGAAGCCAAGAACCTGGAATACAATTCTTACCGGACCCAAGTTTCTGAATGGGAACGGGAACAATACCTGGAACTGTACTAAACTCAGGTTAACTGAAAATCATGGGAGAGCTCAGGACTGTCGGTCCGGGCTCTCTTTTTGGCACGCAGGACTAGTTGGCTGGGGATGACAACACAGTGAGAGCTGGCCGCCTTGCCGTTCGCTAGAGATGAGTTGGAACGCGGTGGGCGTCGGGCCGAGCCAAAGAGCGGTCTCGACCGGCAACTTGGAGCCGATGGGTCACGTCTCCAAGTTGCCAGTTTTCTAAGTGGCTAGGGTCGTGCCACTTAGAAAACGCCCACGGCTGAACTCATCTCTAGCGAACTATCGGCTACGGTAGCGGTAGTCATAAACATAGAGTTAACCAGCAAGTGACTGCGCCAGCCGAAATGATTGGCGTTACCGTTACTTGCTGCTGTGACCGCGGGCAGGCCAACGTCTAAATTCGTTGCAAGATGAGGAATTACCTGGTAACTGAAACGTTTGCGCTGCAGGCTGATTTGTAGGGAGTTCCGTTGAAATAGTCACTGACAGCTGAATTTGAACTGATTGTTGTGGCACGCGTCATCATGGCCGTGAGAGTCCCGAGACCGTTCTATGGCTCGGCCCGGCGTCTCAGCGCTTCAACCCACATTCAGCGAACGGCAAGGCGGCCAGTGTCACCCATCAGATTTGCAGACAGAAAACCGGGCGATAAGGAAAAATTCCTGCATTTCCCCTAAAACTTCGGGCAAACTGCTTTTTTCTCACAGATTTTTTGGTAACATGAAGATATAACCAAATGTTCACGGCAAGCGCTAGGGAACATCAGAATAATGAGGGATAATCCATGGAAAATCAAGAACAACAAGCTAGTGCCGCCGATACCTTAACACAGGCAATCGCCAACAAGCTCGATTACTTAAGCACCTTACAGGCGGCGGTTCAGCACGGCGATGATCGCCAGGTCTATGAACTGTTGGACCAAGTACGTTACACACAAGAAGTTAAGAAGACCCGTTCGACGCGGACCGTTAATCATCTGGCCGAATTGGTCGACAACATTCACCCAGAAATCAGCCACTATTTAAGTGACAAATTGATTGATTATTTAGGCCACATCTACCCGTTTTTCTACTACGAAGAATACACCACGGGACTGTTCCACATTTACTTTGGGAACTGGTGGGACCGGCGTTTATTCGGCGACTTAGACGTCATCAACGTTCAGTTTAAGTTCGACGAAAAGGAATACCAAAAGCTCAAGGACTCCTTTGCCTTAGAGGCCCATGGCCAACGGCTGAATACCGCGCAGATTGAATCTATTTCCGGTCAAAGCGAACAATTACAACGCCTGGTCGATGCACAAACCACGCGGGATAACCAGAAGGCCGACTTGCGCGAACAGCTGAAGGAAAATAGTTCCAAGAGCAGTATGCCTTGGGACTCCGGTAAGCTCAAGGACGAACGGCAAAATATCATTGACCAGTTGACCAAACTGGCTGATGAAGACGAACAAGCCTTGAACGCCCACAAGACCATTAAAGAAAATGACGATAAGATTTTAGTGCTGTCGAAAGAAGACACGATTTTGAATTACGAAAAGCAAAGTATTCGCGATTCCTTTGATGACTTCGAACATTTTGAAGCACACAATGCGAGTCTGTATGCGGACTACTTGAACAGTTTGTTAGGCAAGAGTGAGGGCGAGGTGGCAAAGAATGATTAACGAAAATGACCCCTCGACTTTGACGACTAGTGGCCGGTTATTAAATTATAATGACGCCATTAAGGACGGCCTGGAAACGGGTCTACGGTTCACGAAGCTGATGGACCAATTGATCAAGACCACGGATCCAGATGAGTTAGTGGCCGCCGCAACGGAATTGGCCGACTTTAAGCTTGATTCGGACTACGTGACCTTCCCGCACCAATACAGCAATGCCGACTACTACCTGTTATTCATGTCACGGATGCTTGAATTGCACGATCAAGGGAAAAACGTGATCTTACAGTCACGGGACCACCACGAAGAATTAACCCAACAATTAACACCATTGGGTGACCGGGGGACTTTTAACTTCCGGGTCGAAACGTCTGAAAATGGTGGCGTCTACTACCGCGAACGGGCAACGGGCCAGTCGCTGTTTTACTTGAACCTGGAACGCAAAATGTTCCGGTTTAACAGCCATGCGTTGACGCAATTATTTATCATCGACCTCCACGATACGGTGCCGGCCGAAACGGTCAAGACGTCCGTCCAGATCTTGGTGGACTTTGCCCGCTACTTAAAAGAAGATTACGGCTACTCTGTGGACTTTAACTTGCTGGACGCAGCTAACCGGCAAAATTATGCCGTACGGGCCGCTGATTTACCAGCTGGCGTCGTCGATCGCTTATTTGTGATGGCCGCCAAGGAAGACTACATGCTGACCAACGGTGTGAACGGCAACGGGGCAGAGATTGCCTTGGACAAAGGTGTCGTGGTCGATATCTTCAACAACCAATTGGAAGGGCAACCAGAGTGGGTCTTGACGGTCCACGACGACGACCAAAAAGTTTCTTGGTTCGACGTCTTACTGAAGTATCCTTTCATGCGTGACTGGTACTTAGAAAACTTAACGGACCTCGAAATCAAGTCCGATCCCCTGATTTTCGGCTAGGAGGTAGCACGTGTTAGAGTTAGCAAAGTTAGTTCAACAATCGATTGCACTAGACGAGCAGATTACCCGCGACCGCGATATTGAAATGTCCCGGAAGTCCCAGATTGAAAATGCCTACGTGGCTTTAGACGTTGAACTCGCTGAGGTGGCCAACACCTCGGAGTGGTTCAAGGTTTGGAAGACCCACCGTGGCAAGGCAGATGCCGGGCAAACGCCGGCAGAGACTTTATTGACGGAATACACGGATGCCATGGATTTCTTCTTCTTGGTATCGGCTAAGAAGACCTGGACGCATCTGATCATGTTGACGGAAGAGGACTTGACCACGTTGGCCAATAGCCGCCCAGCCAAGGACTTGGATCAGCAGTATTTAATTTTAAAACGGATGCTGTTCAACAGTCACTTTGCCCACCGGCAAGAGGACTTCCGGCATGCTTGGCGGTTGTTCCTGAAGTGGGGCTTCGTTGATTTCGGCTTCAGCCAAGATCAAATCCAAGCCGCCTACGAAGCCAAACGTCAAGTCAACTTAGATCGCCAGGCGCATAATTACTAACGACTAAGCCAGTGCCTGCGGCTGCCAGAGCTTCCACCTGCTGTGGGGGACGGTTCCAGCCAAAAGACGGGCTTCCACCTCGCTTGGCAAGCCTTGCCAAATGCGCAAGTCTTCCAAGTCGCCCACGCAGTAACCTGACTGTGAAACGTCAGCTAACTGCGTCGACACAGCTGGTTACAGCTCGGGCCGTCCTCCCCCAGCGTTCCAGCCTAGATTTTGCGCAACGGTAAGGCGGCAATCAAGATCTGCAGTACCGCAGGCAACTGGCGTGATCAATTTAAGCATAAAAAGATTTTGGAATAGCGTAGAAATGGTGAAACTAAGGGACTGTGTACACGTTGGCACAGCCCCTTTCTAGCAGGGAAGGAGCGAGACCTATCAGTCAAAAAGACCCACGCGTCGTGCGGACCAATGAACGCCTGCGACAGGCGCTTAGTACCTTGTTACAGCAGCAATCATTGAAACAAATTTCTGTCCAGAAACTGACGCAAAAAGCGCAGATTACTCGGGGAACCTTTTATCTGCATTACAAAGACAAGTTGGATTTTTTAGAACAGACCGAACAACAAGTTATCGATGAGTGGTTTGCGACTGCCAAAACGACGACGATCACACCGCAAGGAGACCCCACCAATGGCTTTGCACTGGGACCAGCCTTGCGCTACGTGGATGAGCACCACCAAATCCTGTTGGTCTTGCTCCACCCGCAATTCACACAATTTCAACCGCGGCTCCTGCAACGCTTTGAGCGCGAACTGCTCGCTTATGGCCGGCAGTTACCGGCGCCGGCGGGGGATGAACCGCCAGTCGATATTCAAGCAGCGTACTTGGCCACGGCCTTTACCGGGCTGGTGCACCACTGGTTGAATGATAATCGGCGGTACCGACCGGAATTTTTGGCACGAACTTTTTGTCAGCTATTGGCGCCGGAAACCACGCCCCTGGCGACTTGGTTCGCCCCGGTCGGCATTGATTCTCCCGTGAATGCAGAAAAAGCTTGACACGAGGGGCCCCATCAAGTACAATTTTCATGTTGTATTTGTGGACTTCCACAGCTGCAACCGCTCGGGACGAGTTTTAAGTTTTCCGCTTGCGGAGCACTCGTTTTCGGCGAGTCTAAGTCTAATTATATGAAGGAGGTGCACATACATGTACGCAATTATCGTAACTGGCGGCAAGCAGTACAAGGTCGAAGCAGGCCAAGCTGTTTACGTCGAAAAGTTGAACGTTGAAGCTGGTGAAAAGGTTACTTTTGACCAAGTTGTCTTTGTCGGTGGCGACACGCCTAAGATTGGGACGCCAACTGTTGCTGGTGCAACCGTAACTGGAACTGTTGAAAAGCAGGGTCTGGAAAAGAAGGTTGTTACTTTCAAGTACAAGGCCAAGAAGGGCCAACACACGAAGAAGGGTCACCGTCAACCATACACTAAGGTTGTCGTTGATGCTATCAACGCTTAAGCCTAACGAATAAGAGAGGCGATCTCGATGATTCACGCGACAATCCACTATGGTGCGAAGCGAATCAACTCATTTCAAATCACTGGCCACGCTGACTCAGGTGAGTATGGTCAAGACATTGTTTGCGCTGCGGTTTCGGTGCTTGCGATCACGACGGTTAACGGTTTACAACGGGTCGCTGAGATTCCGGTGTCCGTCGAAAATCGTGATCAGGCAGGGGGCTTTCTGGAAGTTCACCTACCACCAAAGCTGGAAGCATCGACCGAACTTAAGGGACAAACACTCCTCCAGAGTTTTGCGGATGGGTTAAGAGATGTCGCCACAAATTACGCGGATTTTGTTGAATTCGCTGAAATCAAAGACTAAATTGCGGAGGTGAAACTTATGCTGATGAACATGAACTTACAATTCTTCTCTCACCATAAAGGTGGTGGGTCCACTGCTAACGGTCGTGACTCTGCTGGTCGTCGTCTTGGGACGAAGGCTGCTGATGGTTCGACGGTTACCACTGGTTCTATCCTTTACCGCCAACGTGGGACGCACATCTACCCAGGCTTGAACGTAGGCCGCGGTGGTGACGATACGTTGTTTGCTAAGGCTGCTGGCGTCGTTAAATTCGAACGTCTGGGCCGTGACAAGCGCCAAGTATCCGTATACCCAGTTGCAGAAGAAGCAGCTAAATAACACGAGGTTTTCCTCGTAACGACTGAAGAGCTTGAGGCGAGACCAATTCGCTTTGAGTTCTTCTTTTTTCTTCCAATTTTCAAGGAGGCTGAGGTTAAATGACGACTAGAATCGAACGCCTGCAGGCCGAGTTTGCAGGACTGAGTATTGATAGTTTTTTAGTTTCCTCCCCCAGTAATCAACGTTACCTGGTGGGAACCAGTGTCGAACCCGGCGACGGGTACCTGTTGGTTACGCAAACGGACGCGGTGTTCATCACGGACGCGCGTTACGAAGCGGAACTGGCCAGCACGATGCCGGCAGTGCCGAAGAACATCACCCGCGACTACTTACAAGCCGTAGATGATGCCTTAGAGGCCGCTGGTGCCACGGTACTGGGAATTGAAGATAGTTTAACCTTGGCTGAATTTGAGTGGTTAGACGAGCATTTAATGACGGACATCGTGCCATTGCCCAATGTCGTCGACACCCTGCGTCAAGTCAAAGAACCGGCTGAAGTGGCCGCCATTCGTCGAGCAACAGCGCTGACCAGTGAAGGCGTTCTCGCCTTACTAGAGGTGTTGCACGCCGGCATGACGGAACGCCAAGCAGCGCAATGGTTGGAACGTTGGATGCAAGACCACGGCGCGACGGGACCAAGTTTTGGCACCATCGTGGCTAGTGGCGTGCGTTCGGCTTGGCCACATGGGCAGGCCAGTGATAAGGTGTTGGCGACCGGCGAATTGGTCACCATTGACTGTGGCTTTTACGTCGATGGCTACACCTCGGATCTGACGCGAACTGTCGCGTTGGGCGATCCTGGGACCGAATTAACGGCGGCCTATCACGCAGTCCAAACGGCGCAAGAAAAAATCATGGCGGCGGTGCGTCCCGGCGTCACCGGTGATGCGCTCGACGTCATTGGGCGGCAATACTTGACTGATCACGGGTACGGCCCGGCATTTATTCACGGGACCGGCCACGGGATTGGCTTAGATATCCATGAAGGTCCCAACATTGGCCGGGGATGGCCGGACGTTTTAACGGCCAACGAAGTCATTACTGTTGAACCCGGTGTCTATTTCACGGGCAAGGGGGGCATCCGCATCGAAGACGATTTATTGGTCACCGACGCGGGTCACGAGGTCCTGACGACCGTGCCACGAAATTTAATTATTTTGTAAGTGGCACGCCAATCTTGCTTTTTATGGGTAAGAATTGATATTATAAAGAGGACATATTTTAGGAGGCTAACACATTATGGCAATTTCTACTGCTGATTTTAAAAATGGTTTAACAATTGAAGTCGATCACGCAATCTGGCGCATCATTGAATTCCAACACGTTAAGCCTGGTAAGGGTGGCGCTTTCGTTCGTTCAAAGCTGAAGAACTTACGGACGGGTGCCGTTCAAGAAAAGACTTTCCGTGCCGGTGCTAAGATGGAACAAGCTGATATCCAAACGCGTTCCATGCAATACCTGTACGAAGACGGTGACAACCGGGTCTTCATGGACACCGACAACTTCGAACAAATCGAAGTGCCTGGCGAACAGATCAAGGATCAATTGCCTTACTTACAAGAAAACATGAACGTGGACTTGGTTCAATACGGTTCCGAAGTTCTCGGTATCGAAGTGCCAAACACGGTCGTCTTGGAAGTTGTTGCAACGGAACCTGGCATCAAGGGCAACACCGCTTCTGGTGGTTCCAAGCCAGCTACGATGAACACTGGTTTAGTTGTTCAAGTGCCATTCTTCGTTAACGAAGGCGACAAGCTCTCCATCAACTCAACCGATGGGACTTACATTTCTCGCGCCTAGGTTTTACGATCCATTGAATCAGTAAGGGAGGGTCAACGAATGGCAGAAGATACTAATATTATTTTAGAATCCAAGGAACCTGCTTTGGGCAAAATCGAAGTGGCACCGCAAGTCCTCGAAATCATCGTCGGCATTGCGGCTAGCCAAACCGAAGGCGTCGCTCGGATGCGGGGTTCTTTAGCGAATAGCGTCACCGAACTGTTGGGTCGTAAGGAACAACATGGTAAGGGCGTGAAGCTGGTCTTTGACGGCGACGAATTAGCAGTTGACGTTTACGTTTACTTGAACTACGGGGTAGCGGTACCTAAGGTTGCCTTGGCCATTCAAGATAACGTGAAGCAACAATTGTTGTTCATGACAGACCTCAAGTTGCGTGAAGTTAACGTCCACGTTGAGGGTGTCATTCCCGAAAAGACGGCGCAACAGGTCGACCCTGATAACCTGTTTGACCAGAGCGATGAAGGAGACAGTGACCAAAAGTGACACTTACACGACATCAAATTCGGGAACGGGCATTTCAAATGCTGTTTGCACTGAATGCCAATCCTGATGCCGATCACGATGCGTTGTACCAACGTGTCCTGACGGATGACCCCGACCAAACCGTTCCGGTGCCTGAGTACCTCCAGACATTGGTAACTGGCGTTTTAGCCCACCAAGCTGACTTGGATGCTAAAATCGACCAGTACCTGAGCACTGGCTGGCAACTCAAGCGGATCGCCAAGACTGACTTGGTGATCATGCGGATCGCTTTTTATGAAATTGACTACGTGGAAGACGTGCCGAACAGAGTTGCGGTCAACGAAGCCTTGGAATTAGCCAAGAACTTCAGTGATGACCGTTCTCGTCGGTTCATCAACGGGGTGCTTGCGCACACGTTGGACGACCCTTTGGATTCACAATCCTAGTCACAAATCGACTGACTGCTAGCTAGCGGCCAGTCTTTTTTGTTGTTCCGGGGCTGATGATCCCTATTTGACGGACGGTGGGCGGTTAATTTTCACTGTCCCGCTGCCGGCAACTGATCTCATCGCTCGAAAGCGGGTCTCAGCATTTTCTCTGGCTCGTAAGACCGCATTTGCTGTCAAAAAGTTAAACCATTTAACGGGTAGCTTACGGTTCATTTTGCGGCGTGATGCAGTCCCGTTTTCAAGTCAACTATGCTAAAATGGAAGATAACTTGAAATTTACGGGAGGAAGTACTTCATGACGACCATTATCGACGGTAAACAACTGGCCAAGGACCTCAACGCCCAAACTAAGGATCGGGTGGCAAGCTTAGCGCAACGGGGCATCGTGCCCGGATTAGCAGTCATTATCGTGGGCGAGGATCCCGCCAGCGCCATTTATGTGCGTAACAAGCACAAGAAGGCCGGCCAACTGGGCATCAACTCAGTCGTACGGCAGCTTCCCGCAACGATTTCGCAAGCAGATCTGTTACAAGTCGTAACAGAATACAATCAAGACCCGGCGATTCACGGTATCTTGGTTCAGTCACCGCTGCCAACTGGCTTGGATGAACAAGCCGTGGTGGCCCACATCGACCCCGCCAAGGATGTGGATGGGTTTCACCCGTTGAACGTCGGCAAGTTATTTGCCAATTTACCGGGTCATCATCCCGTTTCCTGCACGCCTCGGGGCATCATGACCATGCTCGACTCGTTGCATACGCACTTGCGGGGCAAACACGCGGTGGTCGTAGGCCGTAGTATGATCGTGGGGCGGCCGATGGCGTCGATGCTGTTGAACGCCGACATGACGGTCAGTGTCGCCCACGTGTACACTAAGGACTTGAGTGCGTTGACCCAACAAGCCGACGTGTTGGTCGTGGCGACCGGCGTCACCCATTTAATTAAAGAAACAGACGTCAAGCCCGGCGCCATCGTGATCGACGTCGGCATGGATCGAGACGAAAACGGCAAGTTGACCGGCGACGTGGATTTTGATGGCGTTGTTAAACGGGCCGGCGCGATTACGCCAGTACCTGGTGGCGTGGGGCCGATGACGATTGCGACCCTGATGCAACAGACGGTTGACCTTTGTGAGTGGAGTGAGGAACGTGGCACAAACTGATTATTTAACGGTCACAGCGCTGACCCAATATTTGAAGCGCAAATTCGACGTGGACCCGTACCTGGGGAAAGTCTATCTAACGGGAGAAATCTCTAACTTTCGGCTACGGCCACACGCTCATCAGTATTTCAGCTTAAAGGACGACCACGCCAAAATCAGCGCAATCATGTTCAAGTCGGCCTTTGAGAAGTTAAAATTCACGCCAGAGACCGGGATGAAGGTGCTGGTGACTGGCCGGATTTCGCTGTATGAACCGACCGGTAATTATCAAATCTACGTGGAGCGCATGGAACCAGATGGCGTCGGGCAGTTGTATCAAGCCTACGAGCAGCTGAAGCAAAAATTGGCTGACGAGGGATTATTTACGGCCCCCAAGCGCCCCTTACCACGCTTTCCGAAGCGCATCGCCGTTGTGACCAGTCCCAGTGGGGCCGTGATTCGCGATATCATTACGACCACTCGGCGGCGCTATCCCATTGCACAAATCGTGCTATATCCGGCGGTCGTGCAGGGGGAAGCGGCGGCGCCTGACATCGTGCGGCAGATTCAACGGGCCAACGCCAACGGTTCGTTTGACACCCTGATCATTGGTCGGGGTGGTGGGTCGATCGAAGACTTGTGGCCGTTCAATGAAGAGAGCGTGGCCCGCGCCATTGCGGCCAGTCGTCTGCCCATCATTTCGTCGGTCGGCCACGAAACCGATACAACGATTGCCGATTTGGTGGCTGATGTTCGGGCAGCGACACCGACTGCGGCGGCCGAACTGGCAGTGCCGGTCTTGAGTGAGGAATTACTCAAGCTCAGCCAGCAACGCACGCGGCTGTACAATGCGATGAACAACCGCATCAATTTCCAACAAGAACGGCTGAACAAATTAATGACGGCCTACGTGTTCCGGCAACCTCAGCGCTTGTACGAAACGTACGTGCAGCGGCTGGACCGCGCCCAACAGGCCTTGGGACAAACCATGCAAAACCAATTGCGTCAACGCGAACAACGGTTCCAATTGGCTCGTCAAGGTCTGCGCGGTCAGTCACCATTAGAACGGGTGCACCGTGACCAATTGACCGTCAGTCAGGCCACGGCGCGGTTGAATACCGAAGCCAAACGCTACTTGACGACGAAGCAAGAACATGTGGCCCAATTGATCAACGGCCTGGACTACTTGAGTCCGCTAAAGATCATGGGTCGCGGCTATAGTTACGTGACGCAAAACGACCATGTAGTCAAGAGTGTGGCCGATTTGAAGCCTGCCACCGCCACGATTCACTTGAGCGACGGGACGGCTGAGGCCCAGATTCAGACAATCACACCAGCAACGGAGGATAACCATGAGTGATGAAAAACAACCAACTTTTGAAGAGAATTTAACGACCTTGGAAACCATCGTGTCCCAACTGGAACAAGGTGACATTCCCTTGGAACAGGCCCTGGACCAATTTCAAAAAGGGGTGGCGTTGAGCAAGAGCCTGCAAGCCACCTTACAGGATGCTGAAAAGACGTTGACGACCATGATGAAAGATTCTGACCAAGAAGTCGCCTTTGAAACGCCACAAGGGGGCAATGGGGATGCCGATTGATTCGCGGCTCCAAACATTTGAAACGACCTGGGTCCCGCGGCTAAATGCGCCGCTGGCGGACGCCATCGCTGCTGACAGTGGGGATGACCGCTTAGCCGAAGCCATGAGCTATTCCGTTTTGGCGGGCGGTAAACGGTTACGGCCACTGTTGACGGTCGCGACGATGCAAACTCTCGGCGCGACGTTTACTGCCGATCGCGACTGGCGACCGGTCATGGCACTGGAGTTGTTGCACACGTATTCCTTGATTCACGATGACTTGCCTGCCATGGATAACGATGCCTTGCGCCGGGGCGAGCCGACTAACCACATGAAGTTTGGGGCTGGAATGGCGACGCTGGCTGGCGATGGGCTGTTGACGCTGGCCTTTCAATGGCTGACGGCCACCGCACTGCCAGTTTCAACCCAGGCGGCATTGGTGCAAGCCTTGGCCGTCGCTGCGGGTCCCCACGGAATGGTGGCCGGGCAAGCCAAGGACATTCAAAATGAGCACGTGGATTTGCCGATGGACCGGTTGCGGGTCTTGCACCGCGAAAAGACCGGGGCACTTCTGCACTACGCTGTGCAAGCCGGATTGATTTTGGCTGGAACCCCGCAAGCGCAGTGGTCATCCTACATCCAGTTTGCGGACGCCTTTGGGCTGGCCTTTCAGATTTACGATGACATCTTGGACGTTGTTAGTACGCCAGCCGAGCTCGGCAAGGCGACTCAAAAGGATGCCGGTGAGGCCAAGAACACCTATCCAGGCAAATTGGGCTTGGCGGGGGCCAATCAGGCCTTGATCAAGACGATTGCTCAGGGCCAAGCCGCCCTGCAGACGGTGCCAACGGCGGTGGATACCGATTTGTTGGCCGCGTTCTTTAGTTATTTTGATACGAAACGGGTGAAGTAGATGAAGAAGAAACGGGTCGCAGATTTACTAGTCGAACAGGGCTTATACACATCCCTGGATGATGCCAAACGGGCCGTAATGGCCGGGGAGATTCTGGGAACGAACGAGGAACGCCTGGATAAGCCGGGGTCCTTGATTCCCATTGATACGGAACTACATTTAAAGGGCCATCCCTTACCCTACGTGTCCCGCGGTGGCTTTAAGTTAGCCAAAGCCCTGAAGTCCTTTGACATCGACGTGACCGACCGGGTCGTCTTAGACATTGGGTCATCGACCGGGGGCTTCACCGACGTGATGTTACAAAACGGCGCCAAGCTCAGCTACGCCCTCGATGTGGGGAGCAACCAGTTGGTGTGGAAACTCCGGCAAGACCCGCGGGTCATCGTCATGGAGCACACCAATTTCCGGTACAGTAAGTTAGCTGACTTCACCAAGGGTCAACCCACGTTCGCGTCGATCGACGTGTCCTTTATTTCCCTGAAAATGATCTTGCCGCCATTGAAGGCTATTTTGGCGTTAAACGGTGACGTGGTTGCGCTGATCAAACCCCAATTTGAGGCGGACCGTGAAGACGTGGGGAGTCACGGCATCGTGCGTGACCGCGACGTCCATACCCGCGTGGTTCAGATGATCATCGACTTTGCCGTGGCAACCGGGTACAGCGTGTTAGGACTTGATTTCTCGCCGATTCGTGGGGGCGAAGGCAACATTGAGTTCCTCGTGCACTTACGCTCGGTTGATAAACATGCAGTTTGTGCAAGTTCGGTCTCAGTGGCTGACACCATCGACGCTGCCTACAAAGGCTTAAAACAATAGATTATGAGAAATTTATGAGAATTTACTTTCCAAATACTTAGGTCTGGTATATGATAAGATTATGCATTTTTATCACATAAGGGGGGCTAGGTATGAAGAAGCAGGAACGCCAACAATTGCTCAAGCGATTACTGACATCACGAGAAATTGAACGACAAGAGGACTTTGTCCGGCTATTAGAAGAAGATGGTATCCACGTGACGCAAGCAACCATTTCGCGGGATATCAAGGAGATGCAACTGGTCAAACTTCCGGCAGAATCTGGGGGTTACCGCTACAGTCTTCCCGTGCAAAAAAAGATCGACACCCAAAAGAAGTTACAACGTACCTTACAAAATGCGTACATATCCTTTGCGGTCCAAGACCAATTTACGATTCTAAAGGTCCTGCCCGGAAACGGTCCGGTGATTGCGTCACTGTTAGACCAGATGCGGTATGAATTTGTCTTTGGCACGGTGGGTGACGACAGTTCCGTCTTGACCGTTTGTGTTTCTCATCAGGGTGCCTTACAATTAGAAAAGACGATTGACCGCATGCTTGCGGATTAGGTAGACCAGACCACGACTGACGACCAGCAAAAGCTGACGAAGCAGCAGTGGTCTTTTATTTTTAGGGGGTCACAACGTGTTACAAGAGCTGTCTATTAAAAATTTTGCCATCATCGACCAACTCGACGTGGCATTTAAAAATGGCATGACCGTTCTCACTGGGGAAACGGGTGCCGGGAAATCGATTATCATCGATGCCGTGGGGCTGTTAGCGGGTGGTCGCGGGTCGGCCAGCTTTGTCCGGACCGGCACCGATAAAGCCATCATCCAAGGGAGTTTTGTGTTTCCTGAGGGTGGCACCACGTATCAGGTCCTCGACGACCTGGGTATCGACCACGATGATGGGAGCGTGATTTTGCAGCGCGAGATTCATCAAAATGGTCGCAACACTTGTCGGGTCAATGGGATGCTGGTCAATACCAACACGCTCAAGCGCATCGGGGAAACGGCCGTGGATATTCACGGGCAAAACGAGCATCAAGAGTTGATGCAGCCAGAAAAGCACCTGGGGATGCTGGACGAGTTTGCCGGCGCCACGGTGGCCAAGTTGCGGCAGCGTTACCAGGCGGTCTATGCGCAATACACCCAGTTGCGGGCGACGTTGGAAAATAAGCGGGCCAATGAAAAGGAATGGGCCCAGCACCTGGATATGCTCAAATTTCAGGTCAACGAAATCGAGTCGGCCCAACTGGAACCTGGCGAGGAAGATAGCCTGGTAGCGGAACGCGACCGGTTGGATAATTTCCAAAAAATCAATGACGCCCTGCAGCTGGTTCAGGTCACACTGACGGGAGAAGACACCGCCCCCGGGGCGACCGACCAGATCAGTGGTGCCATGCAGGCGATGCAAGGTATTGCAGATTTCGACCCAGCCTTCAAGCAGATTGCCAGTAGCTTGGAAACGGCCTACTACGCGTTGAGCGACGCGGTGGGGGATGTCTCCTCTCAGCTAGATTTATTGGAATGGGACGAAGGCCGGTTAGACGAAATCGAGCGGCGTTTAGACGTCATCAACCAGTTAAAACGCAAGTATGGCGATTCCGAAGCGCAGGTCTTGAAGTATTTCGACAAGATTGCGGCCGAATTGAAGCAAATGCAAGCCACCGACGAGACAGCTGACGACTTGGAGGGTCAAGTGGCGACCCAGCGGACGACGTTGTTGAAGCTGGGCGAACAACTCAGTAAGGCCCGCCAACAAGCAGCCGAAAAGCTCGAGGCGGCTATTCACGGCGAGCTGGCCGACCTGTACATGGATAAGACGGTTTTTGCTGTGCATTTTACCCGTTCCAAGTCCCAACCGATTTTGAGCACTGGTTTGGACCACGTGGAATTTTACCTGCGAACTAACCCGGGTGAAGCCATGCGGCCGTTAGCGAAGATTGCCTCCGGTGGGGAATTGTCACGGATCATGCTGGCGCTGAAGACGATTTTCTCCGAGTCACAAGGCATCACGTCGATCATCTTTGACGAAGTGGATACCGGGGTCAGCGGCCGGGTCGCTCAGGCGATTGCTGAAAAGATCAGTGGCATCGCCCGGGCCTCGCAAGTGTTATGTATCACGCATTTGCCCCAGGTTGCCGCGATGGCCGATCACCACTACTTCATTGCTAAGGAAATCGTGGGCGAACGGACCGAGACCAAGCTGACGCGGTTGAGTGAAAAGGACCGCGTGAGCGAAATCGCTCGTATGTCAGCCGGCACCCAAGTCACGAAATTGGCATTGGAACACGCCAATGAGTTGCTGGGGTTGGCTGATGAGGTTAAGGAAAAGCATGCGAAGAAACAGAAATAATTTGAAAAGAGTCCATCGGCCAAACTTGGGTTGATGGACTCTTTGCTTGTTTACGCCAAATTTATTTCACGAATTTATTTAGTCAATTAACAAATTCCATACGATTTTATTCGTTAATTGCGTTATACTTAATGTGAATGTAACAAGTTGAATGAGGTGTGAGAGATGCTAAAACGGATAGGGTTAGGACTACTGAGTTTGGTTGTAGGATTTCTGATTTTGTGGGGAGGGTCAAGTAGAGCTAGTGCAGCTAGTATTGATAATCATGTGACGGGATTAGATGTGCCTAGCAAAATTGAAGAAGAGACAGGGAATAATACTTTTACAGATATTACGGACACGGGGGAGCCGCTAAAGTCGGGTCAAAATTATAGACTGACATATTCTTGGACGGTCACTGACGGTACTAAAATTGCTGATAAAGACACCGCGACAGTGACCCTACCTGATTCGGCGAGTCATGGTGCGGTCGGTTTTGATGTTAAAACGGGTGATCAAAATCAAATCACAGTTGGTCATTTTGATTTAGAGGCAGATTCCGGCCATACGGCAACAATTACCTTTAATGATGAACTAGCGAATGCCAATGTTTATCGTCAAGGAAGCCTGACATTTCAAGTTACAGGAACAGCGGATGATACGAGTTCTGGCAATAATGATTACGTTATTGCCAAAAACGGTTGGATTCAAAAAGATGACTTTGATGCGAATGGTATACCTAAACAGGCGGTCTGGCAGATTGTTTTTAATCCAGCCGCTAAGAGTATGGGAACAGTAACTTTAACTGATACCTTGGGAGCCTATCAATCCTATGCTGGTGGGCTTAAAGCCACAGATGATACAACTGGGGACACCTTGAATCCTACAGTTCAGGTTGATGGCTCCAAGTTAACCATCACATTTACCAAAGTAACTGGTAAGATAACGCTGAGTTACTATACAAAGGTAGATGTTGATCATTTCAGTGGGACAACCAGTGGCTTTCTCAGTAATAGTGTTAATTTGGTGGCTGAGGATGGTGAAACTGGTAGTGCGGGAACAGACCCAGGCTCGGGAACTAATCCAGATGATCCGACGATAGCGGGAGATGCACATAAGAATATTCAGTGGGGTGGTTCTGCGGATATTAATGGCACCTACATTGGTGATGTTAAGTTGACTAAAACAGCAGTTGATGGTACGCAGCTGAATGGAGCCGAATACAAACTGCAAAAGCAAAATGATACTACTAAATTATTTGAGGATTACCAAACACAATTAACAACCACCAGTACGTCTGATGGCAACGGGATTCTCAATGATTATGGCTTACCCGAGGGGACCTATCAGTTCATCGAGACTAAGGCTCCTAGTGGCTATCAAATCAATTCCACACCAATCCAGTTTACAATCAGTTCTAACAATACCACTGCACAGCAATCGGTTAGTCAGGTAGATACTAAAGGGTCGGTAAAGTTGACGAAACTAGATAGTCAGTCTCCGGAAAAGTTACCGGGTGCGCAGTATCAATTAGCGTATGGATCAGGATGGACTGACTATAATGCTGGCTCACCGGTTGAATCTGAAGCGTACACGACTGGGGCTGATGGGACACTGACGGTTACGGGGCTGGCACCAGGAAACTATGAGTTTGTTGAGGAACAAGCGCCGAATGGATATAAATTGGATCAAACACCAATTTCGTTCACTATTGCTGATACACAAGGAACTGATACTGCTGCTGTTTCAGTTGAACAACGAGATGAACCAGAGAGCGGTTCTGATAGCAGCTCGGGGAGCAGTGATAATCTGACAACTTCCAGCTCGATTGTTGATAGTAATAGCTCTGGCAGCATAAGTGATTCAAGTAGCTCGAGTAGTACCAGTAGTTCCAGTAGATCCAGTAGATCTCTGAGCTCTTCATCGGAGAGTACACAATCGAGTAGTGCCTCTTCAGATACTGACAGCGGTAATGTCTACTCAATGACATCAAGTAGTTCCACAAGCGCCACTGATAATAAGGGAAGTCACGCAGATAAGACTAGTTTCAGTCCAACCAATAATGAATCTTCTGACGATTTGAACGCTGGTGGGAGTACTAGCAACACCCCAACCCAACACCACCGCAGCATGGCCGACCGACTTCTACCTAAGACCAATGAAGCTAAGACTATCTACGTCGCAATCGGGGGACTCTTATTGCTTGGCAGTAGTCTAAGCATCTGGCAATACCGCCGTACCCGGAAAAACTAAAAATTAGGTCAAAAAAAAACGACCATGGTAGAACGCAAGAATCCTATCATGGTCGTTTGGTTTACTTTACGCGTTGAATCGACCGCAATAGCGCGGGGGTCACAATGGTAGCGAGCTGTTTGGTTTGTTTTAAAATGAGGTGACCAGCGGCGTCTTCTTTTAACTGGCCAATGACGGTTGCGGGGGCGACGTCTGGGGCCGCTTTGAACTGGAGCCGGACCAAGTAGTGGCGGTCCATGGCTTGCTGGATGAAGAGGGCTAACTGGAAGTCAGGCATCTGAGCGTAAACGACTTGGCCATCAATGACCGGTAACGGACTGAAGAGTTCCTGGGACAGGGTGGCTACCCGATCAGACAGGGTAACGCTTTTTGCGATTGAATTTTGCATGCTGATCACCTCGAACGTTTGTTTGTATTTTTATTATACGAACGTTTGTTTGAGATTGCAAGCCTTTTTGTTCGATTGTTTTGGCCGATAGGGGAACATCCCCGGCCAGCCTGACTTTCACCCAAAGAAAGCCGACGATTTCCGGTTCACTGGCCCCAAAATACTCAGTGGCTTCGCTAAATCAGTTCTGACCCGCAATTGGCGGTTTTTTTTGACAAATAGGCCGGATATGCAGTATTTATCGCTGAATAGTGGTAATATAGTAACCTATAGATTATAGTTTGCGCCAAGCAATCTGGTGCTAACCGTCAACCCATTTGGGGGCTGGCGGATTAATTAAATTTTGTGATGAAGGGATTTTTAAACGATGGCTAAACGTGGAATGCTCATTGTGCTCTCGGGTCCTTCCGGAGTTGGTAAGGGAACGGTTCGTAAGGCGCTGTTTGAAACGGGGGCGACCGACTTTTCGTACTCCATTTCAATGACCACCCGGAAACCGCGGGAAGGCGAAGTCAATGGGGTCGACTATTACTTTGTCTCGAAGGAAGAATTTGAAGAGAACATTCGTAATGGGGAAATGCTGGAGTATGCCAAGTATGTTGACAACTACTACGGTACCCCGTTAAAATATGTAAATGAGACCCTTGATCAGGGAAAAGATGTTTTCTTGGAAATTGAAGTCAATGGGGCCATGCAGGTCCGGGCTAACTGCCCCGACGCTGTGTTTGTCTTCTTAACACCACCGGACTTGATGGAATTGAAGCACCGTCTGATCGGTCGGGGCACAGATGCCATGGACGTCATTAACAAACGTATCAAGAAGGCTGTTGGTGAGATTCGGATGATGCGTAACTACGACTATGCCGTGGTGAACGACGAGGTCGGCAAGGCTGTTGACCGCATCCAAATGATTATCCGCAGTGAACGTTTACGGGTGACCCGGGTCATGCCGGATTACGAACAAATGATTGGAGACGAATAAAAGATGTTACTTTATCCCTCAGTTGATGATTTATTAGCACAAGTTGATTCCCGTTACTCTTTGATTATGTTGGCTAGCAAGCGGGCGCATGAATTAGACGCCGGTGCGAAGCCACTCTTGACCGATTACAAGTCGCCCAAGACGATTGGTCGGGCATTGGAAGAAATCGCTGCCGGTGCCTTAATGATCGATCCGGACGAAAAGGATCTGGACGCCTAAGTTGGGTGGTTCAGGAAAGACCAGGTTGCCGTTGGGTAATCTGGCCTTTTTTATCAAGGACGCGGTAAGGTGAATTGGAGGAAAGGCAATGTTTGAAGACAAACACATCACGTTAACGGTGGGTGGCAGCGTGGCGGCGTATAAGGCCGCCTTGCTGGCCCGCCAACTGGAACACGCCGGGGCACAAGTGCGCATCGTGTTGACTGCCGGGGCGGCCCAATTTGTGACCGCGGCGACGTTTGCGGCGCTGACGAAGGCCCCGGTCCTGACGGACGACAGTTGGTGGCAGGCCCAAGGGCAGATTGCCCACGTGGAGCTGGCCGACTGGACTGACCTGGCAATCGCGGCGCCGGCCTCGGCCAACTTGATGGCGCAACTGGCTAATGGTTTGGCCAATGACGCCGCCAGTGCCACCTGGTTAGCCACGGCAGCGCCTAAGGTCGTGGTGCCCGCCATGAACAGTCACATGTGGCAAGCCCCAGCGACCCAGCGGAACGTGCAATTGTTAACGACCGACGGGACCCACGTGTTGACTCCGGCGACTGGCCAATTAGCGGAAGGCTATTCGGGCCAAGGGCGCTTCTTAGAGCCGGCAGAAATTGTGGACCAAGTCAGCCACCTGGGTCTCTTTGCTCCCCAAACGTTAGTGGGCAAACGGGTCATCGTTACGGCTGGAGGCACACGGGAACGGCTCGACCCCGTGCGTTTCTTGACCAACGACTCGTCTGGCAAGATGGGTTATGCCGTTGCGGCCGCTGCCCAACAAGCCGGTGCCACCGTGACGCTGATCACGGCGCCCACCAAGCTCACTCCGCCAGCCGGCGTCACCGTGGTGCCGATTCAAAGTACCACGGACCTGGCTCAAGCGGTCTTGGCGGCGTTTCCGAAAGCCGATGCCTTAATCATGGCCGCGGCCGTAGCCGATTTCCAACCGGAAGTTACGGCCGACCAAAAAATCAAGAAGACGGCCGATAATGATGAATTTATTTTAAAACTCAAGAAAACCCCAGATATCTTAAAACAAGTGGCGGCAATCAAACAGCCAGGCCAGGTGACGGTCGGCTTTGCCGCGGAAACGCAAAATTTGCTGGCTAACGGTCAGAAAAAGCTGCAAAGCAAGTCACTAGACCTGTTGGCCGCCAACGACGTCTCCCGGGCCGATATCGGTTTTAACGGTGATGACAACCAGGTCACCTTTATCATGCCAGATGGCGTGACGGACCAGACGCCTAAAACCAGTAAAGTCGTGATTGCCCGGGCGTTAGTCGACCGGGTCGCGCAATTATTCGCAGAAAAGTGAGGTGAACCACCATGGCCCAGATTGGCCAAATTATTGTCGACGTGCCAACCATGCAGACGAATGAACCTTATTCCTACGCCATTCCAGCTGAATTGGAACATCAAGTGCAGCTGGGGATGCGGGTCACGGTACCGTTTGGTCGCGGTCATCGCGTGGTGTCAGGCGTCGTGGTTGGCCTCAGTGATGTCACGACCTTCGATGGCCAATTAAAACCGATTCAGGCCGTCTTAGACCTCGCCCCCGTGCTGGATGACGAGCTTCAACAGCTAGCGAAGTGGCTGGCGGACACGACCTACGCCTTTCGCATCACCTGTATTCAGACCATGTTGCCCAACTTATTGAAGGCCCAAACGGAACGGCAGATTCAGCCGACCGAACCCTTGTCCCCGGCCGAGATGCAGGCGTATTTTCCAGACGGGGCGCCGCGAGATTTTGATACCAGTAAATTAGATGCTCCCACGCTGGCCGGGCTATTGCGCCTCCAGCGTGCCGGTAAGGTCGAAGTGGTTTACCAGGTGACCAGCAAGGCGGCCGCCAAGACCACGACGGGCATCAAGCCGGCGTTGCCAGTCGCTAAGCTACAAGAGATTCAGGCAACGGTGGCTAAAAAGGCGCCGAAGCAAGCCGAGTTACTGGCGTATTTGCAGACGATGACCCCGGATAAATTGGTAGCCCAAAGCCAAGTTAGCCACGCCGCTGATGTCAGTACGGCGGTCATTTCGACTGCGGCGGATAAAGGCTGGCTGGTCAAACAGCCGCTGGAAGTTTACCGCGATCCGTTCCATCAACCAGTCAAGCCGACCCAGCCGCTCCAGCTCAACGCTGAACAACAAGCGGCCGTGACGGCGATCACCAGTGCCGTGGATGCGCAACGGACCGAGAATTTCTTGGTCGAAGGAGTCACCGGTAGTGGGAAGACCGAGGTCTACCTGCAAAGCATCGCGGTCGCCTTGCAACAGCAACGGACCGCCTTGATGTTGGTGCCAGAAATCGCGCTGACGCCGCAGATGGTCAACCGGGTCAAGGCCCGCTTTGGTCACCGAGTCGCCGTGCTCCACAGTGGCTTGTCCAAGGGCGAACAGTACGACGAGTGGCGCCGCATCGACCGCGGGGAAGCAACCGTGGTCGTGGGCGCACGGTCGGCAGTCTTTGCTCCCGTCCGCAACCTTGGCATCATCATCATGGATGAGGAACATGAAAGTAGTTATAAACAAGATGAAAATCCGCGTTACCATGCCCGCGACGTGGCCTTGTGGCGGGGACGCTACAACCATTGTCCCGTCGTGCTTGGCAGTGCCACGCCGTCACTAGAAACGCGCGCACGAGCGGCTAAGGGCTTGTACACGCGGCTGGTCTTGGCTAAGCGGGTCAACGATCATCCGCTACCAACGGTCCACATCGTTGACATGCGCGAAGAGGTCAAGCAACGCAGTGACGGCGACTTCTCCCAGCCATTGATCAACGCGATTCAGACACGGTTAGACCGGCAAGAACAGATGGTCTTGATGCTCAACCGGCGGGGGTACTCGTCGTTTGTCATGTGCCGGGACTGTGGGTTTGTGCTGAAGTGTCCCAACTGTGACATCTCCTTGACGTTGCATATGGATACGCACACCATGAAATGCCACTACTGCGGCCACGAAGAAGCCATTCCCCACATCTGCCCCAACTGCCACAGTCGCAAGATTCGCTACTACGGCACCGGAACGCAAAAGGTGGAAACAGCCCTGCAAAAGGAATTTCCGACGGCCCGTATTTTACGCATGGACGTCGACTCGACGCGGCGTAAGGGCGCTCACGAAAAAATCCTGCGGCAATTTGGTCAGCACCAAGCCGATATCTTGCTGGGGACTCAGATGATCGCCAAGGGGTTGGACTTTCCCAACGTAACGCTGGTCGGGGTCTTGAACGCCGATACTGCGCTGGGGTTGCCCGATTTCCGCGCTAGTGAGCGGACCTTCCAGCTCTTGACGCAGGTCAGTGGTCGGGCCGGGCGGGCGCAAAAGCCGGGTGAAGTCTTTATCCAGACCTTCAACCCGGACCATTACGCCATCGAACTGGCGCAGCAACAAGACTATGAGCGCTTCTTCGTGACGGAAATGCACATGCGCCATCAAGGCAACTATCCGCCGTATTACTTCGCTGTGCAGCTGACGGCTAGTCATGAAGACGAGGCCAAGGCGGCTAAGGCGATGTATCAGATCGTGGGTCAGCTTCAAAAGGGCCTGAGCGACAACGCCATTATTTTAGGGCCGACGCCCAAGGCGATTGCGCGGGTCAAGCGGAAGTATTATTATCAAGTTGTGATTAAATACAAGCAAGAGCCGCAACTCAAGCCGGTCTTGGAAAAGATCCGCCAGGCGGCCCAAATTCCGGCCCGCCACGGCCTGACCATCACCATCGACCCTGAACCGATGAACTTTATGTAGGAGTAGGATTGTTCCTGACGGTCACTGGTGTTGTGGCTGATAACTGCTAAAGTAGCCGAGAATTTCCTGTAACGGTAAGACGGACCGCAAGATTCTGCTTTAAATTGAACCAATAATCAGTAAAATTATCAGAAAGTATGGTGCAGTACATGACTTCAGTAATCTTTATGGGCACGCCGAAATTTTCGGCGCCCATCCTCAGTAGTTTAATCGACCACGGCTACGATGTTTTAGCCGTAGTGACCCAACCGGATCGCCGGGTGGGGCGCAAGCACGTGTTGACCGCGTCGCCCGTTAAGGAAGTAGCGGTGGCCCACGATATCGAAGTGCTCCAACCACAAAAAATTTCGGGTAGTCCAGAAATGGCTCGGGCGATTGAATTGGCACCGGACCTCATCGTTACGGCGGCCTTTGGGCAATTTTTGCCGACCAAGCTGCTCAAGGCAGCCAAGGTGGCGGCCGTTAACGTCCACGCTTCCTTACTGCCAAAGTACCGTGGTGGTGCACCCGTGCATTACGCCATCATGAACGGCGACAAGGAGACCGGGGTATCCATCATGTTCATGGAAAAGAAGATGGATGCCGGGGATGTCCTAGCCCAACGAGCCATTCCCATTACGGACCAAGATGATGTGGGCACGATGTTTGACAAGCTCAGCGACTTGGGCCGCGACCTCTTGTTAGAGACGTTGCCTAAACTGTTGGCGGGAGAGATCACGCCAGTCCCACAAGACGAGGACTTGGTGACCTTCTCACCGACGATCAAGTCCGATGAAGAACGCATTGACTTGAATCTCAGTGCTCACCTCATCGACTGCAAGGTCCGCGCATTGCGGCCAGCCCCCATCGCCCACATTTACCTGAATGGCGTGCGCACCAAGCTGTGGCAGGTCACGGTCTTAGATCAGACGACCGACCTGCAGCCAGGGGCTCTGGTCAGCCATGACAAGCACCACTTGGCGATTGCGACCGGCGAACACGGCGTATTAGGGTTAGACGAGATTCAACCGGCAGGCAAGCCCAAATTAAGCATCACGGACTTTCTGAACGGGACGAGTGACGCATTGACAATTGGCGAACAGGTGGCTGAATAATGACAAAAAACACAACACCGCGGGCTTTAGCGGTCGAGGCACTGACCCGAGTCGCAAACGGGGCTTACTCAAATTTACAACTGGAACAGACATTAGAAAGTCACAACTTAAGTGACGTGGATCGGCGTTTTGTGACCAACTTGGTCTACGGGACCATCCAACATCAATTGACGCTGGAGTACTACTTAGCTGGCTTCATCAAGCCCAACCAAAAGGTCCTGCCGTGGGTCAAAATGACCTTGCTGGTGGCCTTGTACCAAGAACTTTATTTGGACCGGGTACCCAAGCGGGCCATCTTTAATGAAGCCATTCAATTGGCCAAGGACCGGGGCCACGAAGGCATTCGGCGCTTTATTACCGGTGTGCTGCACGCCATTGACCGGCAAGGCTTACCCGACATCAGCCAGATTCAAGATGCTACCAAGCGGTTGAGCCTGCAGTATTCCGTGCCGGAATGGCTGGTAACGGCGATTCAAAAGCAAGTCGGCGACGACAAAGCCGTTAGCATTTTAGAGACCATCAACCAACCGGCCGCGCAGTCCGTGCGGGTCAACACGGCGGTGGCCACTAAGGAAGAAGTCGCCCAATCCCTGACGGATCAAGGCTACACCGTGACGCCGAGTGTGGTTGCGGCCAACGCCTTTCGGCTAGATGACAAAGCCGCCAACCAAAGCAACGTCTTTGAGACCGGCGAGCTGACGATTCAAGACGAGAGTGCCATGTTGCCAGTCGAGGCCTTACAGGTCCGGCCAGGTGACCAGGTCTTAGACGCCTGTGCAGCCCCTGGTGGCAAGACTACCCAGATTGCGGCCTTACTCGATGCCCATTCTGGAGGGAAAGTTACGGCCTTAGATTTGCATCCTAAGAAGGTCAACCTGATCGAAGCCAACGCCGAACGCTTGCACGTGGCCGACCGGGTCGACGCCGTGGCGTTAGACGCCCGCAAGATCAACGACAAGTTCCCGAAGAAGCAATTTGACCGGATCTTAGTCGATGCACCGTGCTCTGGGTTAGGCCTGATTCGCCGGAAACCAGAAATTCGTTATGAAAAGACTGCCCAAGATATCCAGCAGTTACAACGGGTTCAACTGGGTATTTTGGATGCAGTGAGTGAAAAATTAAAGCCGAATGGCATCCTGGTCTACAGTACCTGCACCATTTTGGACACGGAAAACGCGGACGTGGCCGCCAAGTTCTTGGCCGCCCATCCCGACTTTGAGTCCATGCGGGTCCAAACGGCCTTAGACGTGAAGGCTGACCGGACCACGGACACGCTGAACATCTATCCGGATGATTTCGATTCAGATGGGTTCTTCGTCAGTGCCTTTCGGAAGAAAAAGTAGGGGTGAGTCGTCATGAAAGTGGCATACCGCACGTCCATTGGTAAACAGCGCAATGACAACGAGGACTATGTCGATGTTTTCACGAATTTAGCCGGGCAACACTTGGCCATTATCGCGGATGGCATCGGTGGGCATCAGGGCGGCGACGTGGCCAGTGCCATGGCCGTTTCCCACTTGGGCCACGAGTTTGAACAGACCCGGCTCACCACGCCCGCAACGGCTAGTGAGTGGATTACGCAACAGATTACCGCGGAAAACCAGTCGATCATTGACAAATCCAATCAATTTGCTGATCTGAACGGCATGGGGACCACGTTGGTGGCGGCGCTGTATTTCACGGAAGAAGTCGTCATCGCTAGCATTGGGGATTCGCGAGCCTACCTGTTACGCGACGGGCAACTGCGCCAGCTGACCGAAGACCACTCGTTGGTCAATGAACTGGTCAAACGTGGCGAGATCAGTCGCCAAGCAGCGCGGCACCATCCCCAAAAGAACGTCATCATTCGGTCGCTGGGTATTTCTGACGATGCGCACTTTGACCTCAACACCTATCCGCTGGTCTTAAACGACCAACTGTTGATGTGTACGGATGGGTTGACCAACATGGTCGATGACCAAACGATTCAAGCGGTCCTGACCAGTGACCGCTCGACGGAAGAAAAATGTGATTACTTGGTAGAATTGGCCAATGATGCCGGGGGCCTCGATAACATTACCGTCTTGCTCCTGACCAACTTCTCGCGGGAGGTGGCGGACTAATGCGGACAGGTTATACGTTAAGTGGCCGGTATCGCATCGTTCGCGCGCTCGGCGAGGGTGGTATGGCCAACGTGTATTTAGCGCACGATTTGATTTTAGATCGTGACGTTTCAGTGAAATTATTACGACTTGATCTGCGGGATGATCCCAGCACGATTCGGCGGTTCCAACGCGAGGCGCTGGCCGCGACCGAACTGGTCAATCCTAACATCGTTCAGGTGTATGATGTCGGTGAGGAAAATGGCATGCAGTATTTGGTCATGGAGTACGTCGAGGGGACCGACCTCAAGGCGTACATCAAGGCCCATTTTCCGATTGCCTATCAAGAAGTCATTCACATCATGACGCAGATCTTGAGCGCGGTCCAAACGGCGCATGAGCACAATATCATTCACCGGGATTTGAAACCGCAAAATATTTTGATCGACCAACACAAGGTGGCCAAGATTACCGACTTCGGTATCGCCGTCGCCTTGTCAGAGCACAGTCTGACGCAGACCAACACGGTGCTGGGTTCGGTGCACTATTTGTCACCGGAACAGGCCCGCGGGGGGATGGCGACGAAGAAGTCCGACATCTATTCACTGGGGATCATCCTCTATGAATTGTTGACGGGTACGGTGCCCTTTGAAGGGGAAACGGCGGTCTCGATTGCCTTGAAGCATTTCCAATCGGAGATTCCGTCGGTCAGAGAAATCGACCCCCGCATTCCCCAAGCATTGGAAAACGTGGTCCTCAAGGCTACGGCCAAACGGCCCGAAGACCGCTACGCCGATGCGGCGAGTATGGCGGCGGACCTGAAGACTTCGCTGTCACCGAAGCGCGCGGGTGAAG
This sequence comes from Levilactobacillus angrenensis, assembly GCF_003946085.1. Lineage (GTDB taxonomy): Bacteria > Bacillota > Bacilli > Lactobacillales > Lactobacillaceae > Levilactobacillus > Levilactobacillus angrenensis. The sequence continues at coordinate 60,585 of NZ_RHOB01000004.1, read as the reverse complement.
TCAAATTCACACCGGCACAAGACGATGATGGTGAGACCAAGGTCCTGCCCCTCAGTGCGTTGAGTAGCCTGACGCCGACGTCGGCCGAGGCGGCCACCCAGACGCAACCCCAAGAAAAGACGGCCTCAGACGAGACACCGGTGAAGGCTAAGGGAAAAAAGGGCCGTAAGAAGACCCGCCATCCCCGTCGCCGTAAGTTCTTGTTGGCTGGGTTAGTCGTCCTCCTGTTAGTGGCGGGCATCTTGATTGGCATGGCGCTCTTTCGGCCGCAAATGACCAGCGTGCCTAGTGTGTCCGGGCGAACGGAAAAGGTGGCAAAGAGCCGTTTGACAGACGCCTACTTGACGGTGGGCAAAGTCCACAAGACGGCGAGTGCTTCGGTCAAGGTTCATCGGGCCGTGCGCACAGAACCGCGGTCCGGGACCCAGCTGAAACGGCACACGGTCGTGGACCTGTGGATCAGTACTGGTCCCAAGCGTTACCAGCTGGCTGATTACCAGGGGGATGCCTACGCCAGTACCGCCGCGAAATTAGAGGCGCTGGGCTTCACGGTCCACCGTGAGTCGGTCCACTCGACCAGTGTGCCCGCCGGTCGGATCATGCAACAAAACGTCTTGGCTGGGAAAAAGGTCGTGCCTGCCCGCACGGATATCACCTTTACCGTTTCGACCGGGTCGGCGACGGTCACCTTGGCCGATTTGACCAACAAGACCAAGGCCCAGGCACAAAGCTACGCCACCAATCACAACTTGAACCTGGCGTTTGATTACGCCTACTCCAATGATGTGGCCAAGGGCCGGGTCATTAAGCAATCGCCTGGCGAAGGCGCCGTGGTCCAAGAAGGTGACGAGGTGACGCTGACCATGTCACGCGGCATGGAAAGCGAAAGCAGCTCCAGCGTCGATCAGTTCAGCGTGAACGTGAAGATTCCGTTTGACGACAGTGCTAGCGAAAGCTCCAGTGACGAGGAAGACGATGACGATAGCAGTAGCAGTAGTAGCTCGTCGGCCTCCAACCTGGTGCAGATCTACTTAAAGGACCAGGACCACTCGTTAAGTACCGTCTACAAGCAAATGACGATTACGTCTGACACCAGCGTCACGTTGCCATTTACTGTGGCTTCCGGTAAGGCCGGCGCCTACAAGGTGGTTCGTGACGGTCACGTGATTGCGTCAGATAGTCATGTCACGAAAAATTAAGAAATTTCTGCAATTTGAGCCTAATTCTCTGTATAATGGGAATTGGGCTTTTTTTGCCGTTGTTAGGGTTAAACGACGAGATTGAAAGTCGCATTAACGCGGTAATTCCCGAAATGACAGTATCCTGTTCATTAAAATTAGTCAAACCAGGAGCCTGCGGCAGCCAGAGATTCCGCCTGCTATGGCGGACACCTCCAGCCTGAAGAGCGGGCTTCCGGTTCGCTTTGAAGCCTGACAAAACCAGTCAGTCTCCAAAGTCGCCGCACGCTGTAGGCTGAGAAAAGACCTCAGCCAACACCGTCGACACAGCTGGCAGCCATAGGCGACTGGCCAGGTAAGGGCTGCAATTTTGCCTAACGGTAGGCGGCATTTTAGTGGATGGGTAGCGAGACGACTGCCTTAGTTGTGATATTTAACACAACCACAGTAAAACTAGTGCCAATCTGAAAAGTAGTGTAAACTGGAAACAAACCCACAAAGGAGGTGCGCATTGACAGAAGGACAGATTCGTCAATCGCTCAGTGGCTTCTACGATGTCTTTAGCGATGGTCAGCTGTACCGGACCCGCGCGCGCGGTAATTTTCGGAAACGTAAGATTACGCCGTTGGTCGGTGACCGGGTGACCTTTGAAAGTTCGACGCCGCAAGAGGGCTATATTTTAGAGATTTTACCACGGGATAATTCACTGACGCGGCCCCCAGTGGCCAACATTGACCAGGGGGTCGTGGTGACCGCCGTGGCCCAACCGGAATTCTCGACGGGGTTACTTGATCGGCAGTTGATTGCCTTAGAGGTTAGCGGCATCGCTCCAGTCATCTACTTTACGAAGACCGATTTGATCGACGACGACCGGTACCAGTATTTTGAGCAGCTGGCCGCGGGGTATCGCCAGATCGGCTATCCGGTGATTTTGAGTCGCGAACCCTTTTCAACGGCTGGTTTGGACCAGTTCAAGGCGACCTTAGCGGATAAGGAAACGGTGATCATGGGCCAGACCGGGGCCGGGAAATCGACCCTGCTGAACCACATTGCGCCGGACTTGGACCTGGCGACCGGTGAGATTTCGACCGCGCTCAACCGGGGCCGCCATACGACGCGCAAGGTGAGCTTGATGCCCATTGCGGGTGGCCTGGTAGCTGATACACCGGGATTCTCATCGTACGAAACGCTGACGCTGGATTACCGGGAGCTGTGTCACTACTTCCCAGAATTCATGGCGTTGGCCGCTGATTGCCGTTTTCGGGGCTGTGTGCACGTCAATGAGCCAGGGTGTGCCGTGAAGGCGGCGCTGGCCGCGGGCGAGCTCATGCAGAGCCGTTACGACAATTATTTACAATTACTCACGTTGTTAAAGAACCAAAAACCAATTTATAACAAGAAGAAATGAGGAAGAGATTTTATGATTAAAGTAGCGCCTTCAATTTTAAGTGCCGACTATGTGAACTTACAACCAGACATCGAAAAGGTGGACCAAGCGGGAGCTGAAGTCTTACACATCGATATCATGGACGGTAACTTCGTCCCAGCACTGTCTTACGGTCCAGGTTGGGTCAAAGCCATTCGCCCAATCACCAAGATGGTCTTAGACGTGCACATGATGGTCCAAAACCCAGAACGCTACGTGGAAGACTTCGCCAAGGCTGGCGCCGACATCATCGGGGTCCACGTCGAAGCAACGCCACACATTCACCGGGCTTTGCAAATGATTCAAAACGCCGGTGCCACGCCAGAAGTTGTCATTAATCCTGGTACTCCTGTTGCCATGATCGAACCCGTCTTAGACATGGTCGGTCAAGTCTTAGTGATGACGGTCAACCCTGGTTTTGGTGGTCAGAAGTTCTTACACAGCACGGTCGCTAAGATCGCTGAACTGGATGCCATCAAGAAGGTCAAGGGCTACGACTTTGATATCGAAGTCGATGGTGGGGTCAACGATCAAACCGTTGTTGACTGCGCAAACGCTGGTGCCACGGTTGCTGTAGCTGGTTCATACGTCTTCAACGCCGACGACCCAGCTGCCCGGATTCAAGCCCTGAAGGACGCAACAAAATAATGCCCCGGGGCGGAACGTTTAATTTATTGGTGGGGGGCCCGAAGGCAAATTGGCCAGTGGACCTCACCGAGAAAATCGTTGGCCCCTGGATTGGCGTTGATCGGGGGACCTTGCGGTTGATCGAACACAATGTTCAACCGGTCGCGGCCATCGGGGATTTTGATTCCCTGGCCGCCCCGGAACTGCAACGTGTCCGGCGAAATGTCAAAGATATTCGGCAGTCGCAACCCGAAAAGGATTTTACTGATACCCAAATGGCGGTGTCCGTGGCCTTTGGGGACTACGGTGCCGAGCAGGTCGATATCTACGGTGCCACGGGTGGGCGACTCGACCACTTTTTAGCGAACCTATTTATCGTGTTGGAGCCGCAGTACAAGCGCTATGCCAATCGCATTCGCTTGATCGATAAGCAAAATACGATTTCGTTTTACCTGCCGGGACACTACCAGTTGCGTAAAGAACCGGATAAAAACTATCTGGCCTTTATTCCGCTGACGTCCATCGATCATCTGAGCCTGTTGGATGAAAAATACCAGCTGCATGACGAACCCATTCCGTATCCCATCTCACTAGCCAGCAACGAGTTTGTGGGCGAGACGGGGGAATTTCAGTTCGACACGGGAGTCTTGTGCGTGATTCAAAGCTGTGACACGTATGAGGCCCGCCACGAGTAGCTTGGACAACTGGTACCCTAAGTTAAGTTAAAATCAAAAACAGAGCCAACTGGACGCAAGTACGTCTGGTTGGCTCTGTTTTCGATGCCAGGAATGACAGTATTCTGTTAACTAAAATTAGTGAAGCCAGGAGTTTGCGGCAAGTTGATGCTTATCAGCAACATTGTGTTAGCTGATAGCTAAGTACTAAGTCGACGATTATTGGCGCATGTTTTGGCTACGAGACCGGCTTGAGACGCGACCTTCGGCTCAAAGCGAGGCCGAGACTGTTCTTCAGGTCCGAGCCGCCCACCGCATGCCACCCGTATTTAGCGAACGGTAGGCGATCGGCTACCGCTACGAATCGGTAAACGACTGATTCCAACAGACTCAGTTGCGTGATTATTAATTTTTAAGGGCCCAAGACAAATGCTCATCTCAGCAGGCGACGGCATCTTCTGGTAAACTATCTTATGGAAGAGATGGTTGATTTGTTTAACCAATGAGTGACTAGATACGAAAAATTAAAAGAAATTTTGCTATTGGCAAGGAGCGTTACGTGGTAGCGTGCTGGTCTGTTAGCTTAGGTGTCATATGGTGTTGTCGGATGATTTAGCTAGGGAATGCGGTGGAAAACGGATTAGCCTAATGCAGTGTCAGCCGTGAGTGAAGTGAAATCTAGGCTCAGCCGAGGAATTTAGTAGCGCTCTTGGCTACTAAATTGGTGACTTTGAGACGTGGTTTTCGGCTCAAAGCAAGGTCCGAGACCGGGCTTTGGCTCGGGCCGTCCTGCCCCAGCGTTCCAGCCTAGACTTTCACGTAACGGTAAGGCGACTAGGACACGTTATTTGAATTTTGGACAATAAAAAAGCACTGACCAGCGAAAACTGGTTAGTGCTCTTAAGATTAATCGTGTCGTTAACTAGACGCGAGTGACCTTGCCTGATTTCAAAGTCCGAGCTGAAACCCAGACCTTCTTTGGCTTACCGTCCACTAAGATGCGAACCTTTTGCAAGTTCGGCTTCCAAGCGCGACGACTTGAATTCAAAGCGTGAGAACGCTTGTTACCGAAGCGCGTCCGCTTACCGTTGATAAAATCCTTTGCCATGGCGTAAACCCTCCTTTATGGATTCATTACTTTTAAAAAGCAGTGCTTTTTACTCACCTGACTAATTTACCATACTCTTTTGTGGAACGCAATGTTTTCTTTCAAGTAATTTTGCTTGACACTTATTTACCGTCAGAACACGCATTTTGGTCTTCCTATTTCTATTTTTGCGTGGGTTGTGGTAAGATTAATTTCTGTTAAGATTTTATATCCAGACAAGGAGGCTATTTCCATGGCCGTTAAGATTAAGACTCAGTACGGAACAATTGATATTACCAATGAAGTAATTGCGACCGTAGTTGGGGGTGCCGCGACTGATAATTATGGTGTCGTGGGCATGGCAAGTAAGAATCAGATTCGTGATAACGTTAATGATATTTTACGGCGGGAGAATTTTGCCCGCGGTGTGGTCGTCCGTCAAGAAGAAAATGGCGTGGCCATCGACGTGTACATCATTGCCAGCTATGGCACGAAGATCTCTGAAGTGTCCCGTAGCGTGCAAGCTAAAGTCAAATATAACCTGGAAACCATGCTGGGGGTTACCGCAAACTCAGTTAATGTGATTGTCCAAGGGGTGCGGGTGTTGGCTGATTAGCCAGACGTACTGAAATCAAGGAGGAAACTTAGTTGAAAGTAACAGAAATTACTAATCTTGAGTTTGGTAAGATGGTCCAAGCCGCCTCGCAAAAGCTAAACCAAAACGCTGATTTTATTAACTCACTTAATGTTTTCCCAGTACCCGATGGGGATACGGGAACCAACATGAGCCTCTCGTTACAAAGTGGGGCGAAATACGAACGCGATGCTGATAGCACGGCGGTCGGGGTCTTAGCGGTAGCTTTGGCCAAAGGCTTACTGATGGGTGCTCGGGGCAACTCTGGGGTCATCTTGTCACAAATTTTCCGGGGTTTTTCCAAAAAATTAGCCGACAAACAAGTGTTGACTGCTCAAGATTTAGCGGATGGCTTCGCAGCGGGCGCAGAAACGGCCTACAAGGCGGTTATGAAGCCAACTGAAGGAACTATCCTCACCGTTGTCCGTGAAGGGGCTCAGGCCGGTTTAAACGCCGCTAAGGCTTCTGATGACGTTTTAGCCGTGATGGATGCCGTCTTTGAAGCAGCTAAAGCCGCTTTAGCCAAGACGCCAGACTTACTGCCCGTCTTGAAACAAGTTGGCGTGGTCGATTCCGGTGGCCAAGGGTTGACGTTTGTGCTCGAAGCCTTTAACGACTCATTGAACGGTCGGGTGGCTGAAGAGGGCGACTACAAGCCAGACGACGCCGAAATGGACGAAATGATCGACGCTGCCCATCACCAAAGTGTGCAGGGTAAGCTGGATCCCAACAGTATCAAGTATGGGTACTGTACGGAAATCATGGTCCGCATCGGTCGTGGGAAGCAAGTCAAGCATGATTTTGACTACGACACCTTCTACAAGTACCTGGCTGACTTGGGAGACTCCTTGCTGGTCGTGAACGACGAAGAAATCGTCAAGGTCCACGTCCACACGGAACACCCGGGCAAGGTCATCGCTTGGGGTCAAGAATTTGGTGACTTAGCCAAGGTCAAGGTCGACAACATGCGGATGCAACAAGAGACCATCATGGAACACGACGAAGAGGCCGGTAACGCACCGGTCGCCGCGGCGCCTGAAGAAACCCCCGCTGACACGGCTATCATCGCGATTGCGGCCGGCGAAGGTTTGGGGACGTTGTTCAAGAGCCTGGGTGTGACCCACGTGGTAAATGGTGGACAAACCATGAATCCAAGTACGCAGGATATCGTGGATGCCATCAACCAGAGCCAGGCCAAACGCGCCATCGTGTTGCCGAACAACAAGAATATCTTCTTAGCCGCTGAACAAGCCGCTAAGGTAGCGGACATTCCAGCCGTGATCGTCCATTCCAAGACGGTCTCACAAGGGATGACCGCAATGCTGGGCTACAACCCGGACGCTGAACTGGATGAAAATCAATCAGCCATGGAAGACAACTTGAGCGCCGTGAAGAGTGGGCAAGTCACCCACGCCATTCGTGACACCCAATTGGATGGCTTTGACATCAAGGAAGGCAACTACATGGGAATCGTTGACGGCACGCTCAAAGTGACTGACGCCGACCTCTTAACGACCGCTGTGGCGACCGTTAAGGCCATGTTGGATGATGACAGTGAAATTATTACGATTATTTATGGTGCCGATACGACGGCTGACGTTGCCCAGCAGTTACAGCAACAAGTCGCCGCATTGGATGACGAACTAGAAACAGAAGTTCATGAAGGGGACCAACCGGTTTACCCATTCTTGATCTCGGTTGAATAACCGATAAACGAAAAAAGATTGGGCTGACTGTCCAGTCTTTTTTTCGCTATCTAACTGACGGGAGGGAACAAGATGACAAGTTTAAGTGATAGCGTGGCGGCATTAGCCGGGGTCGGTCCCAAACGGGTTCAGGCGCTCAACAGTCTGGAGATTGAAAATATCAATGACCTTTTGACGTACTTTCCCTTCCGTTACGAGGACCTGCAGGCCAAAGACCCCGCGGAGTTGACCGACCAAGCCAAGGTCACGCTCAAAGGTACCGTGGCGGGAGCCCCCGTGTTGACGCGGTTCGGTCGCAAGAAGAATCGGCTGAACTTTCGGCTATTGCTGGACGAACACACCGTGATTCCGGTGACCTTTTTTAATCAACCTTGGTTGAAGGACAAGCTGGAAGTTGGCAATGATATCGTGGTCTACGGTCGCTTTGACGCCAAACGCCAGTCGCTGGCGGGGATGAAAATCTTGGCCAGCGCTGACAGCGGCATGGGGTCCATTTACCCCGCCAACAAGGAGATTCGGCAGGGCACGATTCAAAAATTGGTGACATCAGCTTATGACGCCTACGAATCCGTCATCGTTGACCTGATTCCGGAGCCCTTACGTGAACAGTACCGCTTGTTACACCGCAAGCAAATGATTCACGATATGCATTTTCCGGCGGACGGGGCGGCAGCGCAAGCAGCGCGGCGAACGGCAAAATTTGAGGAATTCTATTTATTTGAGCTGCGGTTACAAATCGTGCGCCAACAGGACCACACCCTACACGGGCAGGCACTGCACTACGATTTGCCCAAACTTAAGGCCTTCATTGATTCGCTACCGTATGAATTGACCGGCGCGCAAAAGAAGGTCGTCAACGAGATCTGCTTTGATTTGAAACGGCCGGTCCACATGAATCGTCTGTTACAAGGAGACGTGGGTAGTGGGAAGACCGTGGTCGCCGCCATTGCCATGTACGCTGCGATTACTGCGGGGGCCCAGGCCGCTTTGATGGCGCCGACGGAAATCTTGGCCGAACAACACGCCAACAATTTGGCTAAGCTGTTTGCCGACTTTCCGGTCAACGTGGCGTTATTGACCGGTGCCACCAAGGCCAGCGCCCGGAAAACCTTGTTGCCGCAGATTGCTAAGGGCGGCGTCGACCTCTTGATTGGGACGCACGCTCTGATCCAACCGGAAGTGAGCTATCATCGACTCGGCTTGGCCGTGATTGATGAGCAACACCGTTTCGGGGTCAACCAACGCCAAGCCTTGCGCGAAAAGGGCCAACAGCCCGACGTCTTGGCTATGACGGCCACGCCCATTCCGCGGACGTTAGCCATCACGGCGTACGGCGAAATGGACGTGTCAGTCATCAACGAATTACCGGCCGGCCGGCAACCCATCAAGACCACTTGGATTCGCAGTAATCAAGTCGATGCCACCCTTCGCCAGGTCAAGGCAGAGCTGAGCACCGGGTCACAAGCCTACGTGGTCACGCCTTTGATTGAAGAGTCGGAGGCGGTGGACATGAAAAATGCCGAGGCCATTTACACCCGGTTCAAAGAAGAATTTGAGCCCGAGTATAAGGTGGGCCTGCTGCACGGACGGATGAAAGATGACGAGAAAAATGCCATCATGACGGCGTTCAAGGCCAATGAATTTCAAGTGCTGGTCGCCACGACCGTGATTGAAGTCGGCGTTGACGTGCCCAACGCGACGTTGATGATGATCTATGATGCCGACCACTTCGGCTTGGCCCAATTGCACCAGTTACGCGGTCGGGTCGGTCGGGGAACGCGGGCCTCGGCTTGCATTTTGATTGCGGACCCTAAAAATCAACTGGCCGTGGAGCGCATGACGACCATGACCAGCACCAACGACGGCTTCGTCTTATCGCAAAAGGATTTGGAATTGCGGGGCCCAGGTGATATTCTAGGGAGAAAGCAGTCTGGGGTGCCGGACTTCAAAGTGGGCGACCCCGTGGCGGACTTGAACATCTTGAGTGCCGCCCAGCAGGCCGCTAAGGAGACGGTGGCTGCGCCGGATTGGGCAGACAAGGACGCCAACCTGGCTCTCGCCGCCTTCCTCAGCACCACTGCCCATCAGAACACGACCATGGACTAGTTAGTGGATGCTGGCCGCCTTGCCGTTCGACAAATATGGGTTGGAACGCGGTGGGCGGACGGGACGAGCCAAAAGACGGTCTCGTCACCTCGCTTTGAGCCGAAAAACGCGTCTCAAAGACGCCAGTTCACTAACCGGCACAACCCGCCGCTAAGTGAACTCCCACGGCTGAACCCATATTTGTCGAACTATCGGCTACCTGTGGCGGGTGATGCTGACTGCTGATCGATTTGTTATGGTGAATTTAGTGTTGATGGTTTTAATAATGCCGAGAAAGTAGTGTATGAAGCTATTATGCTGTAATCGTTCAAGTGTTGTTGGGGGATAAAGCCAATTTAGTAGCCCAAGTCGCTACTAAATTCCCCGGCTGAGCCTAGCTTCGCTCCACTCTCGGCTGACCGATGTGGGTGTTCGCAACCGTTGTCGGTAAGTCAGGTCAGCGTTCTAGGTTCATGGCTATAAGCCGTCTAGGATGCTGTATCTTAGGGGTTGGTTTCTTAGCCGTTGCTGCGGTTGAACTACAAACGTAGCCGTGAGTTCGCTAAATATGAACTCAGCCGTGGGAGTTTTCTTAGCGGTAAAGCCGCTTAGAAAACTGGCGTCTTTGAGACGTGAACTTCGGCTCAAAGGCGAGGTGGTGAGACCGCTCTTCGGCTCACCCCGTCCGCCCACAGCGAACCGGCTCATATTTAGCGAACGGTAAGGCGCCAGCTCCGCCCAACCCCACCAACCAAGTAAAAAAATTAATCAAACCAAAAAATACCGTCTGAGCACGTAGACGTGATGCAAAGGAAGGGTACTCATGAAAATTGCCGTAGACGCAATGGGTGGCGATTACGCCCCCGCAGAAATCGTTAAGGGCATCGAATTGGCCCGGGATGCTTATCCGGACCTGGAATTTTTACTCTATGGTCAAGAAGAACAGGTCAAACCGCTGTTGCAGGATAGCACGCGGATCGAATTGATCTCAGCGCCGGAAGTCATTGCCATGGAGGACGAACCAGTCCGGGCCGTACGTCGCAAGAAACAATCCAGTATCGTATTGGCCGCCACGGCTGTGCGTGAGGGTCAGGCCGACGCCTTCTTTTCTGCCGGCAATACCGGCGCCGTGTTGGCTGCGGGCCTTCTGATCGTCGGGCGCATCAAGGGCATCGACCGGCCAGGATTGACCACGACACTGCCCGTTTTACGCAAGCCAGATCAGTCTAGCTTCGTGATGTTAGACGTCGGTGCCAATGCCGATACCAAGCCGTTTAACGTGGTCCAGTACGCCATCATGGGCCAGTACTACGCCCAATCGGTGATGCACGTGACCCAGCCACGCGTGGGCCTCTTGAATAACGGGACCGAAGCGGACAAGGGCGACAAGGCCCACCGCGCCATTCACGACGCCTTGTCTGCGATGGACGAAATTAATTTTGTCGGCAACGTGGAATCACGGGAACTGTTGAACGGGGCGGCCGACGTGGTCGTGACCGACGGCTTTACCGGTAACGCCACGCTCAAGGCCATCGAAGGCACGGCGCTATCCATGTTGAAGCTGATCAAGGGTGAAATCATGAGTGGCGGCCTCGGTGGTAAGCTGGGGGCGGGCCTCTTAAAGCCGGTCTTCAAAAACGTGCAGAGCGCGATGGATTACTCACAGTATGGTGGGGCGGTCCTGTTGGGCTTGAAGGCGCCAGTCGTCAAGACCCACGGCTCCACGAAGGCGCCAACGGTGAAGAACACCATCGGTCAGATTCGCGAATTGCTCGCCAGCAAGAGTGCTGACCAGTTAGTCACGTATTTTGCCGAACACGGTGACCAGATGGCGGCATTGAAGGAATCCTTGAAGTAGCCAGCTATAATGGGCTAGACAAGGACCACTAAAACGGTTAGACTACTTATTGAATACTGTGAGTGAGGGATTACAATGACAAAAGCAGAAATTTTTGACAAGATTGCGGACATCATCGCTGACCGGTTTGAAACCGACCGGGATGCTATCAACGACCAACTGAACTTCAAGCAAGATTTAGACGCTGACTCCATTGATTTCGTGGAATTCGTGTTGGAATTGGAAGACACGTTTGGCGCTGAGATTTCGGATGAAGATGCCGAGAAGCTAAACACGATTGGCGAGGTCGTTGATTACATCGACGCTCACCAAAACCAAGAAAAATAAACACTGAGCGAGTCCGGGCCGTCGATTACTTCGTCCCGGGCTCTTTCAATCTTTAAACGGCGGAAGATTTCGGGGATTTACTGAAAATTTTTGGTAAATTGCCGTTGCGTGAGCCGGGTTCAGGTATAATAGACATGTATGTCTTCAAATGAACGAGCGAGTACTGAAAGATTTAGAGCAGAAATGAGGGAATTAGCGCGTGATTGTTGGATTAAATCAAGAGTTAGCAGAAAATTTTGATATTCACTTTAAAGATCAATCGTTACTTGACGAAGCGTTTACCCAAGCTTCGTACGTCAACGAACATCCCAATCAGGGATTGAAATTTTATGAACGCATCGAATTCTTAGGGGATGCCGTGATGCAGTTGGTCGTGTCCAATTACATTTTCCGGCGCTACCCTAAGATGCCACAAGGGCGCTTGACGCGGCTTCGGGCCGCCATGGTCAATGAGCAGAGCTTTGCCAGTTTTGCCCGCGAATGTCATTTCGACAAGTACATTCGCTTGGGCAAGGGCGAAGAAAAGGCGCAAGCCCGGCAACGGGACTCACTGTTATGTGACATTTTTGAATCCTTCATCGGGGCGCTGTACATGGACCAAGGCTTGGAAAAAGTCGTGCCATTTGTCACGAAGGTCGTCTTCCCCAAGCTGGATGAAGGCCGTTTCGATGAGTTCTTTGATCACAAGACCGAGTTACAAGAGCTGGTCCAACAAAACGGGCCGGTCGACATCGATTACCGGTTATTAGACGAAGAGGGGCCCGACAATGACCGGGCCTTCAAAGTCGCCGTGTACGTGGATGACAAATTATTGGGCGAGGGCCACGGCCACTCGAAGAAACACGCGGAACAAAATGCCGCGCGCCACGCGTTGGCGAATTTGAAAGAAGAGTAAGGATGACTAACGATGCGGTTAAAGACATTAGAAATTAGCGGGTTCAAGTCCTTTGCGGATAAAACCCGGATTGACTTTTTGCCGGGGATGACTGGCATCGTCGGCCCAAATGGGAGCGGTAAGAGTAACATTTCCGAAGCCGTTCGGTGGGTCTTGGGGGAACAATCCGCCAAAAGCTTGCGGGGAAGTAAGATGCCCGACGTCATCTTTGCGGGATCGGCTGACCGGCACCCGTTGAATCGGGCGGCCGTGTCGATCACGCTGGACAATAGCGATCACTATTTAAAAAGTGATTACACGGAACTGACCATCAGTCGGATCCTCTATCGCTCGGGCGATTCGGATTACCAATTGAATGGGCAGAGCTGTCGGCTCAAGGACATTACGGAACTCCTGATGGATTCGGGGATGGGGCAAGACTCCTTCTCCATCATTTCTCAGGGGCGCGTTGAAGCCATTTTCAACAGTAAGCCCGAAGACCGACGCAACATCATTGAAGAAGTCGCCGGCGTTTACAAGTACCGTAAGCACAAGGAAAAGGCGCAACGCGAGCTGGACGACACCATGGCCTATTTACACCGGGTCGAGGACATCATCGCGGAGCTAGAAGGCCGCGTGCAGCCACTGGAAGAGCAGAGTAACCTGGCCCAAGATTACTTGGATCAGCAGGAAAAATTTGCGCTGCTGGACCGGACGCAACTGGTGCGGCAATTACACACCGAAATGGCCCAGAAGCAAACCGCTGACGCGCAAGTCACTGATAAGCAACAGCAAGTGACCCAGCATCAGGCCGCTGAAAAGGCCCAGACGCAAACGGTCACGACGCTCAAGAATCAGCAGAGCAGTTTGTTAGCGAAAAAAGATGACTTGCAGGCGCAATTGGTCCAGGCGACACAATTGGTTGAACAACGCCAAGGACAGGTCAACTTATCCGGTGAGCAGCAAAAACACCAAGACGATCAACGCCAACGGTTAGAGGACCAACTGGCTACACTGAAGGACCAATTGGCCGCTAACCAAGAAGCCCTGACCCAAGCCCAGGCTTCCGTGGATGAGCTGACGGCGGCCATGAAGACGGCGAAACGTGAAGCCCGAGAACTGACGGCAGCCACGGATCCCCAGACGATTGCGGCCCTGCGCCAACAGTTGGAAGACCAGCGCTCGACGTATTTCGACCAGAAACAGGCCGTGGCCAACTGGCGCAACCAACGCCAATATTTACAACAAAATCAAGAACGCTTACAGCAACAAGGCCAACGGGTGGCGGCTCAGCTAGCGACCCTGCAGGACAAGGCGAGAGCGGCCCAACAGACGGTCACCGAACTGACGGCACAAGCCAAGACGCAAAAAAAGGCGTTGAACCAAGCCGAACAAGCGTTAGATACCGAAGCCGGCGCGTACCAACAGCACCAGCAACAGTACCAAACGCTCCAGCACAACTGGCAAGCAGCCCTCGAAGTCTACCAACGGGCACAGACCAAGGCCGCGAGCCAACAGGCGTCCTCCGCTGAATATGGCGGTTTCTACCAAGGGGTCCGCGCCATTTTAAAGCAACGGGACCATTTCCGGGGATTACTCGGGGCGGTCTCCGAATTGCTGGAAGTACCGGAACGCTACACCACCGCGGTGGAATACGCCTTGGGTGGCCAGCTGCAACAAGTTGTGGTCGATGATGAGACTACGGCCAAAGCAGCGGTTGGCTATTTGCGAGAACACCGAGCTGGGCGGGCCACCTTCCTGCCGTTAAGCACGGTACGGGGCCGGCAAATGGACCACAGTACGTTACAACAGGTCCGCAATCTGCCGGGCTTTCTCGGCGTCGGCAGTGATTTGGTCAAAATCAATCGGTCCGCGGAAACGATTTTGGCCTACCTGTTGGGGACCACGATTTTTGCGGCCAACCTAGACACGGCCGTTGCCATCAGCCAGCGCATCCACCACCGGTATCGCGTGGTGAGCCTGGCCGGTGACGTGGTTAGTGCCAGCGGGGCCATTACGGGGGGGCAAACGCGGCAGAACCATAGTAGCGTCCTCCGCCAGCAACAGGAACTCCAGCAATTGCAGGCCAACATTGCCCAAATGCAGCAGTCATTGACGGCCCAAGAGGCCAAGATCAAGGCGCAGCGGGCGGCATTGGCAACCAGTGAGCAGACCAGTCAGCGCCTCCAAAGTACCATCAATGACCTGCAGCCAAAGTGTCGTCAATTAGACGACCGCTTGGCGAGCGCCCAAACGACGTTAGACCAGGCCAATCGGCAGGTCAAGGCGGCTGAATTAGAAATTCAACAGGCCCAAGCCAGCGACGCAGATGACCAAAGCAGTCAACTGGCTCAGCAGATTCAAGCCGGCGAAGCTCAAGTGGCCGAGACGGAACAAGCGATTACGGATTTACAGCAGAAAATCACCATGGTCACGGCGGAACAGTCGCAAAAACAAGCGGCCCTAACAGCCAAACAAACCTGGCTAGCCGGCGCCAAGGAACGCCACCAACAGCAACAAGACACGGTGACGTCGTTGCAAGCGGACATTTCGGCTGACCAAGACCAGGTGAAAACCGTGTCCGCCCAGCTGACCGCGTTGACGCAGCAAACCGCGTTGACACCGGCCGCAGCTAAGCAGCAGTTGGCCCAGGCCCAAGCTGACCGGGAAACTGTGCAACAGGCATTGACGGCTACCGATGAGCAATTGACCACGGTCAATGACCAGCTGGCGGCTGCCGAAACGGCTAATCAACGGACCAGCGGCCTTTTACAGCTGGCCAACGATGATTTCCAAGCGGCCCAGGTCCAACAGACCCGGCTGGCCGCGCTGATCGACCAGCAACAGAATCAATTGGCTGAGAAATACCAATTGAGCTTGGCCGCTGCGGAACAAGACGTGAGCGACTTGCCGGCTGATGAACTGGCCGTACAGTTGAAGCTGTTGAAGAAAGGCTTAGACGAAATCGGTACGGTCAATTTGAACGCCATCGACGAGTATCGCGAGGTCAAGGAACGCTACGACTTTTTGACCCAACAGCGCGATGATCTGGTCACAGCCAAGGAACAATTGACGGCAACCATGACCGAACTCGATGGGCAGGTCAAGAGTCGCTTCAAAGCGAGTTTCGACCAAGTTGCGGCGAAATTTACCGCGACGTTTAAGCAGATGTTTGGCGGCGGTAAGGCCGAACTGGTCTTGACCGACCCGCATGATTTGTTGACGACGGGTGTGGACATCATGGCCCAGCCACCGGGCAAGAAGTTCCAGAACATGGGCTTACTTTCTGGGGGCGAACGGGCATTGACAGCCATCACCTTGTTATTTGCCATCTTACAAGTACAACCTGTCCCGTTTTGTATCCTCGATGAAGTGGAGGCGGCGCTGGACCCGGCCAACGTGACCCGGTTTGCCCGCTACATCCACCAATTCCAAGATCAAACGCAATTTATCGTGATCACCCATCGTAAGGAAACCATGGTGCAAGCCGATATCCTTTACGGGGTCACGATGCAAGAATCCGGCGTCTCGAAAATGGTCGCCGTTGATTTGGACCAAGAAACCACTCAGGAAAGGAAGCAATCCTAATGGGATTATTTGATATTTTTCGTCGGCGCGCCAAAAAAGAGCCGACCAGTGAGGCGCCGGCTAGTAGTGAGGCGGCCGTTTCTGCCGCTAGCCAAGCGACACTGGACAGCGCTAGTAGTGTCAATCCTGTTGCCAGTAGTGCGGCGGTCAGTGAGGCCCCTAGCAGTGCGACACCGGAGTCCAGTACACCAGAATCTAGTGCCAGTGAAGCGGCACAGTCAGCCGCAGAGTCTGTCGCGACTAGCACGCCGGTTTCCAGTGCCGCTTCGGTCGCCCCGGCTGCTTCAGCAACGCCGGTCTCGACTGCTAGCGAGGCACCGGTAACTGCCGAAAGCACGGCGCCAGTCAGTTCAGCCGCTGCCAGTGAGGCCCCAGCCCCCGCAGCACCGACTGAAACACCTGATGTCACACCAGCATCCGCAGCCACTAGTGAGGCGCCAGCCGCAACAGAGACGTCAGCGGCCGCCACTTCGACTGCCCCGGCTGAGGCGACTGATGCAGACGCTCCCACTGAGAAGACGGATGAACAGCTTTATGACCAAGGGCTGGAAAAGACCCGGACCACGTTTGGTCAGCGGCTGAACGCCTTGTTGGCCAACTTCCGGCACGTTGATGAGAGCTTCTTCGATGACTTGGAAGAGACCTTGATTGGTGCCGATGTTGGTTTTGATATGGCCGTCAAGCTCAGTGATGAGTTGCGCGATGAGGTCAAACTTCAAAACGCCAAGAAGTCCGCGGACGTGCAAAATGTCGTGGTGGAAAAGTTGGTCGAAATCTATGATGCAGCCGGGAATAACGAAAGTACCGCGTTGAACATGGCGACTGACGGGCCGACCGTGATCTTGTTTGTCGGGGTCAACGGTGTCGGTAAGACCACGACTATTGGGAAAATGGCCAACCGGTACCACCAAGCGGGTAAGAAGGTCTTGTTGGCGGCGGCCGATACGTTCCGAGCCGGGGCGACCGAGCAATTGGACGTCTGGGCCAAACGGGCTGACGTGGACATTGTGACGGGTAAACCGCAATCGGATCCCGCCGCAGTCGTCTTTGACGCTGTCCAAAAGGCCAAGAAGGAAGACTACGACATCTTATTCGTGGATACCGCGGGCCGGCTACAAAACAAGGTCAACTTGATGAACGAGCTGGAAAAGATGAAACGAATCATCACCCGGGAAATTCCGGATGCCCCGCACGAAGTCTTACTGGTCTTGGATGCGACGACCGGGCAAAACGCCTTGACGCAGGCTAAGCTGTTCAAGGAATCCACGGACGTGACGGGAATCGTCTTGACCAAGCTGGATGGGACTGCCCGTGGGGGAATCGTCTTAGCGATTCGCAACGAGTTGCACGTTCCCGTGAAGTTCATTGGTCTGGGTGAACAAATCTCAGACTTACGGCCATTTGACCCGAACGAGTTCGTCTACGGCTTGTTCAAGGGCTTGATCGACGTGAATGCTTTAGACAAAAAGGCTTAAGCTTTAGGGTAAACGACCGCCGCTGGTAAATGTGGGCGGCCGTTTTTTTAGTTAGCGGTTAAAAAATTAGAAGCTGAAAGCCAGCTAGAAACGTTGTTATGATGCGATTCATGGTGTGAAAATTAGTCGGTTACCGCGTCGTAGTTTGAGCTGGCCGCCTACCGTCCGCCAAATAGGGGGCGGACAACTTGGCCGATATTATTGATGATAATTTACGCTAGCCCACTAACTGTTTTGTCGTTTGCTGGTGAAATCAGCGAAAAAAATTGACGAAACCGCTAAAAATCGGTATTCTGGTAGAGTGTGACACGAACTGGAGGACCATCATGGAAATTGAAAAAAATTATCGGATTAATTCCTTATTTGCGTTCTACCAGCCGCTACTGACCGCAAAACAGAATAATTATATGCAGCTATATTACGGTGATGATTATTCACTGGGTGAAATTGCGGAAGAATTTAACGTGAGTCGTCAAGCGGTTTACGATAATCTGCGACGAACGGAAAAAATTCTCGAAGATTATGAAGCCAAACTGCACCTTTATCAAGAATTTACGGCACGCAACGCGCAGGCTGACGAGATTCAGGCCTACGTAGCGGCCAATTACCCGCAAGATGCCAAGCTGAATCGTTTGGTAGCGGGACTCGAAAATCTAGAAGAACAATGAAAGTTAGGTGGCAATACGAATGGCGTTTGAAGGATTAACAGAACGACTACAAAACGCAATGCGCAAGCTTCGCGGCAAGGGGAAAGTCTCTGAAAGCGACCTGCGCGAAACCATGCGCGAGATTCGGCTGGCTTTATTGGAAGCCGATGTTAACTTTACGGTCGTTAAGGACTTTGTGAAGCAGGTCCGTGAACGGGCGATGGGCGCCGACGTTCTCGAAGGCTTGAATCCCGCACAACAAATCGTCAAGATCGTTGACGAAGAACTGACTAAGACGATGGGGGACGAAGCCGTTCCTTTGAACAAGTCGGCGAAGATTCCAACGATCATTATGATGGTTGGGCTTCAAGGGGCCGGGAAAACGACGACGGCCGGCAAGTTGGCACTGAAGTTAAAAAATGAAGAAAACGCACGGCCGTTAATGATTGCGGGTGACGTTTACCGGCCAGCCGCTATCGACCAATTGGTCCAAGTGGCTGCCGGCATTGACGTCCCGGTCTTCCAGTTAGGGACCGACGTGGATCCCGTGGAAATCGTTCGCCAAGGGTTAGCCCAAGCGGAAAAGGACCACAATGATTACGTCATCATTGATACGGCCGGTCGTCTGCAGATTGACGAACAGCTGATGGATGAATTGGCTAACATCAAGGAACTGGCTCACCCGGACGAAATCCTGTTGACGGTCGATGCCATGACTGGGCAAAACGCCGTGGCCACTGCCGAAGGATTCAACGGCAAGCTGGACGTCACCGGGGTCGTTTTGACCAAGTTAGATGGGGATACCCGTGGTGGGGCCGCACTGTCGATTCGTTCCGTCACTGGAAAGCCAATCAAGTTCATCGGGCAAGGGGAAAAGATGACCGATTTAGACGTCTTCCACCCCGACCGGATGGCGTCACGAATCTTGGGCATGGGCGACATGCTCTCCTTGATTGAAAAGACCCAAAAGGAATACGACGAAAAGCAAGCCAAGGAACTGACCGAAAAGATTCAGGAAAATTCTTTTGACTTCAACGACTTCTTGGATCAAATCGAACAGATCCAAAAGATGGGGCCGATGGACGAGCTGATGAAGATGATTCCCGGGATGGCCAATAACCCGGCGTTGAAGAATGCCCAGGTTGACCCCAAGGATATGAACCATTTGAAGGCGGTCGTCTACTCGATGACGCCGCAAGAACGGACCAACCCCGATGTCTTGAACCCATCACGACGGCGGCGAATCGCGGCTGGTTCTGGTCGGCCGATTCATGAAGTGAACCGCATGATCAAGCAGTTCAACCAGATGAAGAAAATGATGAACCAAGTTTCCAAGGGCAATATGTCCGGGATGGAACAACTCATGGGCAACGCTGGCATGGGTGGCGGTGGCATCGGTGGTCGGATGCAAAAGATGGCCATGAACCGCATGACCCGTCAAATGAAGAAAAATAAGAAGAAACGGCTCAAGCGCAAGAAGCGGCGTTAGGGTAAAAGAGTGGAGCAAAAAGGCGGTTAGCTGGCGAGCGTTAAGGCTGCCAACTTGTTGTCAATTTAGCAAAAACTTACTAATACTATTAACTTTTTGATGGCTTTTGGGTAGACGTCGGCTAAATAATCCGGTATACTACCCCTAAAGCAACCATAAGGGAGTAACTAGCAGAACGTTTCTGCGGCAATACCCGTCAGCAAGATTTTTTTGGCCCGCTAAGGTGGTTCAATCCGGGATTGTCTTAAATAGTGAGACTTATGTGTGAGCACAAATTATTTGTGTGCACGCGTAAGCCTCTTTTTTTACCCCCAAATGGGCAAAAGGGAGCTTCACCAGCACACTGCAGGAGGAAAAGTGCCAATGGCCAAATTACCGTTTTATCAGGCAACCGTCGCTGCGTTGTATCAGCAGTTACAGACGGGGGAGCAGGGGCTGAGTTCAGCTACGGCGCAAGAGCGGCTCGCTCAAAATGGACGGAACGCGTTGAATCAACAGCAAACGACGTCACTGCTACAGAAATTTATTGCCCAATTCAAGGACTTCATGATCATCGTCTTGCTGGTCGCGGCCTTGATTGCCGGGCTGACCGGCGAAGTCGTCGATGCCGTGATCATCTTGATCGTGGTGGTCTTAAACGCCGTCTTCGGGGTCTTTCAGGAGGCTAAGGCCGAAGAAGCCATCAACGCTTTGAAAGAAATGTCGGCGCCCAACGCCACGATTCGCCGGGACGGTCAGGTCATGACGGTCAAGAGCGACGAGTTAGTCGTCGGCGATATCGTTTTGCTAGAAGCTGGCGATATCATTCCCGCTGACGTTCGGCTGATCGACGTGGCCTCGTTGAAGGTCGAAGAGTCCGCGCTGACCGGGGAATCCGTGCCGGTGGAAAAGGCGGCCGGCACGCTGACTGGCAGCGACCTCCCCATCGGTGATCGCCACAACATGGCGTTTATGAATTCTAACGTTACCTATGGTCGAGCAACCGGGGTCGTCGTGGCCACGGGGATGCAAACGGAAGTCGGTCGCATTGCTGGCATGATTGAAGCCGCCGATGAAACGACCACGCCACTGCAGGCCAATTTGACCCAGCTGGGGAAGTCGTTGACCATTTTAATCTTAGTGATTGCGGCCATCGTCTTTGCCATGGGGATGTGGCGGCAGGCGGAAAGCCTGATTGACATGCTGCTGACGGCGATTTCCTTAGCCGTGGCGGCCATTCCAGAAGGGCTACCCGCTATCGTGACCATCACGCTGGCTTTGGGGACACAACGTATGGCCAAGCGTCACGCCATCGTCCGCAAGCTACCGGCCGTGGAAACATTGGGGAGCACCGACATCATTGCCTCGGATAAGACCGGGACGCTGACGCAAAACAAGATGACCGTTGAAAAAGTTTACCAGAATTTACAATTGGCGGATGCCCACCAGGTTGATTTCGACCAAGAAAATCGACTGGCACAGGTCATGATCTTAAGTAACGATACGAAAATCACCACGGATGGTTTGGCGGGGGACCCCACCGAAACGGCGCTGGTCCAGTACCAATTGGACCGGCAGTATCCGGTCGAACAGGTCTTGACCGCGATGCCCCGAGTGGCTGAGATTCCCTTTGACTCCGAACGTAAATTGATGTCGACGGTGCACCCGTTGGCCGATGGGCGTTTCTTGATTGCCGTGAAAGGGGCACCGGATGAGTTGCTCAAACGGGTCACGCGCTTGGCCCAAGCCGGCGTCGTAGGTCCACTCAGTACCGAGCAACGCCAACAGATTCTCACGACCAACCACGACATGGCAACTCAGGCGTTGCGGGTCTTAGCCTTTGCTTATCGCATCGTGGACCAAGTGCCTGCTGACCTGACCAGCCAGGCCGTGGAAAATGACCTGATCTTGGCCGGAATGGTCGGGATGATCGACCCCGAACGGCCAGAAGTCGCTCAGGCCGTCGCCGATGCCAAATCAGCCGGGATTCGGCCGATGATGATCACCGGGGACCACCGGGATACGGCGGCAGCCATTGCGGCGCGGCTAGGTATCATCCAAAAAGGTGAGACGAGTTCGGTCATTACCGGAGCCGAATTGGATGCCATGGACGATGAGACGTTTGCCAAAAAGGTCGGCGATTACGCCGTTTATGCCCGGGTCGCTCCCGAGCACAAGGTCCGGATCGTCAATGCTTGGCAGAAGCGCGGCAAGGTCGTGGCGATGACCGGTGATGGGGTCAACGATGCCCCCGCCCTCAAAGCCGCTGACATTGGTATCGGCATGGGGATTACCGGGACCGAGGTCTCCAAGGGTGCCAGTGACATGGTCTTGGCCGACGATAATTTCTCAACGATCGTGGTAGCCGTAGAAGAAGGCCGGAAAGTCTTTGCCAACATCCAAAAGGCCATTCAGTACCTGTTATCCGCCAACTTGGGGGAAGTCCTCACGTTGTTCATGATGACCATGCTGGGCTGGCAGATCTTGGCGCCAGTCCACATCTTGTGGATCAACCTGGTGACCGATACGCTGCCCGCAATTGCCTTGGGTGTTGAGCCGATGGAACGAAACATTATGAAACAGCCACCGCGGGGCCGTCAGTCAAACTTCTTTTCCGGTGGGGTCTTGGGCGGTATCTTGTACCAAGGCTTGCTAGAAGGGGGGATCACCCTGTTCGTCTACTGGTTGGCGATCACTTACCCGGTACACACCACAAGCAGTTTGATGCACGCCGATGCCTTGACCATGGCGTTTGCAACGTTGGGCTTGATTCAGCTGTTCCACGCCTTCAACTCTAAGTCGATCCACGGGTCGATCTTCACCGTTGGGTTGTTCAAGAATAAATTCTTCAACTGGGCGATCCTGATTGCCTTTGCCTTACTGGCCATGACGATTCTGGTGCCGGGCTTGAACAGCATGTTCCACGTGGCGCATCTGGACCTGTTCCAATGGGGCATCGTCTTAGCCGCTTCATTTATGATGATTATCATCGTAGAAATCGTTAAATTCTTCCAGCGTCGCATGTTAAAATAAGACTAACTTGCGACCTAAACAAGAATGGGACCAGGGGCGGTTAGGCAACGATTCGTGTTAAGCTGAACCGGCTGCCCGTGGGCGCACGTTTCGGCTAACTGAAGTTAGTGAACGAGAGTTTGGGCGTTTTGCTCAAGCTCTTTCTTGTGGACTGAAAAAGGAGGAAACGTGCATGGCACTTACGTATCAAGCGTGTTTACAGGCGACTGAGGTGGTCTTGGCTAGCGGCGCCGTGCCCACCATCGTGGGTGAAGCTGGGATTGGGAAGTCGGCGCTGGTCGCTGATTTGGCACAGCGCAGGCAGGCTAAATTGTTCACGACCGTGGTCAGTCTGGTGGAAAAGGGCGACCTGGTGATTCCGGTACCGCCGTTGACCAGCGATTCCTTCGTGCGAACGGCGCAGTATGGCTCACTAGCCGACGTGCAATTTGGCTATTCCCATACGCTGGTGGCGATGGTGCGCTACGCTGAGGCCCATCCCCAGCAGGAAATCATTTGGTTTTTAGATGAATTCAACCGCGGCACTCAGGCCGTGCAAAGTGAATTGATGAACCTGGTCTTACAGCGGCAGATCAATACGCTGACCTTGCCACCCCAAGTCCATTTGATCTTAGCGGAGAACCCGGACGCCACGATGGCGGGGTTTGCCCAGAGCCGTTACGGGGTGACCCCCGGGGATGCAGCGATTGCCGACCGGACCACCCGGCTGATTTTGCAAGCTGACACGCCGAGCTGGCTGAAATGGGCGACGGCCACGGTAAACGGCCAACCGCGGATCGACCCACTGGTCACGACGTATCTGCGCGACCATCCGGGGGACTTACAGGTCACGGCCACGGATAACGCTGTGGATGATGACCTCCAGCCAACGCCGCGGGCCTGGGAACGGGTCTCCGGGGCGTTGCGGGAATTAACGGCCCAACACCTCTGGGGCCAAACGGCGGTGGTGACCGCGTTGATGCAAGGCAATTTGGGCGTGAGCGTCGGCACCGCGTTTGCCAGTGAGATTTTGCGCCAGCATCCGGGATTGACGGTCACGCAGGCCTTGGGTGCACCGGACGCCGTCGCGACCTTTCAGACGCTGACGCCCGCGCAACAGCAGACGATTTTGCAAAATTGCCTGGCGGCTAGCGACTGGCCGTTGACCATGGCAACGACGGCTGCGCGGTTTGGTGAGCTGCTAGCGGCGTGTCCACCGGATGGTCAGTTTGCCATCGCCCAGCGCATCGCCGACCAAGCCAACCTGTT
This sequence comes from Levilactobacillus angrenensis, assembly GCF_003946085.1. Taxonomy (GTDB): domain Bacteria; phylum Bacillota; class Bacilli; order Lactobacillales; family Lactobacillaceae; genus Levilactobacillus; species Levilactobacillus angrenensis. The sequence goes on along the minus strand of NZ_RHOB01000004.1, from coordinate 36,650 downwards.
GGAGGACCTGGCGGCCGTTCAAGCAGACCGTCCCGCCGTGGCGCAGCTGTATCAGCAATTGACCCTCATTGGGAAACGTAGTAGTGAAATCGAGGTGTAGCCGATGATTAGTCTGACGGCAGACCTCCAACGGTTGCACCGCGGTTCAGCTGCGGACCAGCCGCAATTAACTCAGCAATTGTATCGGCATGGGGTCTTATATCTGTTGCAGCACGACCCCTTTTACGGCCACGTGCTCAGCCGCTTACGCGTGATTCCAGCAACCGCCCAGCAGCGTTCACCGTTAGGGCTGGTGGCGTCAACCAGCGAGTGGCAACTCCAGCTCCAGCCGCGGGCCTTGGCCCAAACGGATTGGACGGGGGCCCAGTTCTTGGCGATGTTACGTCACACGGTATTGCACTTGCTGTGGCGCCACCCGCAACGGTACGCCAGCGCGGTGCAAAAGCCCGCTCTGGCCGGCTTAGTCCGCTGGGCGACCGATGCGGCGGTCAACGACTATTTGACCGATCTACCGCGCAATGCTGTGACCAGTCGACGGTTAGGCGAACTGCTACAAGAACCCGTGGCCCCGCAACAAGACTCGGCCGTCTACCTACGCCAGTTACGGCACTGGCAGGCCCAACAGGCGCAAACGGACCAGCAATTGACTCTCGGTGGCCCCGCGGGTGAAACAACCGGGACGGCCGCTGACGGGCACGCGGGCTGGCAAAGAGCCACGGATGAGGCGGCAGAAACGCGTGAGCAGTGGCGTGCTCAGCTCTTTCAAGGCGTGGCCAGTGCGCTGTCGGCTAAGCAACGCGGCACGCTACCGGGACACATCCAGGCGGCCTTGCAGCCAACGCTTCAGCGGCCGGCCTTGGATTGGCGCGCCGTGTTGAAACGGGGGCTAGGGCAGGTCCCAGCTGGTCGCCAGGCGGCTTATGGTCGGTTCAACCGGCGCCAACCAGTCAGAATGGACCTGCCTGGCCAAATCGTGCGGACCTGGCAACGCGTCGCGGTCTTCGTGGATGAGTCGGGATCAATGGGTAATCAGGAGATCAGCTACCTACTGGGGCAAATGGCCACGTTATTGGCCGTTTATCCGGCCCAGGTGACCGTTTACCCCTTTGATACGGTCGTGGACGAGACCTGGGGCTTTCGCTTGGAGAAGCGCCCTCAGCGCCTCCTCCGCACCGGGGGTGGCGGTACCCGGTTTCAGGCAGTGTTTGATAGTTTGCCGCGCTTGTTGGCCGGTCAAGCACAGTCGCTGGTCGTTATTTTAACGGATGGCTACGGTGAAGAACACGTGCGCCCGACGCTGCCAGTCACGGTGGTGTGGCTGTTGACCAGCCCCGTTACCGAATTTTCCGTGACGCCCGCCCCGGGGACCGTCGTTAGTCTGACGGCCGACCCGCAGTGGCAAGCCCTAAGGAGGTCACAAACATGACGCTGACACCCAGCGAATTACGATCATTACTCAAGCAAGATGCGGCATTTCGCAATGCCCGGGCAATTTTGGCCGATGAGTGGGCCGCCCGGGCCGAAGAAAACCCGTTGTTCCAGGCACCGATGACGATTGCGGATTTAAAATTCGCCCTGGACCTCCAGGCCGCGGGCGTCGGCGACAGTCACGTCGACTTCAATGATTATGCGGCAGTTCAGGCGTGGATCAGTGCCCATCAGCAGGCTTTAACGCCGAACGATATTGCTTGGTTACAGCGGAATTTTGAATAATTTGAAGGTGTAAAGAAAAAACCCTTTACATCATATCGAGAAACTGGTATATTATTACACGTTGAAAGAAATACAGGAGGTGTCTACATGTCAGTTAAGATTCGTTTAAAGCGGATGGGTTCTAAGAAGCGCCCATTCTACCGGGTCGTGGTTGCCGATTCACGGAGCCCTCGTGATGGTCGGTTCATCGAACAAGTTGGGACCTACAACCCAGTTACCCAACCTGCCCAAGTGACGTTAAAGGAAGAATCTATCTTGAACTGGTTGAACAATGGTGCTCAACCTTCAGATACGGTTAAGACTTTGCTCTCTAACGCAGGGATCATGAAGCAATATCATGAAGCTAAGTACACTAAAAAGTAGTGATTAGCAATGACCGATTTTAAGGCATTAATTCTAGCGATTGTTAGCCCCCTCGTGGAGCATCCTGACGATTTGGTGATTACACCGGTCGAAACGGAGCGTTTCTACGAATATCGGTTAGCCGTTCATCCCGATGATGTCGGACGGGTGATCGGTAAACAAGGCCGTGTCGCACAGGCTATCCGGACGATTGTCTATAGCGTGCGCGTACAGGGCAATAAACGGGTCCGGCTCATCATTGATGACCGCCCGGCAAAGAAACTCGAGTGAGGCGGCAACGTTTCCTCGAGTTTTTTTGTAACTAAAAAAGAAAATTAAAATAAATTATGACTTAAAAAGGAGGCTACTGACATGGCGTATTATACGGTAGGAACCATTGTGAACACCCACGGGATCAAGGGAGAAGTCCGGGTCGTGGCGACCACGGATTTTCCGGAGAGCCGCTTTGCGGTCGGGTCAACGCTCTATGCCTTTCAAAAGGGTCAGACTCAACCCATCCAGCTGACGGTCGCGACGATGCGTAAGCACAAGAACTTCTATTTATTAGGGTTCGCGGGCAAGCCATCCATCAATGACGTGGAAATCTACAAGCAAAGCACGCTCAAGGTCACGGACAACGAGTTAGAGACCAGTGACTTACAACCGGGTGAATACTACTACCACCAAATCGTGGGCCTGAAGGTCGTGACGGTTGATGGCGAAGAATTAGGCAAAATCAAGGAAATCTTGTCGCCGGGCGCCAACGATGTGTGGGTCGTGGACCGACCGGGCAAAGACGACCTCTTGTTGCCAAAAATCGACGACGTGGTCAAGCAAGTTGACCTCGATGCGGGCCAGGTCACGGTCGAATTAATGGAGGGACTCGAGTAATGCGAATCGATGTGTTAAGTTTATTTCCCGACATGTTCTCCGGGCCGATGCATGACTCGATTGTCGGTAAGGCGATTGAAAATGGTCATCTGACCATGCCCGTGACCAACTTCCGGGACTATTCGACCAACAAACACGGCAACGTCGACGATTATCCCTTTGGTGGGGGCGCTGGCATGCTGCTACAGCCGCAACCGATTTTCGATGCGCTCAAGGCCACCGAAGAGCAGGCCGCGGCGGAGGGCTTGCCTAAGGGCCGGGTCATCTTGCTCGACCCAGCCGGCGTGACCTTTGATCAACACGTGGCCGAGGAGTTTGCCCACGAAGAGCATTTGACCTTCCTGTGTGGCCATTATGAGGGCTATGACGAGCGGATTCGGACACTGGTGACGGATGAGGTCTCCTTGGGCGATTTCGTCTTAACGGGCGGCGAATTGGCGTCAATGGTCATGATTGATGCGACGGTACGACTGTTACCGGGAGTTTTGGGTAACGCGGAGTCAGCGCCGGGCGATTCCTTTTCGTCGGGCTTGCTGGAGTATCCGCAATACACGCGGCCAGCTGAGTTCCGGGGGATGAAGGTCCCAGACGTCTTGATCAGTGGCAACCACGGTAAAATCGACGAGTGGCGGCAAAAAGAGGCTTTACGGCGGACTTATTTGCGCCGGCCTGATTTGATCGACCACCACAAATTGACCGCACAACAGAAGCATTTGCTGGCGGACGTGCGCATCGAAGAAGAGGAACGGCAAGCCGCAGAACCAGAGTCAAGAAAATAACCTTTACAGGCATTTTCAGATATGGTACACTTACTTTTGGCTGTTTAGCCACAGAAACAACATTCCGCTGTCGCTCCTGAGAATGAATGTTGGCGAAAGGATAGAATATATTATGCGCCAAAACAATTTAATTGCTAAGATCAACCAAGAACAATTACGGGACGATGTTCCAGACTTCCGTGCCGGAGACACTGTTCGGGTTCACGCCCGGATCGTCGAAGGTACCCGCGAACGTATCCAGTTGTTCGAAGGTGTCGTAATCAAGCGTAAGGGTGCTGGCATCCAAGCAACTTACACGGTACGTAAGATCAGTAACGGTGTCGGTGTGGAACGGATTTTCCCATTACACTCCCCACGTGTTGCTAAGATTGACGTTATTCGTCAAGGTCGTGTACGTCGTGCTAAGCTCTACTACCTCCGTGAACTTAACGGTAAGGCAGCGCGGATTCCAGAACGCCGTCGCAACTAGTTTGCACTTTAAAGACCAATCACTTCGGTGGTTGGTTTTTTTGTGTGAAAAAATTGACGTTTTTTTACATATTTGCAGTTAAAGTGACAAACTATGGCACCCACATTTTGTATACTAACTCTGGTTACTATTGGTAGCCGATTGAAAATTTATAGCTGAAAGGGAGAGAAAAGAAATGTCAAAGCGAATTAAACAAAGTATTTTGCTGATAATGAGTTTGTTTGTGGGTACAGTAATTTGTCTATCAATGTTGTCGACAGCTGATGCAAGATTCATGAATTATACACGGGCAACTCCAGTAAAATCGCGAGGAACCTGGTATGGTCATGTCCCGTATTTGAATTATGAAAAACTTGTCATTAGAAAACATGCTGTTACCTGGTACCAAAAAGACAAGCGTTCAGAATCTTGGAAAAAGACCCGGCATTTGCAAAACAAACAACTCTTTGTTTTGCATGATAAGGTTAAAGTTAACAAGCATAAAGAAGCAATTTTTGGGTTTTATTCAGCAAAGCAAGATGATGCTGACTTTGATTATCTGGCAACAAAACGGATTAAAGGGAAGAAAGTTCGCGTGATGAAAAACGTTAACGGCGGAACATTCTATCATTCATGGAAGCACGTCAGATAGCACAGAATTTTGTGGTGAGAAATTGAAATATTCATTGATTGCTGTCTGCCAACAAGCATGGCCGTTCGTTGGCGTGGTCCGTGATAATTAAAAAAACGGATGATTGTTGGATTGCATGGATGTAGAAAAACGTCAACGACTGTTGAAATTTCAACAATAGCCTTGAACTGTTAGTAACAGAGTTACAGTAAGTATTGATTAAATGTTTTCTACTAAGTTAATTATCAGCGTTTAAGAAAGGCTGGTACTCTGACTCAGAGAAATCCGTTAATAGATTCAAGCTTCTCAAAGTAAAAAATCACGCGCACATTCAAAAGAATGGTGAGTGATTTTTTTGATTCGATTTTAGTTAATCCAACGACTGAACCTGTTCACCCACCGGATGCCCCGCAACGGCCTGTGCTAGAATTAGCGCCGAAAGAGGGGGCATTGTGATGGTAAAGGCAAATCTGCGTCGCTGGAGCCTGGAAGGGCTGATCAGTTTGGTAGTCACCGCCGGTTTATTAACGATCATCATTTCGTCGGCCAATGCCTGGGTGCAGATGGGCCGGGCGTCGGTTATGGATCTCCGGGTCTTTGGCCTGGCCTTTTACCAGCTTACTCGCACGACCGGTCAAGCGAACGGTCAGACGCTAAATCAAGGGATGGGATTGGTGTGGCTGGGTGGTAGTCTGTTGCTATTTGCCTTACTTGAACTCCGGCACCGGTTGATTCCCTAAACGTTAAAAGTCGTCGTAGACTTTTTCGTGAAATAACGTGGTCAACATGGTCTCATATTGTTTGGCTAATAACGGCGACGTGGGATTCTCCGAACGGGTGCTCAAGAGCGCCAATAAATGATAGTCATTGGCCAGCATGTAATGGGAGTTGTGATCACTGGCAAAGGCGATACCCTGATTCAGGTAGGTGGCTGCGATGGCGGAGTCCCCCAGCTTTTCATGGGCGTAGGCGGCCAGATAGAATAAACAGTTGAGATTTTCTTCGTAGGGCGTCTCATCCAAATAGGCCAGGGCCGCTTGAATGGCGGTCGTGGCCGTTTGGCGTTTTTGCTCACAAGCCGCGACCAGCCCAAGGGAGCCGTAACATAGGCGCGTCAATGCGGTGGGCCGCTTGGTCGCCGCACTGGCCAGGGCCAAGCGGAAATTTTGTTGCGCTGCGGTCAGACTGCCCAATTGAAAGTCAGTCACGCCTAGGTAGTAGTAATACGCCTGCGTCTGGTCGGCCGTTGCGATGGCGGACAGGACGGCCTCGCTATTCAAGTAGTCCCGTAATTGATGGTAGTCGTGTTGCGCACACAGGTCACTGACGTGGGTGTTGAAATTTTCCCGTTCACTGACGTCAAAATCGTGTGCCAAGGTAATAGCATTGAGGCTGATATTTAGCCGCTGACACAACTGAATCAATAATTTGGCATTCGGCGTCGCCTGGCCCGTCTCGATGGCTGATAGCATTGACTGCGCGCAGATGCCCGTGGCCACGGTTTGTTGCGACAGGTGCTGCTGTAAGCGTGTTTCCTTTAAGATGGTCCCCAACTGATTGTCCATGTTCGTCCCCCCTAAGTTATCCTTGATGATACCAGAGAAAAGGGGTGTTCGCCTAGAACTATCGTGTTACCCCTTAATTCGGTTAATGACTTACTAAATCACAGCGTATTCGTTGGCAACGTCATACGAAATGAGTATCATGGGTGCCAGAATCCAAAGGGGGTCTCAAGCCATGAAAACCACGACACGAACGCTATCAGGATTAGGGATGATCATTACCCTAGGCATCGTCTACGGGGATATTGGCACCTCGCCACTCTACGTCATGAACGCCATCATCGGCGCGGCTGGTCCACAAAAGCCCGCGGAGCTGGCACCCATGATGTTGGGAAGCATCTCCCTGATTTTTTGGACATTGATGTTGATTACGACTGTGAAATATATTCTGCTGGCGATGCGCGCGGACAACCGCGATGAAGGCGGTATTTTTGCGTTGTATGCGCTGGTTCGGAACCAGGCCAAATGGTTGATTGTGCCCGCCTTGGTTGGTGGGGCGGCCATTCTAGCCGATGGTACGTTGACGCCAGCCGTGACGGTCACCTCAGCGATTGAAGGGCTAAAAGGCCAAATTGTGGGGCCGTTGCATTTTAGTACCGAGCAAAGCTGGGTCTTGCTGGTCGTGACCGGCATTCTACTGATTTTGTTTCTCGTTCAGCGTTTCGGCACACAATTGATTGGCTGGTCGTTTGGCCCGTTGATGTTGATTTGGTTTACGTTTATCGGCCTGGTCGGGTTACACAATCTGATTCAGGTGCCGCTAATGTTGCGGGCTTTGTCACCGGTCTACGCAGTCCAATTCTTGTTGAGTCCTGAGAACCGCCAAGGCATTTTTATCCTGGGCAGTATCTTCCTGGCGACCACCGGGGCCGAGGCACTTTATTCGGATATGGGGCAGGTTGGTAAACGAAATATTTATGGCACCTGGCCATTCGTCTACGCGATGCTGATGCTGAGTTATCTGGGCCAAGGCGCTTGGGTACTGCAACACGGTGCGCTGATTACGGGCGCCCGACCACTTAACCCGTTTTACGCCATGGTGCCCGTGCACTGGCGGATGTTTGCAATTGTGATTGCGACCATCGCCGCTATCATTGCGTCGCAGGCGTTGATTACCGGGTCTTACACACTGGTCCACGAGGCCATCGGACTGAAATTATTGCCGCGACTGCGCATCAAGTTTCCCGGCAACGTCAAGAGTCAGCTTTACGTGGGAGCCGTTAACTGGCTGCTATGCGGTATCACGCTATCAATCGTATGGTATTTCCAAACCTCGGCGCACATGGAAGCGGCTTACGGGTTGGCGATTACCATCACGATGCTGATGACCACGCTGTTATTACGCGCCTTCCTCCAGCAACGCGGCCACCGGCTTTTGGCTAACGTGTACGTCACGGCATTTGGCTTGCTAGAAAGCTTGTTCCTACTGGCCAGCCTGGCAAAATTTGTCCACGGTGGGTACGTGACGGTCCTGCTGACGCTGGCAATTCTCACGGTCATGGTCTTCTGGCACGTCGGCAATGTGCGGCGAGACGCGCACCTGGCCAATACGGAAAATGTCTCCCTATTAGACTTCGTGCCACAACTGGCTGCATTGAGCCAGGATGACCAGGTCCCACCGTTTGCCACGAACTTGGTGTACATCGGTCACGTGGGTGAGGACTACGCTGTCAAACGGGCCACGGTCTACTCGATTTTGGACCAGCAGCCCAAGCGTGCCAAGGTCTACTGGTTCGTCACGGTCAATGAAACGGACACGCCGTATGAATGCACTTATACTGTGCAGCAGCTAGCTCGCAGTGTGATGGACGTCCAGCTGTACCTGGGATTCAAGAAACCCCAAAGATTAAACGTCTACTTGCGGCAAATTGTTAATGATTTGCTGAATGAGGGCGTGCTGGATGATCAAACGCCACGCTACTCCAGTATCCCTGGTCGGCGGGTCGGTAATTTCAAATTCGTCATGTTGAACCAGCAGTTCCAAGACCTCGGTGCCCAAGAGGACTTGCCACTGCTAGACCGTTTGTTGATTGGCGGCCGACTGCTCTTACAACGTATCTCGCTGTCACCACAACGCTGGTACGGCTTAGCCTTCAGTGATGTGGTCGAGGAACGGGTCCCATTGTTCATTGGGCAGCATCCGGACCGGACTTTACGGCGGCGGAAGGAATAGATTGATTTATTGAAGATCTCCTGAAATCCGGAGACCTTTTTTTGATTTAGAAAGTAGATTGTCAAAGCTGGTCGGATAGTGTATGCTAAAACCAAGTTAAATGAAAACGGGACTTTTGAATTTTCATAATCCCGGTGTGACGGCGTTTGTTTAGTGTATTCCCCACAGGTGTGGGGGTGATCCTGTCGCATTCGTGAAAAGTATGCCTCACGTAGCGTATTCCCCACAGGTGTGGGGGTGATCCCGCGATTTAAGGTGCTTGCCTTGACCGACAGTCGTATTCCCCACAGGTGTGGGGGTGATCCTTCACAAGTCACATTCACATCGTCCCATCCCTGGTATTCCCCACAGGTGTGGGGGTGATCCCCAGGAGTTTGTCTGCGAGCAAGTCTACTACCTGTATTCCCCACAGGTGTGGGGGTGATCCTATTTATAGGTGTTATATGAATTTTCTATGCTTGTATTCCCCACAGGTGTGGGGGTGATCCTATCACAAAATATGGGGGTTCAAGAAATGACACGTATTCCCCACAGGTGTGGGGGTGATCCAATCTAAGTACTGGGGGCAGCGGGCCTACATCAGTATTCCCCACAGGTGTGGGGGTGATCCCCATTTTCGTCTGGGTTGATAGTCTCAATTTTGGTATTCCCCACAGGTGTGGGGGTGATCCTTTTCTCAATCAAGTCTGGTTCGGCCATCGCAAGTATTCCCCACAGGTGTGGGGGTGATCCCGTGATGCACGACGTTTGTGACGGGTATGCCCCGTATTCCCCACAGGTGTGGGGGTGATCCTTGGAAGGGTTGCCTGTGGGTGGCCTTTTTTATGTATTCCCCACAGGTGTGGGGGTGATCCCCAATCACCGTGCACCGGCCGGATAGTCTTACCGTATTCCCCACAGGTGTGGGGGTGATCCCCAAGTCGTTCTCGACCACTTCTTCTAGCTGTTGTATTCCCCACAGGTGTGGGGGTGATCCTATCGAAGCCAGTGAATGGCTCAACAAGTTCAAGTATTCCCCACAGGTGTGGGGGTGATCCCAATATCAAGTTTGCTGTCAGGGTAAACTGTGGGTATTCCCCACAGGTGTGGGGGTGATCCGCTGTTTAGCACAATCTCAGTTGGTAACGCCCAGTATTCCCCACAGGTGTGGGGGTGATCCTATCGTCCCAAATAAGTCCGTGGAATTTATAGAGTATTCCCCACAGGTGTGGGGGTGATCCTATGGCGGCCGGACCAAGGCCGATGCTGAACAAGTATTCCCCACAGGTGTGGGGGTGATCCCATCTTGTCGTAGTCCAGTGTCTCAATCATTGTGTATTCCCCACAGATGTAGGGGTGATCCCCAAGCCGTCGCTGTATGTCTCCAAAGAGTAGATGTATAGGAAAAGGCCCACCAGCCAACCAAGGCCAGGTGGGTCTTTTCCTATGTCTCTAATATCTCTAAGCTAACTCCCAATTATCCCCACAAAAATGCTTCCATATCCCGCACCACTTCAGGATTTCGCCGTGGCAAAGCCCCGTGGGCGGCGTCTTCGCCGGTGAGTTCGACTTCCTTGAAGGACTTGGCGCGGTTGCGGACCAGGTAGCGCAGCGAGCGGGCAGAGGCGACTGAGATGGTGCCGTCTGTGTTGGCGCCGTTGCCTAGGGTCCCGTAGATACTGAGAATCTGAAGTTGGTTATCCGGAATATTTTGCCGGTTGTCAACGAGTTGCTGGAAGGTCGGTGAGAAGTGACTCGGGCGGCCATTGGCGGCATTAGTCGTGTGGACCGACCAGGGATTCATGACGATATTGCCCAGCATTGGCGGCGCGATGGCCACGTACTTTTGCAGCTGAGGCAGGCGTTTCCGCTGGCCGAAGAGCGTTTCGTACATCATGATATCCGTGTTGCCCATCGAATGGCCGACGTAATTGAATTTCGTGATGCCGTAGCGCCGTTGCAGTTGCTTGATGACACGCTTAAGCCAGCGCGCATCTTGGTGGTAATTACGGTTACGGTTGTCCTGAAAAACGATTTGAACTTCTGGATGGCGCGTGCCTTTAGGCCAAGCCCCACTCCAAGCGACGTGGCCAGCGGGACTGACGGTCGCCAGTAAGGTTCGGTTGGCATAGCCGTCTGCCTGGGCGCTATCGATCAAATGGTTGGTCGAGCCAGCATTGCCGCCAAATCCATGCATGAACAACGTGGGCGTTGCGTAGCCGACTTGGTGTAAACGTGTCTTCGTTTTCTGGGTCCGTGTGCGTTTGACCTTAGCCCGGTCTAAATGCGTGACCTTGTGCGTGCGGACCCGAATTTGAGCGACTGACTGGTGGCCGTCGATAGCGGTACACCCCGCCAGGACGACACCAAAGATGAGTAGGGTTCCCCAACCCCATTTCAACAGGTTTCGCATACTGATCTCCCCCTCCTGTTACTGCTAATGTTACCGGAATATTTGAAACAGAGCCAATCAAGCGTATCAGATAAATGGCTTACCGTGCAAACTATTGGCCAATAAAAAAGGAAACCTTAAGATTAAAGGTTTCCCGAAATGAGACTGTCTGCTTAGTTTTCGTTAGCGGGTTGGTTTTCCTTAGCCGAACGCTTCTGGGCGTTGTGGTAGAAGATCCAAGCCACGGCACCAAAGAAGATAGGGCCGATGATGGTCCAAAAGGCCGTCATGTAGTCGTGATCCAAGATTGGTTGCAGGCAGGTGAAGCCAATCCCACCAACCAAGATGATTAAGACGACCGTCACGATGACGTTGGTCCACAGGTGACTCTTGAAAATGACGAATGGCCGTTCCAGATCGGTCCGCCGCTTGAAGAACGGGAAGGCACCAATCAAGAAGAGGTAAGGGAAAGACGTGGAAACGTTCCCCATATCCGTCAAGATCAAGTAGAATTGGTTGGCAGCGTTGCCCCCGAAGGCCACTAAGAAGATGAAGACGGCGACCACAATGGCTTGAACCCACATGGCAAAACCAGGCATCCCGGCTTTGTTTAGCTTCGTCATCTTAGCGGGCCACAACTTCGGTGAGGACCCGACGATAAAGGATTTCAGTGGTGAATAGACCAGAACGAAGAAGGAGCCTAAGTACGCCATGAACATGCTTAACCCAGTCAACCGAGCTAAGACGTGGCCCATAGTAACGGAGGCGGCTCCGGTCAGACCCATGGCTTTACCTAAGACCAGACCCAAGTTGTTCATCAAAACGTAGGTGATGTTTCCCAGGTTGACTTGGCTCTTGCCCAAGACCTGGCTCCAGTTGGTGCTGATCCCCCAGAGAAAGATCGACAGGGAGTACATGATGGTAATGGCAATCGTGGAAATGATCAGTCCCTTAGGGAAGGTCTTTTCCGGCTTGTCCATACTATCCGTGATACCACCCATGGATTCCATCCCGGCGTAGGCAAAGACCGCGTACGTCACGAAGGACAACAGGGCCATTGGGGATGAGAATTGGGGGTTCGGTGAGGCGATGAAACTGTGAATCCCGTTGATAGGTTCTGCCAGTTGGCCGTGATTTAAAATCACGATGCCGATGCTGGCCACGAAGAAGACGCCAGTCAGGACCATCACGAAGATCCCACCCAATGAGGAAATCTTGGCGATGGAGTTGACCCCACGCGTGGCGAAGAAGGTCACGGCGAGAATCCAGAAGATTCCCAGCAGACCAATCGTTTGCGTGGAGCTCAGGCCCAAGAAGGACCAAGTCTGCGTTTGATCGGAACCGGAAAGCAACGTGGACAAAGGAATCCAAACCTTCGTTGAGGTAGACAGCATCCAGATGATCCATGAGGATAACCAGATGAAGGTCCCGATGAAAGCCCATTTTTCACCGATTGAGCCGGCTAACCAGGAGTAGATCCCCCCCTTAGCTTCCTTAAACGATGACCCGTATTCCGCCAGCATCAATGCGCTAGGCAAGAAGAACAGGAGGGCCGCTAAGACGTACCAGATAATGCTGGCGTAACCCATTTGGTCATAGGCGACCGTCGTGTTGGCGAAGCCGTAAATGGCCGTAAAAATCATTAAGATCAGGCTAAACAAGCCGATCTTTTTTTGCTTATTCATTTTTTTATCTCCCAAAATTGGTGGAGACTAGTCGTGGTGGCTAATCTCAGCCGTAGTTATAAGTTGAGGTCCTGATGATAGTTCAAGGGACCCAGGTCGGTGGCCTGCGTAATCAAGGTCGCCGCCAGCTCACGATAACGTCGAATTCCCAATGCGGCGTTGGTCGCGGCTTGTTGCGTTAAGTAATGGTTCAGTTCGATGCCCGACAAGTGTTGCCCCACGGCGTCCGTTGCTTTGACGGACTGCTTGAAGGCGATGCGCAAGTCTTTTTGCACGGCACTGACGGTTGGCCAGGCGTCGTGGTAGTGAGCGTCGAGCAAGACACTCACGAGCTTGTAGACCCAGTAGGCCGATTGGCTGTCATAGGTCTCTTTACCCAGGTGATAAGCGGCTGGTGTATGCTCGATACCCGCGTAAAAGGGCACGTAGACACTCTGCGCGGCGACACCCATGGCGAGCCACTGAATGCCGGCGAGGCTGGGGTCCATATCCGGGCGTAATTGGAGGACGTGAGATTCCTGCGTTTTGGCCAGACTGATGGGCCGGAACCGTTTCCGGTCGGCGACACTACCAGAACCCACGGGGTCGTACGGCGTGTCTTCGAAATGACTGCTGAGGTAGCCTTGCGCGTCATCGACCGACAACAAGTGGTCAGCGTACTGAATAAATGGTAGGTCAAATGATTGCGGTTGCTGAGCGACTTGCGGGGTGAAGCGGCGTTGGCCGTACCACACCCGCGGCGTATTATAGTACAGATCGGATTGATCTTGGGTCCCGAAGATGTCGCGCCAAATGAAGCGATCACTGTGCGGATTCAAATGGTTCTCTGCCACAAAGCTCCGCAGGTCATGGGCAAACAAGAAGTTGTCGGCGTCGTTGAAGTCGATGGCTTGAATCGCCATTTGATTGGCGACGACGGCATACCCGTTAGCCGGGATCCGTTGGGCGACCCAGTAGTGACCGGCGCCCGTTTCCAGGTACCAAGCTTCCTGTTGGTCGGCGAAGAGAATCCCGTTTGATTCCGAGGTCCCATACGTTTCGACCAGTTGGCCGAGGCGCAAGATCCCTTCACGGGCGGTCCGGACGTAAGGCAAGACGACGGTGACCATGGCTTCTTCACCGATACCGTCCTTGACCAAGGGATCAGCGCCCAAGACCCGCTCGTTGGAGTAGGTACTCTCGGTGGCGCTCATCGCCACACCGTATTCATTGATGCCATCTTCCTCAAATAGGCCGAATTTGTCGGTCCATTCAGGCGTCGCCGTGTACTTGGCGGCCGTCAGGGGTAAGGGCATGGTAAAGCCGTTGTCCGTGCTGACGAATTGTTGCGGGGTGGTCGCAGTCCGGGCGGGGTGAACCACGAAATGCTTGGGCCAAGCGGCCTTAGCGTCTTCGTTCCGGCCGATGATGACCGACCCGTCCATTGTGGCTTTGGGACCAATTAAAATGCTGGTACAAGCGGAATAATTCAATGGGAGCGCTCCTTTCAAGGTTTAGGTAAAAACGTTCATTGCCCATTTTAGCATGTTTAGTTTCAGTGCGATTCATTTCGGGGCGTTTTTAATTATTTTGTTTATATTTCTCATAAAAATAAATATTTATACAGAAAAAATGTCAATTTCCCGGCGTTTTGCCAGTTAATTGACCCAGCCAAGCCCGCGGTATCGCTGGTCAACGGCCGGGGGATGTGGTTAAATGAGGAAAATGACTTTCCTGAGAGAGGTAAACGAAATGAGAAAGATATTAGAAAATGAAAGAGAACTGGGTAAACATCTCATAATTTTAGTGGGGTCAGCGGTGATTACGGCGGTCGCACTGAATGAATTCTTAGTTCCTGGTAAGATTTTTAGTGCTGGAATCAATGGGATTTCTCAGATTATTTCCACCTTATTGGCCATGACGGGGGTCCATCTGAGTACTGGGTGGTTCATCTTGCTGTTCAACATTCCTATCGGCTTGCTGGGCTGGTTCAAGGTCGGCCGCAGCTTTACCATCTATTCCATCATGGTGGCCGGGTTGACCTCGGTGCTGGCCATTATTGTCCCCGTTAATAATATTTCTAATAATTCACTACTGGCCGCGTTGTTCGGGGGTATCCTGACCGGGGTCGGGGTGGCTTATCCCTTAAAGAATGGCTTTTCCACTGGCGGGATGGACATTGTGGCCGTGGTCTTAGAAAAGACGACCGGCCGAACGATTGGGACACTCATGATGATGATCAACTTTGGTATCGTGATCCTGGCCGGCTTCCTCTTTGGTTGGGAGAGTGCTTTATACACCATCATCTCGATTTATGCAATGTCGCGGGTCGTTGACAGCATTCACACCCGCCACCAAAAACTGACGGCCTTTATCGTGACGACCCGCCAAGATGACGTGATTGTCGAGTTAAATAAGACTTTGATTAGGGGTATCACGGTGATGCCATCATTCGGCGCGTATACCCGCAAAGACAGTGCGGTCCTCATGACCGTTATATCACGGTATGAACTTTATGCATTAGAGCACGCGGTCAAGGACATCGATCCCGGGGCCTTCGTCAACCTGGTCAACACCGTGGATATCGAAGGGAATTTCTATAATGAGACGGAGCAGTTGAAATTAAAACAAACCACGCAACAAAAGTAGGGTTCAGGATTGCCCTGGACCGTTGGAACCGGTATAATAACACTATTCACACAGAGAAGGGAACGAGAGAAATGCCAATCGTAAACATCGACTTAATTGCTGGTCGTTCACAAGACCAATTGAAGGCGTTAGTTCAAGACGTCACGACCGCTGTGACCAAGAACACGGGCGCACCCGCAGAACACGTTCACGTCATCTTACGCGAAATGCAACCTAACCGTTACGGCGTGGCCGGCGTTTTAAAGAGTGACGAAAAGTAACAAATATTTGCGAAAACTTATAAACCGCCACCAACCCTGATATACCGGTGTTGGTGGCGGTTTCATTTTGAAAAACGTTTGGCTTAACCACCTCTTTTAGGTATACTGGTAACAAGTGCGACATCACGGCAAGATTAGGCCGTCGCTAACGAACGAATGAATGGAGAGTTGAACGATGAGTGATCAACAATACATGATGGCAATTGATGAAGGGACGACGAGTACCCGGGCTATTTTATTCGACCGGCACGGCCAAATTGCGGGACAGGCACAACGGGAGTTCCACCAGTACTTCCCGCAACCAGGTTGGGTCGAACACGATGCCAACGAGATTTGGAACGCGGTCCAATCCGTGATTTCCGACGCGTTAATTGATTCAGATGTCCAGCCTTACAAGGTCCGCGGCATCGGGATCACCAATCAACGGGAAACGGCGATCATTTGGGACAAGAAGACCGGCGAGCCGATTTATCACGCGGTGGTTTGGCAATCCAAACAGACCAGTGAGATCGCTGACCGATTGAAGGCGGAGGGTCACACCGACGCCATTCACGAAAAGACCGGGCTGGTCATTGACTCGTATTTCTCCGCAACTAAGATTCGCTGGATCCTCGACCACGTAGACGGGGCTCAGAAGCGCGCTGAACGCGGTGAATTGTTATTTGGGACCATTGACACCTGGATTCTCTGGAAGCTGACTGGCGGGCGCGTACACGCAACTGATTACACCAACGCCAGCCGGACTATGTTATACAACATTCATGATTTGGCCTGGGACAAGGAAATCTTAAGCTGGCTCAACATTCCCGAATCCCTGTTGCCAGAAGTCCGGTCATCGTCCGAAATTTACGGCTACACGGCCGGCTACACCTTTAGCGGGGTTCAAGTGCCCATCGCCGGGATCGCTGGGGACCAACAGGCGGCCTTGTTTGGGCAAACGGCCTTTGATAAAGGGATGATCAAGAACACCTATGGCACCGGGGCCTTCATCGTGATGAACACGGGTGAAGAGCCAACGCTATCACACAACGGGTTGTTGACGACGATTGCCTATGGCTTGAATGGCAAGGTCACCTATGCGCTGGAAGGCTCGATTTTCGTGGCCGGGTCCGCAGTCCAATGGCTCCGGGACGGTATGCGGTTCTTTGAACACGCCAGCGAATCGGAAAAGATGGCCGTCGATGCACAAACGACGGGCGATGTCTATGTCGTGCCGGCCTTTACCGGTTTGGGCGCGCCATACTGGAACCAAGAAACGCGGGGGGCCGTCTTTGGCTTGACTCGGGGCACGACGCGTGAACAATTCGTCCGGGCGACGGTCGAAGCAATCGCGTACCAGACCCGTGACGTGGTCGACACCATGACCCAGGAAACGGGCTTAAACCTCCAATCCCTGAGTGTTGACGGTGGTGCGGCTAACAATAACTTTTTGATGCAGTTCCAAGCCGACATCTTGAACACGCCGATCAAACGGGCGGCTATCAACGAAACCACGGCGCTGGGCGCGGCTTATTTGGCTGGTTTAGCCGTTGGCTTCTGGCCCGACATGGATACGATTCGGCAAATGCACAAGTCACGCGACGAATTCGTGCCGCAAATGGCCGAAGACAAGCGCGAGCACTGCTACAACGGCTGGCAAGCAGCTATCAAGGCGACACAAGCCTTTCATCAAGATTAACTTAAGAGAAGTGAAACCTGTCGGGGAACTGACTGGGTTTCACTTTTTTTCTTGGGGAGGTCTCAGGTAGCTGACCCAATCCATTTTGGGGCAGGCGGCTAACTGACACTGGCAACGACAATTTTTCCGGTCCCAACACACTGCTTGATAACCGCTTTCGGGGTACAATGAATGTAGTATTGAAGGAGGAATCAGTGATGGCAGTTTTCTCAGATGCACAAAAAGTTCAGATTCTTAGCGACTTGGTGGCGATTCACTCGGTCAATGATAACGAGGCGGCCGTGGCGACCTACTTACAACAACTCTTGGCGGAGCATGAGATTGATGCGCAGCTGTTGCCGGTGACTGCAGGCCGGACGAACCTCATTGCCGAGATTGGGTCCGGTCACCCGGTCCTAGCCGTTTCGGGCCATATGGACGTGGTCTCGCCCGGCGATGTGGCCCAGTGGCAAAGCGATCCCTTTGAGCTGACCGAACGGAACGGGCAATTGTATGGCCGGGGGGCCGCCGACATGAAGTCCGGATTGGCGGCGCTAGTCATTAGTCTGATTGAACTGCACGCAGCCGGGCAACCCCAACACGGGACGATTCGCTTGATGGCCACGATCGCTGAAGAGGTCGGTGAGACCGGGTCGCGCGCCTTTTACGACCAAGGCGCCATGAACGATGTGGACGCGCTGTTGATTGGCGAGCCCACCGGCTACAATTTGTTCTCAGCGCATAAGGGGTCGATGGACGTGCGGTTGACGTCACAAGGGCAGGCGGCGCATAGTTCAATGCCAGAACTCGGCGCCAACGCCATTGACCCGTTGCTAGCGATTTTGACGCAAGCCAACCAAGTCTTCCGGCACACGGATAAAGAAAACGCGTTGCTGGGTAAATTGGCCTTTAACACCACCATCTTCCATGGCGGCAACCAGGTCAATTCGATTCCGGAACGTGCGACGGCTGAGATGAATGTGCGGACGATTCCGGAATTTGATAACGCGGCCGTGCGGGCAGAATTGACGCAGCTCATCGCCCACCAGAATCAGGCAGGTGCGCAGGTGACCATGGACATTTACATGGATCAGTGGCCGGTCCAGGAACCTCAGGACAATCCGTTGAGCAATCTGGCAGCGAAGTTGGGTGAGCCCTTTGCTGGCCAGCCGATTCCCAAATTACCGCTGCCAGCCGTGACCGATGCCTCGAATCTCTTGAAAGATAAGGGCCACCAATTTCCATTCATCGTTTTTGGCCCCGGTAACCAAACGGCACATCAGGTCGATGAACACGTAGACCGGCAGATGTTCTTGGACTTCATCACGTTGTATCAGCAGTTGTTGCCCGGATATTTGAAATTGTGAACGTCATTTCATAGAAGACTTTTTCGATCAGATGAAGGACTTTAGACGGGAACTTTAGACGCTTCGCAACGCGCTACGATTTGATTTCTGATGGTTTAGGGTTCCTTAGTAGTAGTCTGCGCCTGCCTGTCATTCGTCAACGGGTGGCACAAAATGATTGGCAACAGGTCTTAGGGTTAAACCAGAGTATTGCGTCGTTGTTCCAGCCGGTGGGACAGTCAATTGGCGTTTTTATTTTGGCAGTGACTCATGACTATGCTCTAGCAGCGCTGGTCAATGCGGGTACATTTTTCCTAGCTGCTTTGATCTTACTACTGGGACGTCGGGCAATTCATATTGCACCCATTCCCGTACCGCCAGCTCGAAGAGGAGAGAAGGGACCAGGGCTTTGGCGAAAGATGAGTAATATCCTAGGTCAATCATCTGGAGTCAGTATCATACGCCTACTGACGGCTGTAGTCATAGTTAACGTCGTGGGAGCTAGTGTAGACGCTGTCATCAATTTGTATATTTTGGATCCAGGGCGCGCCACGGGATTGTCATTTGGCCTGGCGATTCTTATCGTTAACGTCCTTTTCGTGGCAGGAACGGTGATGGGGAGTACGCTGAAGGTGAGATTTCTAGATCGTCAGTCGTTCAAGACGGTTATGGTTGGGACGATTGGCGTCATGGTCTTGCTCTACCTGAACTTTCTCTGGGTGCAGAGCTACTGGATGGTGATCATCCTGATGTTCGCAATTGCCTTTGGTCTGGGTAACATGAATCCCAAGCTGTATGCACAGGTTATCAGTCTGGCTGACCAAAATATTGTGGGTACGATCTTTGGCACGGTCAGCTCGCCAGTCACCATTGCAGCACCACTGGGGAGTATAGGCATTGTCCTCATCTATAATGCAATTTCTCCGTCTGCGGCCTATTGGGTTTCAATTATTATTTTACTGATTGGAACCGGCGTCTTGTTGCTGGGCAAACATCAGCGACCGGTGGCTAAAGCTTAATTGACAAGTAAGATGCATTTGGACTTAATCACGTTATATCAACAGTTGTTGTCGGGGTATCTGAACTTGTAGAATGCAAAAAGCGTGATACGAAGATTAGATTCAAGCACAAATTATTGGTAAATGGCAATTAGGTGTGTCAATGCTGAGCTGGCGGGATTTGGAAGACATTGCAAGTCACTTGTAGCTAGCAAGGATGGGCTATAACCGGATTTGATGACCAAAGTAAAGTCGGAAGGAAGGCAACTGAGTGACATTTCCCTTTGTTATTGAGGAATGGCCTAGCAAAAATAAGAGTTCTAGAGATACTACGGATAATTAATGTTATGTAAAGTAAAAAAGTGTGACAATCATTGTGACCCGGTCGTGGCAATCTTAGTAGGACAAAAAAAGAAGCCCTGAGAAATTTTCTCGGAGCTTCCTTTTAATTACGAGTTCAAATGCCTACTCGGCCAACTTGAGATAGTCTTGCAGGTAGTCGGCCAGGCCGTCGTGGTTGTTGTCCAACGGTGTAACGTCTTGAGCTAAGCCCTTGATGGCCGTCGTGGCGTTTTGCATGGCGACACCCCAACCGGCATAGTCGATCATGGCCGTGTCGTTGTGTTCATCACCAAAGGCAATGATGTTCTTGCGTTCCACGTGATAGTGGTGGGCCAGAACTTCCACGCCGGTGGCCTTTTGCACGCCCTTGACGCCGAGTTCGACCACGGAGTTGGGACCGCCCCAAGGAGCGGCATCGACCTCATCACTGAAGTTGTGTTGCAGGTAGCTTAAAAGGTGTTCCTGATGACTGCGGTCGACCGCCACTGTTAAGCTGGTCGGGTTTTCCTTTAAAGTCTTTTGATTTAAAATCTGATTGCTTTGTAGTACGGAGGGGAAGAAACCGACTTCCACAGGTTGGTCGCGGACGGCCAGGAAGAGGTTTTTACCTTCCGCCGCAATCATATTAATGCCAAGTTCTTGGCGGTGCGCCAACAGGTCGAAGGCGACCTCTTTATTGAAGGTATATTGGTATTCGCTGGCCCATTGCTGGTGGGGGATGTGCCCCAGACTACCGTTAAAGTTGATCATCGGTCCGTCCAAGTGGAGCTCATCGTAAAAGTTAGCGGAGATCCGGTTCGGTCGGCCAGTCACGATGCTGACGATGTGGCCGGCTTCCCGGGCCTGGGTCAAAACGGCCTTGGTCTTGGCGGAGATTTGGGCATCCGCGTTTAAAGTCGTGCCATCTAGGTCAATGGCGATTAATTTTCTTTCCAAAGAGAGACACCTCACATTTCATTGGTTGATTGGATTTTCGTTCAAAAATAAACTAGCCCTCTCAATGTAACACAAGTCGCAGAAAATTACGACTATTTCGCTGAGAAGAAAGGGTAGTGCTGACCGATAGAAACAGGTATAATGGTTAACGTGAAATGAACGATTTATGGCATTCTGTATATAGCAATTTTAAAATTGTATCTAACAAGATGGAGGCATAACGGTGAATTTACCTGAGGACTTTAAGACAAAATATCAGCGACTGTTGGGGGCCGACGCGGCGGATTTCTTTGCCAGCTTTGACACGCCCAGCCTCAGTGGCTACCGCACGAACCCGGCACATCATGACTTGCCGGACCGGTTGACGATGGCACCGGCAGTGCCTTATGAACCCCGCGGCCATTTTGGCACAGTCGGCGGGCGGACGCTGATGCATCAAAGCGGCGCGGTCTACAGCCAAGAACCCAGTGCCATGTTTGTAGGTGCCACGGCGGCCCCGCAACCGGGCGAGACCGTGTTAGACCTGTGTGCCGCCCCCGGTGGCAAGACCACCCATTTGGCTAGCTACCTCCAGGGGACCGGCCTGCTGGTGACCAACGAGATCAATCGCAAGCGGGTCAAGGTCCTGGCGGAAAACGTGGAACGGTTTGGCGTGAAGTCGGCGGTGATTTTGAATGAATCGCCCGATCGCCTGAGTCCCGTTTTCCCAGACTTCTTTGACAAGGTGTTGGTCGATGCACCGTGTTCTGGTGAGGGCATGTTTCGGAAGGACCCAGCGGCCATGGACTACTGGTCCTTGGATTACGTCGAGGAATGTGCGGCGCGGCAACGTGAAATCATGACCGAAGCGCTCAAGATGGTCAAGCCTGGTGGTCAGCTGATCTATTCGACCTGTACCTTTGCGCCGGAAGAAGACGAACAGATGATGGCTTGGGTGCTGAAGAATTATCCCGAGTTTCATCTGGTACCTATTACCAAGGTCGGTGGCGTGATCGACGCTCGGCCGGATTGGGCCGATGGTAATCCAGAACTCAAGAAGGCGGCGCGGTTGTTCCCTCATCTGTTGCAGGGTGAAGGGCATTTCGTGGCCAAGCTCGAACGTGACGCCGGTGACGCGCCAATGCCGCGGGGAACCGCTAAGTTAGGGACGCCTTTGACCGGCGACCAACGCAAGCTCTGGCAAGACTTTGCCCAGACCGTCTTGGGCGGGTCAGCATTTGCCAACCTCGTCACGGTCAAGGACCAGTTGTTCGCCGTGCCAGCGGGATTGCCTAACTTGAAGAAACTGCACGTCTTTCGGCCGGGGCTACACCTGGGGACCTTTAAGAAGAATCGCTTCGAACCGGCCTATGCCTTGGCACTAGCCAGTGAGCCGCAACAGGTCGCCCAGACACTGGCCATTACGGATCCACAGTGGCGCGCCTGGGTCCACGGCGAAACGTTCACCTTGACGACGGCGCCAAAGAAGGGCTGGTACCTGTTAGTTTGTGCGGGTCAACCAGTGGGCTTTGGTAAGGTCGTCGGGACGACTGTGAAGAACTTCTTCCCGAAAGGTTTACGCTTTACGGTCTACGATGATGACGTGTCCGCAGCCAACTAATTAAACTGACTAAAGGTTGAAAGTTTAATTAATGTCTTGACTCCCGGATCGTCCGCGTTTTGTCCACCAAAACTAGTGAAAACAGGGCCTGCGTCAGCCAGGGTTCCGCCTGCTCTGGGGAACACCTCCAGCCTGAAAAACGGGCTTCCGGTTCGCTTGAAAGCGAGGCCGAGACCGTCCCTCAGGCTCGGTCCGGTCCGCCCACCGCGTTCCAACCCATAGTTGGCGGACGGTAGGCGGCCAGCTCAAACTACGAAGCTGTAAACGACTAATTCTTACGCCATGAGTCGCGTGGTGACAATGCTTCTAGCTGATTTTCATCTTTCAACCTTCAGTTAAACTGATACAAAAATACCCTTTGACCCGCCAAACCTGGCGTAGCGTCAAAGGGTATTTTTTTAATTGCAGCTAACAAGAAGCTGATTTTAAAGGATTAGTATTGGAGACATCGCTGCCGACAGTAACTCTCTAATGCTGGTGATAACAAGAGTCGCTGAGCCTTTAATGCCGCCAAATTGCGGGTGCCAAGTAAGGTCATGATGTCGCGTAGACCGTCTTGCCAGTCCAGCAACATCGCCGTCGTGGTCGCTTCGTCCGTCTTGATCAGACTGTGCAGGATATGACCAGCACTGCCAACGACGTTTGCGCCCAGTGCCAGCGCCTTAGCGGCATCTAGTGGTTGACGGACCCCGCCGGTCGCGATGACCTGGAGTTGGGGAACTTGGTGCGCCTCAAAGAGGGATTCTACCGTTGTTTGGCCCCAACCGGCCAGATAGCTGAGTTCTTTATTCGGCCGCCGAAAATTCTCAATTTGCGCAAAATTGGTACCGCCACGACCGCCCAGATCGACGTATTGGACGCCCACGGTCGCTAGTTTGGCTAAGGTCTCTTGGGCCATGCCGAAACCAACTTCCTTGATGATGACCGGCACGTTGACGCCCGCAACCGTCTGGCCAATGCTGTCTAGCCAGTGAAAATCACGGTCGCCCTCGGGCATCACGATCTCTTGCGCAGTATTGACGTGAATCTCTAAGGCGTTGGCCGCCAGCATGTCGATGGCCGTCTGCGCTTGGGCGACCGTGTGCCCGGCACCGATATTGGCGAAGACGATGCCATCGGGGTTATTTTCCCGCAGTGGCGTAAAGGTCTCGACCGTGCTGGCGTCTTGGAGCGCAATGCTTTGCGAGCCACTGGACACGGCCATCCCCGTCGCCGCCGCGATCCGCCCCAGTTGGGCGTTGACCTGCCCCGTACGTGGACTGCCGCCAGTCATGGCTTCAATCAGGAACGGCACGGGCAACGTTAACGGCCCCAAATGCGTGGTCAAGTCCACGTCGCGCACGGCGATTTCGGGCAGACTCTGATGAATGAATCGGAGTTGGTCGAATTGACTGGCGGCAACGGGTTGGTAAAATTTTTCCGCCAACGACAGGTGTTCGTCCTTGCGGTGAGCGTGACGTGCAAGATCCATGAGGGTTCACTCCTTACTCGATAACGTGATGAACGTTGAGTTTCAACGGTTCGATGCCGCGACCTTCCCATTCCTTGAGCAGGCGGGCCAGGTCCTTGGCGGCATTGATAATGACGATACCACAGTCACCACCGCCGGCCCCGGAAGACTTGGCGGCCCCGCCGATGTGCACGGCGATATCACACATGGTCTTCAACAGGGTGGTTTCAATCGTGACGTGGCTTAGACAGGCCAAGCGATTTAACAGCTGCCGATTAACGGCGATCTCGTGCTGGATGGCATCGAGATTTTGGTCATGGAAGCCTTGGATCATGCGCTGTAGGCATTCGCGACTTTCCCGGAGGAAGGCGTGGTAGTCCTGGCGGCGGGTCGCCTTGAAGAGGGCAATCTTATCGACCAGATGCGAAGTGGAAGCCGGCGTACCGGTCCAGCCAATCATCAAGCGCAACGACTCTGGGGGGGTTAACAGTTCAATTTGTAAGCCCGGCCAGTCGGCATCCAGCAGTTCGGTCAGGGATAATTCTCGCCGTGCCGAAGCTAGCCAGTCGCGGTCAAAGGCCTGGTAGGCAATCCAGCCGCCGTAAACGGAAGCCGCAATGTCGCCCAGCGACCCGTTGCCTTGGACGTCTAAGTGGGCAATGGCCGCTAATTTAAAGAGGCGGTCCTTGCTCATTTTAATGTCGTAGAACTGGCACAAAGCCTTGACAGTAGCGACGGTGACAGCGGCTGAAGAGCCGAGGCCGTATTTTTTCCCATCGGCACTATCGAGGTCGCTGTTCACGTTCAGGTGATAAATGGCCAGTGGCTTGCCCAGGGCTTGGGCGTATTGTTCGGTCAAGCGAATGGCCGAAAGAATGTAGTGGAAGGGATTGTCACGGTTGTCAAAAACCAATTCCGTTCCTTGGCGTTGCCAGTACAGTGAATTTTCTTGGTACTGCTTGGACGCGATCCGCCCGTAGTCTTGGCTGGGGGTGATGGTCACGGTCACAAACTGGTTGAGGGCAACAATAATTGCCGGGTAACCGGGTTCGACCACGGCATACTCACCGGCAATGTAAAGTTTTCCGGGTGCTTGCGCGGAAATCAATAAATCAGGTCCCTTCTTGTTTCGCTTACGTTTAGCGTGAATGATAGTGTGATTGTCAGGCAACCACTATGTACAGGTCACAGGGACCTACAGAAACTGAATGCCGGGACCGGGATGGGCGACCACGACACGATTGGCGCCAAATTGGGCAGCCAGTTGCGTCGTGACGGCAGGCAGGTCGGGCGTTTGACAAAAGACTTTTAAGTTCGGCCCCGCGTCTAACGTGTAGTAACTGGCCACGCCAGCCTCACGAAGATGGCGGACCGTCTGCATGGCCGTCAGGGTGTCACCGTTGAAGTAACTGTATGGCGGATTGGCACTCAACGTGAGGGCGTGCATCCGCATGGCGTTGGCTTCTAAAATCTCGCCGGTCGCGGTGAAGTCCTGGGCCAAAATGGCGGGCTTGATGGCGGCTAGATCGGCGGCGACGACTTGCTTCCAAGCCGGGTAGTAGGGCGACGTGGTCACGCTGCTTTGCATACCTTGCCGGGAGCTGATTTTCTTGTGGTGTGGGTCTAGTAACAACGCCACCATGGCGATCGGCCAGTCGACGTGTTCTTGAAACGGCACGGCCACCGAGGTCTGGTCATCATGGCCGGCTTGCCATTCGACGAAGCCACCAAAGATGGAGCGGGTCGCTGAACCAGACCCCCGGCGAGCCAACCGTGACAGGTCAGCCCGTGATAAGTCCAGCCCCGCTGCGCGACTAGCTGCTCCTGCCAACGCCGCAAATGCCGAAGCGGAAGAGGCTAAGCCGGCCGCGGTGGGCACGTGGTTGGTCGAGGTGACTGACGCAAACCGGGTTTCACCACTGCGCTGACGGACCAGGTCCAAAAACCGGTGGACCTTTTGGCTGGCGGTCGTGCTCAAACGCGTGTCGTCCAGCGTCACGGTGTCGGTGGTCAGCGTCGCATCAAAGGCAACGGTCGTGTCCGTATAAAATTGGTCCAGTGTTAGCGATAAACTGCTGGTCTGGGGAATGATCAGGTCGGTATCGGCCTTACCCCAATACTTGACCAGGGCAATATTCGTATGGGCGCGTGCAGTCACGGCTGTCATTGGGGATCCTCCTCTAAGTTAAAAGCTTCGGTCCAGGTTTGGGTGGCACCGGCAGCGCGCAGGCTGGCTTCGACGTGGTGCGTCGTTGCCAGGTCAGGACACAGGGCGATCAAACAGCCGCCCATGCCACCACCGGTCAATTTGGCCCCCAAGGCGCCATTTTGCCGGGCAACTTGGGTCAATTGGTCCAGTTCTTGAGAACTCACGCCCAGCCCACGTAATTGGTCCTGCGCGTCACTCATGATCTGACCCAAATGCATCAGGTCGGGAGCGGCCAGGGCAATCCGCGCCTGATGGCTCAGCTCACCGAGACGTTGAATCTGTTGGGTCGTTTCTTGCGGAAAGGCCATCTTGCGCCGAGCCACGGCCGCCACGGCTTGGCCCGTTTGACCCTTGATGCCACTGTCGGCAATGACCAGGTAGCCTTGGAGGGTAAAGGGAATCTGGAGCGTTTCTTGGTGCGGTACGAACCAGATGGGAACGTCGGAGCTGACGGTGGCGGCGTCAATGCCGCTAGGGTTGCCATGCGTGATTTTTTCAGCGATGGCCGCCGTCTCCAGCAATAGGTCGCGCGTCAGTGGCCGGTCAAAGAAGTGGTACATGGCCCGGGTAATGGCGACGGCGACAGCGGCTGAGGAACCCATCCCCCGTTCGGCCGGCAGCTCACTGGTGATGGTCATGGCAAACGGGGTCTCCTGGGCGTCAAAACGATTTAACAGCGTGGCAATGAGCGCGGCCACGCCCGCCAGGTTTTGGCCCATTTGCGCAACGGGGCCGTCAAAGTAGCGGCTAGAGATCCGTTGGCCACTGGCTGCGGGTGCCATGACCACGCGCGTCGTCACTGACGGCAGGGGCAACGCGATGGCTGGTTGGCCATACACCACGCTGTGATCCCCAATAAGAATGATTTTCGCGTTACTTTTGCCGCTTGCCGTTTGACCCAAGTCTCCTCGCTCACTTTCCTTGTCGAATTTTACTTACCAAAAAATATCATACTCTACTGATTGGCGTTGCGCTAGCTTTGACCTTTAAAATCCCGGATTCCCGCAAAAATTAACCCTTTCTATAGAAAGTCGGTGATAATTGACTAAACAATCTAGAGGTGTGGTTGCTGGCCGCCGGACCGTTCGCTAACCAGACACTGACCAAGCCAGTGCCTGCGGCTGCCAGAGATTCCGCCTGCTATGGGGGACACCTCCAGCCGAAGAGCGGGCTTCCGGTTCGCTTCAAAGCCACGCCAAATGCGCGTGTCTCTGAAGTCGCCCCACCCAGTAACCTGGCAAACAACGCCAGCTAACTGGGTCGACACAGCTGGCTACATCACTGGCCTCCTCCGGCAAAATTGGTGTTGACGGTCAGCTTTGTCGGGCAAGCATAGCGGTAATCAATGGCTACGAGAACTGGCATCTCTGGGACGCGGCCCTTCGGCTCAAAGCGAGGCTGTGAGACTGCCCTTTGACTCACTCCGCTCACCACGTTCCCAATCATCTCCAGTGAACGGTCAGGCGGCTAACACGATTAATTGTCAGCACCTCAGTCAAGGACAACCTAACTATCATACTAGACCGGAATTGCGATGGTAAATGTTTCTGCGTAAAATTTTCTGCCGGTGCTGGTCCAATCAAGACCTTACCAGCCCATCCGACCAATGCCGTCGTAAAAAAAGCGGTCAGTCCAGCTACTCAGGCGTAGCGTTAGCGGGCCAAGTGGTGTATCATAGTGCCAGTTATTATCGCAATTGTGCAGAAATTGGTGAGCATATTATGGATAAAGACACGGTTTACGCGGTGGTCGATATTGAGACCACCGGAACCAGTGTGACAGATGGCGACCGCATTATCCAGATTGGGTGCGTCTTCGTCCAGCATAATCAAATTATTAATCACTTCGCAACGGACGTGAATCCGTTACGCGAGATTCCCGCAGGCATTACGCGACTGACGGGAATCTCCAATCAACGAGTCCGGCACGCGCCGCTCTTTGATGACGTTGCCGGGACCCTGTATAGTCTGTTGACCAATACGGTATTTGTGGCCCACAACGTCAATTTTGACCTGCCGTTTATCAACGCGGAATTTAGTCGGGTCGGGTACCCTGAACTCACGATTGAGGCGTTGGACACGGTGTCTTTGAGTCAAATTCTTTTGCCCACGTCACCGAGCTTTCGGCTACGGGATTTGAGTGGGTACTTCAACATTGAACACGACAATCCACACTCCGCGGACAGTGATGCCAGTGCCACGGCGGAATTGTTTATTTTCCTGTTCCGGCGACTGCGGGCCTTACCGCAAGTCACGCTACAGAAGATGATCGACTTACACCCAGATCTACCGCTCCAAACGGCGGCTCTTTTTGACGTGGCTCGCCGGCTAAATGAGCAACAGCCGCGCAAGCTTCCAGACTACTTGTACATCAAGAACGGCCTGGCCTTGCGTAAACCAGGGGAGACGCCGACGACCACGTTAGCGGCCCCCAGCAAGTATCCCAAGACCAAGAAACAAAAGCAAAAATTGATGCCGGACAACCTGGAATGGCGGCCGGAACAAGCCAAGATGATGAACTATATTTACAACAACTACGCGCATGCTGACCAGCATCCCGTCAAGCAGATGATCGTCGAGGCGCCGACCGGTATTGGTAAGAGCCTGGGTTACACGTTACCCATGGCCTATTTGGGCCAAACGGGGCGGCCCGTGGTCATCAGTACGGCGACGACGCTGCTGCAAGAGCAGTTGCTGGAACAGACAATGCCGCTGTTAAATGCCATCGTGCCGTTTCCGGTCAACGCGGTCCTAGTCAAGGGCAGTCGCCATTACCTGGACCTCCAGCGTTTTGCGACGACGCTCAAGGTGGCCGAAACGTCTAAGCAGACGCAACTGTTGAAGTTACGCTTGCTGGTCTGGCTGACCATGACCACGACGGGAGACTTGGATGAACTGCATTTGGCGACTTACCGGGCACCGTATTTCCAAGAAATCATGCACGAAGGGGCAGTGACCGCCGACAATCCGTTTTATGCGGATGACTTCTTGCGGCGACGTGACCAACGGCTGGAAACGGCCCAAATGGTCATCGTCAACCACGCTTATCTAAGCGAGCACGCCCTCGACCTCGGTGAACGGCTCCATCGGCCGTACCTGGTGATCGACGAAGCCCAGCACCTGCCGGATAGCACGCTCAAGCAACGGCGGACCCAGGTCAAATTTGCGCAGCTGATCAACGAACTGCATCACGTGCAGCGCGATATCGGCCGCGAAACCGGACCGAGCCTGTTGAGTCTTTTTGCCAATGACACCGCGGCCGTGACGACCCTACACCGCATCTTGGCGGCGAGTCAAACGTTGGAGACCCAACTGGACGCCTTGGTCAGTCAGCTGTTCTTGCGGTTCTTAGCCAGCAAGCGGCCCAACAATCATAACCAAATCATTGAAGAGCTGATTCCGGCGGCGGACCTGGCGGCTGAACTGGACCGCGGGGATGCCGTGGCTCAGGCGACGACCGCGACTGACGACCTGTTAGCCGAACTCAGTGCCTTGCGCCAACGGTTCGATAGCCAGGCCGACCGGTTTGCCGCTTCCGAACGCTACCTGTTCGAGCAAGTTGATACCCGGATTCACTTATTTGATGACCAAATGAGTCAACTGTTGACTATTTTACGGCAAGTCGTTGACCAGGCACCTGCCAGTCTCTTTTGGCTGACCATCAACCACGTCGGCGACCGCAACAGTCTCCAGCTGGCGAGTGGCTTGCTGGCGACCGAGGGCTTCTTGCGCAACCACTTGTACGCGGGCTTTCAGCCGGTGTTGCTGACTGGGGCCACGTTATTTTCTTCCGGCCGCTCGCAGTACGTCTTGGACCAATTCGATTTGGACCGTGACCAAACGGCGACGCACCGAATGCGGTCCAGCTTTGATTACGCCCAGCAAGCCGAGCTGTTCATCAGCGATGCCGGGCCGAATCTCAGTCGAGTTGCGCCCGCGGATTACGTGACCTACTTGGCCGCGGCCATCAGTCAGATCGCCGGGGCGGTCAATAAGCAGACGCTGGTCCTGTTCAACTCGTTAGCCGTGATCGAACAGGTCTATCAAAAATTGTGTGCCCAACCCGAATTTGCGCAGCGTGAAATCTTTGCGCAGGGCATCAGTGGCAGTCGGGAACGCATTGCCAAACGCTTTGCGACCAGCCACGGCGCTATTTTACTGGGGGCGGCCAGCTTCTGGGAGGGCATTGACCTGCCCGCCGAACAGCTGGAGTTACTGATCGTCACGCGGCTGCCATTTGATTCACCGGACCGCGTCTTCGTCAAGGCCAATTACGCGCGCTTAGAAGCGGCGGGGAAGAATCCGTTTTACAGTGCGGCCTTGCCCGCGGCGACGTTGAAATTGCGGCAGGGTATCGGTCGGTTGATTCGGACACCGCACGATCGCGGGGCCATTGTGATCTTGGACCAACGCTTGATCGAACGGCACTACGGCCAAAGCATCTTGCGGGCCTTACCGGATGACCTGCCACAGACGACCGGGGACACCAGTGCGATTGCTCAAGGATTAGTTAATTTTTTTGAAAAAAAGACGGACGATTCGGTGACACCCCCCGAAGTCTGATATAATTGGAAAAGATTGAAATTCGACAAGGGAGACCGATGGAAATTGATGAGACAACAGTATCAACGACGTCAGCGGCCGCGTCATTGGGTCTTGCTGAGCGTGCTACTGGTGATCTTGGTGATTCTGATCAGTGCGGCGGTGATGGTCAATAAGGCCACGAAACCCCTGACCCAAAACCAAGCTCACGCGGAAGCCGTCGCTAAAAAATCGGGTCATTTGACCAGTACCAGTAATTTTTACTGGACCAACTTAGATACGACCTACTACACCGTGGCGGGGAAGAACAAGGCTAAGCAAGCGGTCTACGCCATCGTGCCCAAGACTGGCAATAACGTCACTGTCTTGAAGCAAACGGACGGTTTGTCCCGCAACACGGTGCTCCAACGGGTCTGGCAAAAGAATCCCAAGAAGGTTTTATCCGCGGCACTGTGCGTGTTCAACGGTAAGCCTGCTTGGCAAGTCAGCTATTTGAATCGCAGTGGTAAACTGTGCTACGTGACCTACCAATACAGCACGGGTAAGATGCTGCAACAAATTTCCAACATTTAACGACTGGAGGCAGGGTAACGATGCAACTTTCGAAACGGGCATTAGCCGTTCAACCTTCCGCGACCTTAAAGACCGGGCAACGGGCCCAAGAGTTAAGAGATGCGGGGGTCGACGTGATCAACTTGAGTGTCGGGCAGCCGGATTTTCCGACGCCGACCGCTATTAAGGACGCCACCGTGGCGGCGATTCGGGCCAACCAGGTCGATGGTTACACGGCGACGGCGGGCATCTTGCCGTTGCGTCAAGCAGTCGCCGACCATTTGGCAGCGACCCAACACGTGACGGTTACCGCGGACCAAGTCGTCGTGACGACGGGTGCCAAATTAGCACTCTACGCCCTGTGTCAGGTGGTGTTGAACCCGGGGGATGCCGTGTTACTACCGGCGCCTTACTGGGTCAGTTACAGCGAACAGGTCAAATTAGCCGGCGGTGTGCCCATCGAAGTAGCACCAACGGCTAGCTTAAAGGTCACCCCAGCACAACTAGAAGCTGCCGTGACCCCGGCCACCAAGGCCATTATCTTGAACTCGCCCCAAAACCCCAGCGGCTTGGTGTATACCCCAGCTGAGTTGCGGGCTATCGGCGAGTGGGCCGTCAGTCATGACCTGCTGATCGTGGCGGATGAGATTTACGGTGACTTGATCTATGCAGGTCAGCGACCGGCCACGTCCATGCTGACGCTGGGCGAAGACATTGCGGCCCACACCGTCCTGGTCAACGGGGTCTCGAAGACTTACGCGATGACCGGCTGGCGGATCGGTTATGCCGTGGGACCGCGCCCCATCATGAACGCACTAACGACGGTGTTATCGCACGTGACCGGAAATGCGGCAGCGGTTAGTCAAGCCGCCGCATTAGCTGCCTTAACGGGGGACCAGGCACCGGTCGAACAGATGCGCACGGCGTTTCAGCAACGGCTGGACACCATTTACCCGCTGGTGACAGCCTTGCCGGGCTTCCAGTTGGCGCATAAGCCGCAGGGGGCGTTCTACCTGTTCCCCGATGTGCACGCGGCCATGCGGTTAAAGGGCTTGACCACGACGGAAGATTTTGTGGCAGCCGTCTTGGACCAGGCTCACGTGGCGGTGGTGACGGGCACGGCCTTTGGCTTACCCAACCACATTCGCTTGAGCTACGCGACAGATTTGGCTTCGTTGAAAGAAGCGCTGGCGCGGCTCCAAACATTTATGACAACAGATTAAACACGTTTATGACGATCGGACCGCCAGCACTGGGTTCGGTCGTTTTCATTCAAATCAGGAGGCTTTCACCATGGATGACTTTATCCAACGTTACGTGCAGGCGGGGCAGACCAGCGTGGCTAACTACCTGCTCGACCATTTTCGCGAGGTGGGGATGACGACCGACCAACTGCTGGTCTACTTTCAATTGCGGCGCTACATGGACCGCGGCCGTCAACTGCCCAACGCCGATGAGATCGCGGCTCATTTGGGCTGGGACAAGCAAAAAGTCTATCAGCTATTACATGAATTGATTACCAATAAGTTAATGACGATTACCACGGTGACCGATAGTCAGGGCCAAAAGCAAGACGCCTACGACTTCCGCTTATTGACGGAGAAGCTTAGTCAACTAGCCGTGCAGGAGACACATCAGGAGGCCAAAGCGACGGTCAGTAATGACCGCTCCGCCGTGTTCAACCAGATTGAAACGGAATTTGGCCGGCCGCTATCACCACTGGAAATGGAAAGCATCACCCAGTGGCTGGATCAAGACCACTACCGGCCCGAGCTGATTCAATTGGCCTTAAAGGAAGCCGTCTTAAGCCAGGCGTACAGTTTGAAATATATGGACCGTATTTTGCTCACCTGGGAACGCAAGAACTTGAAGACGGCGGCCCAGGTCCAACGCGAAAAAGAACGCCAAGAACCGCGACGGACCAACCCAACTAATGACAACGGTAATGGTGGCGGTGGGGTACCGGACGTGCCGATCTTTAAGTTGACTGATCATTAAATCTTAAACAGTAGGAGGACCGGGATGATTTCCTGGGTCCTCTTTTTGGCTTCAGGCGCCGTTTTGGCTCTAGCAAGTCGCTAGTCGCTAAAAGTTTTGCTTGCTATGGAACGCGTTCCATACGGTATGCTAAGGGTATTCAAAAGATGAGAGGAGTTTTCTCATGATTAAACACATTTTTTCTGATATGGATGGAACCTTGTTAAATAGCCGTGGTGAACTGAGTGCCACAACGATTGCGGCCGTGAAGCAAAGCCCAGTGCCGGTGACCTTAGTGTCGGCGCGAGCCCCCTTGGAGATGGCGCAAGCGATTGGCCAATTGGGGTTAACAGCGCCGCAGATTGCCTTTAACGGTGGCTTGATCTTTCAGCCGCACGATGGGCAGGCCCTGTTGAAACAGGCCTTGCCCAAGGCGGCCAGTGTCGCCTTACTGACGACGATTGAACGAGACTTTCCCAGTGTGAGTGTCAGTGTGTATGACCAGACGACCTGGTATACGCAGCACGTGGACGCCGGCATTTTGCATGAGCAAGTGTTGACTCACCAAAGTCCCGTGGTGATGCGCACTAGCTTAGCCACTTTGGCCCAGACACAGCAACTCTTGAAAATTATGTTGATTGTCGGCGACACAACGGTTATGGTGAACTTACAACACGCACTAACGCAACTGAAGCTGCCGGTCAGCATCAAGCAGTCGGGGCAAGAATATCTGGAAATCACCAGCGAACGGGCGCAAAAGTCGCGGGGCATCGCGGCTATCTTGGAGCAGCGCAAGATTCAGGCTTCAGAGACAGCGGCGTTTGGGGATGGTCACAATGACCTGCCGATGCTGCAAGTAGTCGGGCTGCCCATCGTCATGGGCAATGCCGCCCTGGAGATTCAAGCTGCCGGGCGGTACGTGACCAAGACCAATGACGAAAATGGCGTGGCTTACGGGCTGACGCATTTACTAACGCGAGATTAGCCTGACAAAGGAGGGTGGACCGTGACAACCATCAGAGAGGTCGCTAAATTAGCCGGTTATTCGCCGGCGACCGTTTCACGAGCAATCAATCACAGTGGCTACGTTTCTGCGAAGGCTGCGGCTAAAATTCAAGCGGTGATTGCCCAACTGGACTACGTGCCCAATGACATTGCCCGGGACCTGAGTCAGGGACGTACCGCCAACGTGGGCGTGGTGGTCCCGCACCTCAATCACCCGTACTTCACCCAGGTGTTCAACGGGATTCTCACGGCAGCCTTCGCGGCGGATTATAACGTGGTCCTGCTACAGTCTAAATACGATGCCGACCTGGAGCGCGGTTATCTGGAACAGCTTCACCGTAAAGCCTTTGATGCACTGATTTTTACTTCGCGCGCGATTCCGTTATCAGAACTCGCTGCCGCCCGGAAATATGGCCCCATCATCTGCTGTGAAGACCCCGGTGATTATCCCCTGGCTGCGGCCTA
The DNA here is from genome assembly GCF_003946085.1 of Levilactobacillus angrenensis. Classification (GTDB taxonomy): domain Bacteria; phylum Bacillota; class Bacilli; order Lactobacillales; family Lactobacillaceae; genus Levilactobacillus; species Levilactobacillus angrenensis. The sequence continues at coordinate 2,089 of NZ_RHOB01000004.1, read as the reverse complement.
TTCACAGCGAGCCACGGCTTACCAGGCGGCCTTTCACTGGATTCAAGCACAAGGCTACCGACACATTGGACTGACTTTTAGCCGTTCGGATAAATTAAGTGCGACCACCCGACTGACGCTGGCCACGTACGCCACGACCTTTGGCCATGCCCCGGCAGCAGATTTAGTGGCACTGGGGGTCACGACCTTTGCGGACGGATACCAAGCGGCACAAACGTGGACGACGCAGGCCAGTCAACCGGATTTTATCTTTAGTAACGGTGACGATATTGCGGCAGGGATACGGCAGTTTTACGTAGATCACCAGCTGACGGTACCCCCATTGATGGGCCAGGAGAACCAATTGTCCGGTCGATTGCTGGGGTTGCCAACCATCGATCACCACTTCCAACAGGTGGGGGCGGCGGCCTTTCACCTGGCCGCAAGTCGGCAGGTGGCTCACGTGCCGGTCGCGGCGGAATTGATTTTACGATAGGAGAAAAACAATGAAAGTTTACTTTGTACGTCACGGAGCGACCCAAAATAATCAGGCCAATACCTTCAATGGTGGTGGGGTCGACTCACCACTGACGACGGCTGGTCGCCAATCCGCCCAACGTCTGGGACAGTACCTCCGCCAAGTGGCCTTTGATGCAGCCTATGTGTCGCCTCAGCAACGGGCACAGACCACGGCCCAACTGATTTTAGCGGAAAATGCGCATCCGGTGCCAGCAGTAATGGTCACCCCCTTACTGCGGGAAATGGCGCTGGGCGACTGGGACGGCACGCCAATTGCCAGTCACGTGAACGAACCGGAATATGCCGATTATTTTGACCATCCAGCACGCTTTTCCGGAGAACGGCTACACGCCGAAACGTATGCCGATGTGGCGACTCGTGGTCGACAAGCACTGCGGCAAATCAGCCACGAACAACCCACGACGGCCAACATCTTGGTTGCCAGTCACGGCTTGCTATTGACCAGTCTGTTGGAGACATTACGCGGGACGCCGCTTGACGCCATTCGGCAGAAGGGTCTGTTGGCAACTGCTAGTGTGACAATCATGACGACGACTGACGGTCAACATTTTACGGTTGATGCCTGGGCTGTGAAGCCAGAAGACTAAGTTAACAAATGTGCCTCAGCACCAGGTCAATTGACCGGTACTGGGGCACGTTTATTGCTCAGTTAATGATTGTTGTTAGGGCCTGTTTCTAAACGTTAATTTCTGGCGAAAATAATATAAAAAATAAATTTTGGGACAACAGTTAATTACAAATCAAGAAATCAAGGGCCAAGTTTCAACTTGGTCAAAATTACAAGAACGTTATAGCCCAAGTCTTTCCATGAATATTACTAGTGAGGAGCAGGATACGGAAGATAAGCAAACCTATAAGCTAGTGGAATGGACATCTAAGCATCACGGTTTAATTTCGAATTATGCTGGTTATAATAGTGCAGAAAGCTCCGGGCATTTAAACTTCAATGATTATTCAGATTACTACAATGGTGGAAATGTTTTAGTTGTAAATGCGGAATACCTCAGACTCAATAATGTGATGGATGGGCATGGAAAAGGAATGTCGTTTAAAGCAAATGATGCTGTAACGCATTTCTTATTCCCTGAAAAGCTGAAAAATCAGGCGAATAGATTGGCCCAAAAGTATGTAGAGCAGATGGGCCTAAGTCATATGTTTAAAGATGGAAATGCCAAGGTGGCAGTCCATTTGGTCAAGAACAATCAAAATCGTCTGACTTACAATCCAGCGAGCTTAGATATGGGATATTATGCAAGCAGTGTTCCAGATCCAGTAATTATTGTTGTTTCGCCGGAATCACTCAACGGGTCAAACTCAGATGCCAACCGTTTATGGAATGCCATGATGTCCAGCAACGCGTTTAGTTTTACCGATTACCACAAGCTTAACCGAAAGTTGGTATCCTTGGGGATGTACAAACATATTGGTAGCGTCAAGAATCTTGTGTAAATGAAATGCCTTCGTACATATAATATGTATCTAACTTAAATAAATGATGCTTTCAAGGTGTCCTGGAGTCCTTTGAACCCTCGGTGGATCCGCTTCAGAGACTTCTCGTTATAAACATTAA
>NZ_RHOB01000039.1 GCF_003946085.1 Levilactobacillus angrenensis | reverse complement strand
CTGATACCCGACGAATTAAAACTGGCCGAGACTTGCCACCGTTAGTTTCTACAAAACTAACGTATAGGCTGACTAAGTCATTAGTCCTCATCTGGATCGTTGAGCCAATCAGCGACCTCTTTAGCGTCTTTGAACTCGGTGACTGGTGTCCCTTCGGTCGCCTTTAAAAAGCGTAAATTAGCTCTTTCTTCTTCGCTTAAAGACACATTAAAAGGTAAAGCACCATTAGCAACAATCCGCTTGTAAAACATGTTAATGGCCGTGGTTGGATTTAAGCCCAATTCGCTTAAAACTGCTTCGGTATCATCGGCCAAATCTTTATCAATCTTGACTTGGACCCGTTTCTTTTCCTTAACTGCCATGATGGTCTCATCTCCTTTCATCTGCTACTACCATTATACTACCTTTTGAGTACCTGATCAACGGATAAAAACCTGGCCTCAGGCCACTTGAGGTTGGCATTGATCTAAAGGCTGAACTTTTGCGCTGGTTAGCTCTGGCGCTCATTTAAAAGCCCCTATTCTTCTGTTTAATCCATTTAAATCTAACTTAAGTATAAAGGGTCAGTAAGTCTTAAAACTGCTTAGAAAGGATTTTGTAGCCTTTTAGGACTAGTAGTACAACCCACTGTTGTCGTTGTCGGCCGGCTTTTCTTCTTCGGGGTGTTTGGCCGCGTATTCTCTAGCCGCTTGTTTATTCCACCAAACACCAAATAGATTTTGCATGGTGCCATACAGGTAGTTTTCCACGTTCTTGATGTGCTTCTCATTGCTTCTTAGGGCGTTAAAGTAACGTCTCAAGGCTTTAGTCATTAAAAATTTAAGTTCTTCGTCGTCCAGTGGGATTATGACGCCAATATCTTTATGATCCTTCTCAACTCGGTACTTAGCATTTAAGATAATACCAACGAAGCGACGCATCTGTTGCGGGGTACGGCACCAAAAACCAAGCAGTATTCATCATGTTACAGCACCCAAGTAAAAGCTACGAAGATAAAAACATTCATCCTCAAAATATGTAACCTAGAAAAAAGGCCTCCAGTGTTAAACCGGGAGCCTTTTTTAGTATACCAATTTCTACTTCACATAAGGCGGCTTATCCCAAGTAACCCACATTCACCGCGGTACTTCCACATTCCGTTATTTTTTGATTGTGAACTTGTCCAAAAAAGAAGTGGTATAGGTCGCAGATTGACTTTAATTGGGGAAAGAAATTTTGTGAAATTTACTGGTATTACTCCTAGACCATTCCCTTAAATTCAACTGTCTCATTCTTTGTATTAACCAAAAACTTACCGACACTCCCCTGATACTTCACGGATACTTTAAAGGAATACTTGTAATTTACCCGAGTGTATCGAATACTACTAATTCTTCCCTGATACCCTTGACTACGCAAAACTCTCTTCACTTGGTTCCTTTGTCGATCAGTAATTCTTGCAGAACTCCGATAGATTGTCTTCTTAACGATCACATCTGGATTCAATGGAACAATGTAATCCTTACATTCCAACAATTCCACCAACTTTCTTTTTTCTTTATATTTGTCTTGACGGGTTACGGTTTTCCATTCAGTTTAGAGGGAGTGACGTTTTGAGCGCAGAATTGTTCCCTGGAAACAGCTATTTGAAATAACTGAACCAGAGTACAATTCTGCTAACTAAAAGTTTCCCCTTAGTTCGTCGGTCGTTAACGCCCGTCGCTTGTCTGTACAATTGCGGTATTGCTACCACCACTCATTATAAACCTACGTTTTCGGTTTAGCCTACTAAAAAACGCCCTAGTAGGCGTTGATGATACGTATTTATTTTTGTTCGATCACCAACTAATCAATGGCACCAAGCCGAAGCTTCATTTTACCACCCGCGCCGTTAATGGTCGCGCTCACCATTCACCACCCAGCCGTACAGATGACCTTGTTGTGGTATAGCCAGACTTATTGAAGTCGCCCTGGCAAACGTGTCCCCTTGGATTTAGACCCCAGCTTGTCCCCTAGGGCTTTAAAAATCGCACCGGCCATGTTATAATAGTCGTTAAACAATATGACTTTTATGTGTGGCGCTCACCAATTCCAGTTGGTGGGTGTTTTTTTATGTTCTGTTTTAATTGCACAACTAATAATAGACGCTTTTATGCCAATTGTAAAGGCAAATCGTAAAAGTCTCCTTTTTCAAAATGTTTAAAAGGAGACTAGTACACTAGGATAAAAGGAGACAAGGAGACTAGTGTACTAGTGCCCCTTTTATACAAAAACAGGTCTATATTTAACAGCTTTATGCTTTTATCTCCTAATCTCTTAGTGTATAAGGAGACAAGGAGATTAGTACACTAGTACACTAGTCTCCTTAATTTGTTTTATTTAATGTAAAAGTGTACTATTGCATTAAATACATAAGTGAGGTGTCCAAATGGGATATGTTATTGTAAACGCTCAGCAAAAGGGCGGCGTTGGAAAAACAACCGATACTGTCATGGAAGCTGTTGTTGCCTCTTCATTTTACAACAAAAAAGTTTTAGTTATAGATACCGATTTGCAGGGAAATGCAACACAGTTCTTAGCTAAAACATTTCAAGTTTTGACATTTAATCAATCATTCATGAGCTGTATAGAAGATGGTTCCTTAGAAAAAGGGATTGTTTCTCTTTCTGATAACTTGGATTTAATTGGCTCCGATTACGACACAAGAAAATTTGGAGATTTCCTTGATAATAAATTTTCCAGTATAAGTGATCGAACTTTTTATCTTAGCAAGCTAGTAAACAAAATAAAAGATAGATACGACTACATATTTATCGACGTTCCTCCTTCGACAGATATTAAAGTTGACAACGCCATGGTATGTGCTGATTACATTATCGTTATTCAGGAAACACAACAATTTGCTTTCGATGGGTCTAAACGTCTTGTCTTAACATATCTTCAAACATTAGCAGACGATTTTGGGGATAAAGTTCATTTTCAAGTTGCCGGAATACTTCCAGTCTTGCTACAGGCTAAACGTCCGCTTCATCAAAGAATCGTAAAAGAAACAATTGAATATTTTGGAAAAGACAATGTATTCAATAATATTGTAAATAACCATGCGAGATTGGAGTGGTATGCAGCTCAGGGAATTCAGTTTGAAGATTACCATGACAAGCGCGTTTGGGGACTATTTGCTGATATATTCTCTGAACTGGAATTAAGAATCAAGTCCTTTGAAAATACAGGAGATATAGAAAATTTCACTTATGCTCATCAGTTTATAACTGGTAACAAGCTTACAAGCAAAGGAAAGGCGATGACTGTCAGTGGCTTTGATCAAGCGAAATAATAATCAGCAGGTTACCATTCAAAAAAAAGCTAACGTTTCAAGAGATTTAGACGCTTCTAAATATAAGAGCTATCAGCGGAAGACACTGAAGGTTGATCCTCCAGTTTACGAATTAGTAAAAACAATTTCTTACGTAACAGATGTGAAAATGTATGATCTCGTTCGTGAGATGGCAAATATTTATCTAGAGAAAAATGTAGATGTCCGTGACCGTGAAAATATAATTCGAATGATAAACCAAAAAGGAGAATAGGAGATTAGTCTCCTATTCTCTCAGACGACACGTTCACTTTTTAGACGTATACTTGTCCGTTTAAATGAAGCAGAATGTACACAAAAAAGGCCACCCACCTCGTAATGAGATGAGTGGTCATTTGGTTGTGTCAATCTTGAAGGATTAACTTAATCCTAGCACTATTTACTTTTGAGTTCACGTACATCGCCTTCAACATTGTCTAGGCGTTCGTTGATAACCTTATGCTCACTTCTACTAGCAATAAAGTCTTCACGTAGGGTAGTTTGCGAATCAAACAACCGTTCAATTCGCTGGCTGCTATCCTTCATACTTTGGGCAATGTCTTGCAGCCGATCCGTAAAAGGTTTCATGATAGATTGTAAACAGCAAGCTGTAAGTGATCTTTAAAATTTTTTATTTTGTAAACTCAAGTTCACCAAGAGCATGTTGGGCTGCTAAATTCAATAGGCTCCACTGTCGGTCAAAGCCTGGTTGGAAGAAAAAGTCAGCTTCGGCCAAATCTTCCAATTTTAATCCTTGTTGGATGGCTAATGAAATAACATTACCTTGGGCAGTGATATCATAAGTTGACAATACAGCACCACCTAATAGTTGATGAGTGTTTGGATTGTAATCTAGCTCTACGTAGACCTCTGTATTTCCCTTCTCCATAGGAACATAAGCTGGACGCAAAGTGTCTTTGTAAAAGGATGTGTGAATTTCAATATCGGCCTTTTGGGCTGTGGTCATATTCAGACCTGATGTGGCAAAGTGATAGTCGAAAACACTTAATGCTGATGAGCCAACTACTCCTGAAAATGGTATAGATGGTGTGTTCTCAAAGATGTGTTCCGCTACATAACGGGCTTCGCGCCGGGCAACCGTGGCTAAAGCTATCGGCATGTCCTTCTGGGCAGGAATTGAATAGGCCAATACCGCATCACCTATGGCGTAGACATCAGGCAGATTAGTTCTCAAATATTTGTCAGTTTTAATCCACCCGCGCTTATCTAGTTCAACCGTTCCCCTTAACCAATCAGTATTAGGCTTTACTCCAGCAGCTTGAATTATCAAGTCACTCGGATATTCTGCATCGCTTGTCTTAACAGCAGAAACTGCTTCAAGACCTTCATAGCTTTCGATCTTAGCACCAGTGACAACTTGAACTCCCTTGTTGGTCAATTCTTTTGATAAGATATCTGTTAATTCAGTATCTAGATAGTTACCCAAAGGCCGATTAATCATATCGATTAATGTAACATTTTTGCCAGCTTTGATGCTGGCCTCGGCAGCTTCAATCCCAATGTAACCCGCGCCAATAACAGTAATATTTTTGACATTTGGGTCAGATAATTTTGCTTTGATCTTCTCTGCCCAATCCTTGCCGCGCATTGAATAAACGTTTTTTAGTTCATGACCAGGAACTGGTAAATTGTTTGGAGTGACGCCTGAGCTTAAAATTAATTTATCATAGTCATAGCTCTGTATTTTACCGGATTTTAAGTCTTTTATGATAACTTGCTTATTCTCTGGATTTATTTTTGTCACTTCATGATTGGCGTATACTTCTGTCCCAAGTTTTTCGAGATCTGCAGGTTTAAAATTACGGACATCATTAACATTCGTTACGCTGTTTTCTAAATATAGTTCCATACCACAGGACATGAAAGAAATAAAATCTCCTGCTTCGAATAGTTTAATATCTAGGTCTGAGTATTTGTGAGTAAGTTCCAGAACTGACTGATGGCCGCCGTGCGATGCACCAACAACAATAACTTTTGTCTTCGACATAAAAAATATAGCCTCCTAATAGATTGGTGAAAAACAATGAGGTGAGTCTACTTACAAAAATGATCCAATTACAGTTTAGAATCATTCTAAAACAAAGTCAATGGATTTTAATTAAAAGGTAGATTGTAAAATTAATCCGAACGCTGTTCGGACAAAAAAGATCAGCTTCCTTTAAAATGGTGTTTACCACAAACCCATCTTTTAGGAGCTGATCTTTTGTCTAGTATAACCTATTCCGAACGAATTAAAATCGAAACCTTTTGTGA
>NZ_RHOB01000038.1 GCF_003946085.1 Levilactobacillus angrenensis | reverse complement strand
TTCTTTCTCTTGAAATGTGGTAGTGGATGGACATAGATCTGCGACTATATCCCTTTTTTGTACCCATTTTTACTCTATACAGTATACAAAAATATCCGCTGCCAGTAACCAATTAAGTTGATTACCAACAACAGATATTTTAGAACCCCTTATTTGACAACCTTCACGTACTTACTATTAGCGGTAATGTAGCCACCCGCTACCTTGTAGCGCTTGACGCCAGACACGTGGTGGACGTCGCCGCGGGAGTGGTTCCAGCCGTTGACCTTGATCACTTGGCCCGGTTGGTACGTCTTGACCACCTTGTTTAAGTTCACGTCCTGGTACACGCGGACCCGCGTCTTGGCCTTGACCTGCTTGACCAGCTTCGGCTTGGTTGGGGAAACGTACTGCTTGTTGCCAGTGATGTACGTGCCATCAGTCAGCCGGTAGCGCGTCATCTGCCCCTTCTTGGTCACAGCCTTGGCCGTCACCGCCGTGCCTTGCTTGAGGGATTTGACCTTCTGGTTCAGCGTCGTGGTCTTGTAAGTGTTGATGCCCTGCGGATTCGTCACGTACAGCTTGCGGTAGTGGTTGGCCCAGTACAGCTTGCCCACGTAGTTCGCGTTGGCCGTGATGTGCGTGCCGTCATTTAAAACGTACCGCGCTGCGCCAGTCTTGGAAGTCGTCTTGCCCACCACCGTGAAGACCGGAGCGTGCGCTTTCACCTTCTTGGCGTGAGCCTGAACCCGCCGGTTGTTGGTAAACGTTGCGTGGGAGTAGCGGTACAGCTTCTGCTTGCCGTAGACCTTGAATGGGGAAACGCTGGTGGTGGTATTGTTGGCGTTGCTGTTATTACCATTACTATTTTCGTTATTGCCAGCGTCAACATTATTATCTACGTCAGTACCGGAACTTGATCCATTACCTGGTCCAGCAGAACCATTATCCTTATCATCTGAACCGCCTGGATTTTTGCCTTCGCTAGTAGCGAGTTTGTATTTAATAACCACATCTTTTTCGCCTTCACCAGGCAATGCCTTAAACCGAACCCACTGATACTTTTTATCTTCAGCTAGTTCATACCCTTCGATTTCAGGAAATCTAATTTTAATTTTCTTTCCATAACCAGCGTGTTCTGAAGTGCTGTCTTGGATATCTTTGCCATCCTGGTCAACATATCGCACCGTCTTGCTCTGTTGATACTCACTAGAGATAAGCCAAATCACTTCAGAAGAGTCTTCTCCAGTAAACTTGATATTTTTCTTTGAGAGAACATAACCATCATAGTTTCCTGCATACTTCAGGAATTTCAGTGACATCGTATTCCCACCGACACCATTGAGAGTATAATTACCAGCCCTGGACAGTTCACCTGCTGAATCGGCTTTTTCTAGCTGAATATGGGTAGTTGAATTATTCCTTTGATATGGGACTTCAACGACAGCCGTCTTTCTAAACAGAAAACTAACTTTAAATGTTTCCTTTAGATTATTATCAAACGCTTCTTCGTCCAATGTGTATCCCATCTTGGAATCAAAGTCTGGTAATTTCCAAAGCGTTGTAAGCTTAAAACCCGTACCTTTTACAATATTATTTAGAAGATTCTTATTTTCACCTTCCAGGCTGGACTTCAATCCATAATACTGCATCAATAGTTTATAATCCTTCCCACTACTTTCCTTCACCCGTTTGAGCAACTCACTGTACTTCTTGTCGGTTACCTCAGTCTCTGGAATTTCACTATCTTTTAATTCAACTGATATGCTTCCCAAACTTTTCTTGGCATCCTTGTCTACAAGACTGAATTGTATTCTCTTATCAGTAAGTGTCTCTTCCGCCTCAGCCACAACACTAGTAGGATCCGAGCTCCCCTTATCACGACTACTCTTTGACCACATGTAGTTCCAGCCCATGCCGAACCCGATTGCGACCACTAATGCTAATAAACCACCTAGCCATTTTTTCATGATAATTCTCCTTTTCTAATTCATCGCCTTCATTCCATTAGATTTTTCTATGCCGTAACAATAACATTTTCATGATACGTTACGCTACCACAGAATTTTAAATATGGTGTACATCTATAATAATAAACTCTATTCAATTATCAACCATTAATGTAGAAACGCATCGTAATTATCGCGCAACGACTCTATAAAAAATTTAATTCGACACCACCACTTGACCTTCGACCTACTATCTCCGCTAAACCAAAAAAGCCCGCCACCCCAGCATCACCCAGTGCCAAACCAACAAGCTCACACCCACACCACCAACCACAGAAAGCAAACTAACCATACCAAGTCACCAGCCACCCCCAACCAGCAATCGACCACTACACTGAAACTGGGGGTGAATGAATCATGCGACACATCATTAAGCACATACTACTAGGACTCAGTACATTACTAATCGCCACTGGTATCGGTTCGTTGGCAAACGTCCAGCAGACAACGGCAAACGCCGACGAGACCACCAATGAGGTCAAGTGTCAAGTCGACACTATTTTTCAATCAGAGAACGATCCCAACATTACCAAGTCTACGGGAACCTTAACCGGCGACCTCAGCGATAGTTACACTCAAGGCTGCACTTACAACGACATCCTAAAGTCCTTAAGCGTTCAGCAACTTAAGCCGGGGTATACCCTCTATGACTTTTTAAACGCTTGCTTTGATTACGCAAACGGCATCACCGGTCCTGATGAAACGCTTGACCACATCAATGCCATGAGTAACGACATGTCTCAATACGACCTCAAGAAACTAGAAGCGATTAACGACGCCGACCTGTCTCTATTTCCCAATGCCTCAGTAGACATGACCGCTACTCGCGCCGAGGCTCAGCAAGTCGTGACCCCTAAATGGGACGCTGATAACAACACCTACTGGGTACCCACCTTCATCATCTACGTCGTCGACAACAACTACCAAATGACCATCAAGTACGTCCTGCCAAATGGCTCCCCGGCCCACGATGATGTTGTCGTGACCGGCTACGCGGGCAAAGCACCAGCCACGATTACCAGCCCCACTGACGTCAAAGGCTACGTCCCTGATCAGTCAGCGGTCAAGGTTAACTTCGCCAAGGAAGGCAAATACGAAACCGTGGTCCACTACGTCAAACCGAACCACCAAACCAGTCGCCCAGCCACCACTGATCAGGCCAGCCTAACCGCCAATAACGCCACCATCACAGCCGGCGACCAGGTAACCGCCGCGACTTTCAACGCTAAGGCCACCGATGCCACAGGTCAGGCCCTGCCAGTCACACTGGACCTCAATCAGGCCAAATTGACCCGCCCCGGCACCTACAAGATCACGCTCAAGGCCGCCAATGGCAAAACGCTAACGGTCACCCTGACCGTCAAAGCCGCCGAAGCTGCTCGCCCCGCCATCTTGCCGAAACAGTCCAAGGTGTACGCCCTCAAGATACTCTATCTGTATCAACACCCCACATTCAACCGGCACCAGCGCCTCGCAAAATACCCTAAGGCCAACCGTACTAAACGCCCGATGTTTGTGGTCACCAACTACGCCTACTCCAAGGCCGGCCGTCTGCGTTACCAGGTGAAGGACATCAATGCCAAGAGTAAAACGGCCGGCAAGACGGGCTACGTGACGGCTAAAAAAGCCTTCATCGCCCTGGCCTATTATCAACAAGCCGCTAAGCAGATCAAGGTTATTAGTAAAACCGGCATTAACGTCTACACTGATCTGAGTCTCACCAAGAAGGTCAAGCACGTGAAGACCGGCCGTATCCTAAAAGTCACCGGCATCCAGCACTATAACCTGACGACTCGGTTCAAGCTAAATAATAATCAATACATCACGGCCAACAGGAAGCTAGTTATGGTCACCAAGTAAGCCACAAAATTCCAGCCAATTCAAAAACGACAGCCCAAGCAGCTGCCGTTATAATTTTAAATTCAAGAATGTATACTTAAACTAGCCAACTGTAAAATTTATATGTTACGATTAATCTTATCAATAATTGAAAGAGGTCTTTACTACCATGAAAGAACAAAAGAATCGCCGAATCTTACCAGATGATCATACCCTTTACGAACACCTTAAGAGCACCATCACAGAGTTTTACTATGCCGAGAACCACGAATATCCCAACAATATGAGTATCGGCAATATGCTTTTTTCCCTTAACAGTATCCATACTGCTATGATCAAAAACGGATGGAGCCTGGGTTCAGAAGAAAGTGTCGAGCAATTTCTCGAGAGAATCGAGTGACCTTTCAAAGGTCATGCCAATGATTTCGAGGGTGCTGAAAAAGTTAGAAATTTAGGACTTATAAAAAGTGAATTCTCAAAAATTATGGTTTTATGATATTTGGTGTTGATGGAGAAATTCATCGACACCATTCTCGTATAGAGAAGAGGCATACCACCTCTGTACTACAATCAAGTCGACGAAAACCAATTGAAAGCGAAGAAAATGATATGTCCAAGGACAGTTTACAAAAAATCTCCTACAAATTAAAGATCAGAACATTAATAACCCCAAGGTTTTAGACGAATCACATGATACCTTACGCATTTACGTAGATCCTTTTCCCCTACGATGTGGCGAATGTGAAATACAAAATAAGAATCATCTTGCCTACAACCAAGATGCCGGCTTAATAATACTCGTGCTTTTCATTAGTTCTATCTACTAACGCTTCTAACTGTCGTTTGTTATTGCTAGTGATATTCAATGTCTTATCCTCTAAAATTTTCTTAGAAATAGTATAAATTAAGCTAGCAACATCCCTTCTGTCCTCCTTAAAAACATCCCGATCAAGGCTATCCTCGGCAAGCCTCAAACGGTTAACCCAATCTCTTTGGGTTTCACTACTAACTTCTGCATTATCATTGACTTCGTGTACAGCAAGATCCATTATAATACGACTCAAGCTCATCTTAATTTTTCTATCTGCGCTTTCACTCAAAATCGAAACTTGTCGCAAATTATATTTTACGACCATCTCATTTTCCAACTCTGCTTTCATTTTATTATACTGCTCCTTACTTGCCCTAAGTTGCAACCACATTAATGATGAAAAAGCAATTGATGTCAAGACAAGTACAATGGCGATAATAGCTAAATAATGATCATTAATAGAGTGTATCTGGTCAAAAAGATTCTGAATTACTTCATCTTTACTCATGTCAAAACCTCCATGGTTGTATTAACTATGCAAAAGTCACACCGTATTAAACAATTCTGCCAACAGCAGTTCAAAACTACAACTGCCATGCACAAATTTGCCTTGTTGTAGATATTAGCTGACTTATTCCTATCAGGATCAAGTTGAACTACCCGGCTTAGAACAAAGGGCGTTGTTCGTAATTATCTAGTAGATTTATCAATCCGTCCACCGGAAGATCGGACAATGGCTAGCATTGCCTCGCAATACAACGTCTCAACCAACACTGTAAGCCGCCAGTTAGCTGCATTGGGTAAGCAGACTCAACCTGCCTACAATGGTCTACCAGTTTCCCTATGCATTGATGAATTTCGGTCTACAGGTAATCAAATGAGCTTTATCGCCATTGACGCTCAAAAACATGATCTCGTCGCTATTTTACCAGGACGAAAGAACAAAAAAATCAAAGAATTTTTCTTGAATCACTATGACTTGAAGAA
>NZ_RHOB01000037.1 GCF_003946085.1 Levilactobacillus angrenensis | reverse complement strand
GCTTCGGCTTCCAAAACCAAGGTTGAACAGCGTCCCAACTTGCTTAAGCAGGATTTCTCGACCACTGGTTTAAATCAAAAATGGACCGCTGATATGACCTATATTCAAACGAAGCGTAATGGCTGGTGTTACTTATCAACCATCATGGACCTGCACTCACGACGGATTATCGGCTATTCGTTCTCAAAAAAGATGGCTACTGATTTAGTCTTAAAGACCCTTGAAAGCGCGGTTAAAAATCGAACCATTACTGGGGACCTGATTATCCACACAGACTTAGGATCACAGTACACCAGCGATGATTACAACCAACGGTTAACAGAACTACATATCCGCCACTCTTACAGCCGTAAGGGGTGTCCATACGATAATGCACCAATGGAATCTTTTCATGCTTCCCTCAAAAAGGAATGTGTTTATCCAGTGCCGGTCTTTGAGAATTATGAAACTGCCGCTGCTGTCCTTTTTGAATATGTGCATGCTTTCTACAATAGGAAGAGAATTCATAGTTCACTGGGCTACCAGACCCCCTTACAAGTTGAAATCGCAACACTTACGAGCCAAATGGCCGCCTGATTTAATGCTTTCCATGGTTCAAATAAGTTATTAATCACGATTAATGATTTATTTGAGCTGTGGAAGGTAAACGCGGTTCTGAATGTCTCTTAAAATCTGTCTCAAATATTGACTTCAATCCAACTGGATGTAAGCTGATTCCTGAGACAGCTTCTAAGAACGTTTGAATCTTTGATGGGTAAGACAACTTGTTGCATAAGCTGTTAGTTCCTTTACTTTAAAATTAATTTAGTTGCAGAAAACCTAAAAATCGAATATTATAATGTAGTACGATGGTAAACTTAAAGGAGGCGGATTAGAATGAGTAATACTATTATTAAAAACAAGACAATTTCAACTCGTGTAACACCTGACATTAGTGAACGGGCTAAAGCTAATCTAGCAAAACAAGGGCTAACCGTTTCTGAGTATATACGCTTATCGTTAGTTAAAGCGGCCAATAATGAAGTTCGATTAGTCAGCTTTTTAGATTCTCCGGAAGCCTTAGCCGCTAAAAAAGAAGCAGAAACAGGGCAGGTCAAAAACATTGGTTCATTGACTGACTTTGAAGATTGGATCGATAAGTTAGATGCAAATTAAACAGACCAAATCTTTTGAACGTGAATTAAAAAAACTAGTCAAAAAACATTTCCCAATAACTGTCTTGAAGCCTTGTTTAGAAGCAATTGTTGAACAAGATGTACTTGTTTTGAAACAGATTAAAGATCATGCATTAAAAGGAAATTGGCGTGGCTATCGTGAATTTCACCCTGCCAGATATGGCAACTATGGTAAAAATTATGACAACTGGATTGTTATTTATCAGCTAGATCATGATGAATTGATTTTGTTATTGGTTGCAACTGGCTCCCATGAAATCTTGAATCAATAGCTATAGTTTAGGGGCACTTATAAAAAAATAAATTAAAATAGCCCCCAATATCTATAATGTAGATATTGGGGGCTATTTTAACAACGTTTTTGAGGGGTTATTTGTGCCTTTTAATCGCCCCTATAAAACAGCCCCCGTTATCTAGTGGATAGATAATAGGGGCTGTTTTTTTGTTTAATGGTATTATAGGTACTATATTAGTATGAATATATTGGAGAAATAACATGTATAAAAACATCAAATAAATCGTCAGCGGATTGGGCGCTTTTATAATTGCCCAATGGCTCTATCATACTCTGTCACAATATCCAAACATCAATATTTGGCTGGCTAGACTGCTTCCTATTCTTATCATTTTTATTGTGTTCTTTTCTCTGCAATGGATAATCAACACATTTGAAAAGTAACCTTATAAATTTTAGTTATTATATTGGGCTGAAACCCTTGCTACAAGCGGACTAGCAAAAATGCAAGCTCGACAAAAACATAACTAAATAATCTATTGCTCTTATGATGATATTTTACCAAACGAGAAAAACTAGTCCGGAATATCAGCATAAGAGCAAGTGTGTTAATCAGTCCGTATTAGATAGTTTTCCGTCGACAATTTTGTAGACATTATCAGAAAACTCTCGCAGACGATCATCGTGCGTGACGATGACGACTGCTTTTTCCTCGTCATGCGCAATATTAGCAAAAAGTTGGCCAACTTCTTTGACACGTGCCGTATCTAATGCTGCCGTAGGTTCATCGGCTAGGATGATCGCCGGGTCTGTATACAACGCACGGGCAATTGCAACGCGCTGTTGTTGACCGCCAGACAATTCGCCAGGGTATTTGTTTAATAATTTTTGAATGCCTAGCGTTTCAATAATTTTGTCAAATCCATCTTGACTGAGGTTATTGTTAGGCTTCACCTGGTCAACAAGTTTGAATTGGTCTGCTACGGTTAAATATGGCACGAGATTGTACGCCTGTAAGACGAAACCGATTTGTTCAAGTCGTGTTTTTTCGGCTTCTTTGGTACTCAAATCACTGATGTCGTGACCATTCAAACGAACTGAGCCGTCTGTTGGTGTCTGTAACCCGCCTAAAATGGTTAGCAAGGTACTTTTACCAGATCCTGAAGGACCAATGATAAGCGACACCTCACCAGCTTTAAACGCTAAACTGACGTCTTCTAGTGCCGTAACTAAATTAGTTTTCTGACCAAATTGTTTCGTCACGTGTTCAAGGGCTAGTTTTTCTTCACGCATCTTTTTAACCTCCAATTACTGATACCGGATCAATCTTACTAATCACACGAATCGGAATGATTGCACCCAGTAACCCGGTTACCATCAATCCGGCCGCAATGAGTCCCATCAATCCCCAATCAAATGCCATTGGTACGCTATCTGGAATCCCAAATTCAGTTAATGCCGATAGTACAGCACCAACGACGATACCAGTTGCCATAATAAAGAACGTCTCAAATAACGTATTTTGGGCCAAGAAACGATTTGGAATGCCTTGTGCACGCAAAACTGCCAAGTTAGGCAATTTTTGAACCGTTAGAATGTAGAGGAAGATGGTAATCACAATCAATGAAATGACAATCAGGAAGCCAATCATGAGACCAAACGTCGCTTTTTGCGGTGTATAACCTGGCAATTTATTGATAAAGGCTTGGTATGAATAAGTCTTTAATGCTTTATCATCGACCGATTGTGACGTTTTTGAAGTAACTACGCTACCTTGGAATTGATCTGACACGCCCTTAATGACACGCCATTGCGCTAACGCGCCATAAATAACAGGTGCGGTGTTATACGTGGCATTTTTCGCATAACCCACGATTTTATATTTCGTATCAGATAACCCAATCGAAATTTTATCCCCCATACCGTAAATATCCTTATCAACTGAGTCAGCGAGGACGACTTCGTTAGCTGCCTTTGGCAAGTGCCCCTTGGTTAATTGTAGGTTTTTAGCGATGTACTCGTCGTTATTCATCCCAACGAATTGTGCGGATTCACGTTTTCCGCCAATTTTCATATTAACTGGTGTAATGCCAAGTGTTGCGGTTTTGTCGTCGCTTAACTGATCCACCTGTTTCGTTGTCAGTAATGACTGTCCGGCATTGCCATTAGCGTCTTTGGTCATTACAAAGGACTTAGACTGCCAGCTGTCCACCGCAGCGGTGTTAGCTGTTGCCAGCCCGAGCGCCAGGGCACTTAAAATGAAAATCAAATAACTGATTAAGACGACGACTGTTAGAATCAAGCCGTACCGTAGTTTTTCTTTTTTAATCTCTCTAATTGCTAAAAACATTTGTTCCTCCTGTATTTGTTGCAGTTCAGCAAACTTACTATACACAAGTATACATGCTCTTATGATGAGATTCCGGACTAGTTTTGCTAGTTTGGTAAAATATCATCATAGGAGCATTTTTATTTATGGTTACACGTTATGAAGAGGACTTAAAAAAGTCCATTGTGGAGATGGTTAAAGCGGGACGACGATCCGATGAATTATCCAAGGAATACGGTCCTTCAGCCGATTCAATTCGGAATTGGGTTAAAGGCGCTAAATCAGTTGAGCTAGAAGACGGTACTGAAGTAACGTCCAAAGAATTCAAACAACTTCAAAGGGAAAATCAGCGATTAAAGGAGGAACTTGAAATTTTAAAAGCTGCGGCGGTGTTACTGGGAAAGCATTAGGACGAATTAATTGCCTTGTCTTCATAGAAGATCAGTTATTGCGACACCGCTTATCAATTATTCTTTCGGCACTGAAATTACCGCGCAGCACCTATTACCATTGGAAAAGATATCAACCTAGTCAACACGAACGTGTTGATAATCAGCTCAAAGAAAAAATTAAATTGATTTGGGAAAATAATTATCGTGCCTATGGTTATCCACGAATAACGATGGTGCTTCGCAAGTCAGGCATCTGTGTTGGGTCAAAACGAATTTTACGATTAATGAGGGAAATGGAGATTCACTCTTTAATGAATCGGCGATTTAAAAAACCTGGCACTCATGTGGATCATTCACAACGGCCCAATTTAATCAAGCACCAGCCCAATGCAAGGATATGGCGTGCTGACATTACTTATTTGGAATTACGTCCAGGAACCTGGGTTTATCTCAGTTCTATTTACGAACCAAAGGTTCATCAAGTTCTTGCTTTCAAGATTGGTCGTCAGATGGAGGCGACGTTAGTTGTAGAAACGATTAATCAGGCGCTTGAATGTCATCAAAAGCCACAATATTTTCACTCTGACATGGGTTCACAGTACACCAGCAACGAAGTTGAAACTTTACTTGAACGGCATCAGATTAGCCACTCATACTCAAAACAAGGTTATCCTTATGATAATGGGCCAATTGAAGCTTTTCACTCATTGTTGAAGAGAGAGTTTGCCTTTCAAACAACTTTTTCCAATTTTGAGGACTTGGTAATCCGAACCTCAAATTACATCAGTTGGTTTAATTCCGACAGAATTAGAACGAGTGTTTAGAAAAAGATGTGCCATTTATTGACATAGGAGCAATATTCATACCGGCGCCAATCATTGCACCCAACATATCACGCCGAGAAATAGATGCTTGGGCAAAGATTGCTTGCAAGCGTTTAGACAATTTATCACTAGGACTAGCGTTAGCTAGCATTTCATCAATTGCTTGGTAAAAGGTAGATGATGCAGTATATGTTGCTATATTCACTAGTGACAAAACTAGAGTTGACCAAATCCTTCAATTGATTGGCAACGACAATGTTGAATGTACTGATTATCTTGAAGATAACTTTTTTGCTTGGATGTTTTGGAAATATGATCGAAACAACAGGCAAATTAATTCTGATATTGGATTGCCAGCAATGAATGCGTTCTCGGGAACAATTCAACGAGATGATTTGCAAGATATGATAATTGGTCGCTCACCTAATATTACTGATTTATCAGTCTTAAAGATGCATATCGCCCGACAGTTTCCATTGAGAAGTGTCGGAATGGAGTTAACTGAGCGTGGTAACAAGGTATATTTTAAAGTTGATGTTCATAATCAAATTGTTGTTGATACGAGAAAATCTAAAATGGTTAGCGATGGGATAACTGATACCGTTTTGGTGGAATTAAAAGAATATCCACTAATAGTGTATATCTATAGTTACATTATTCCACTGCTCAATGGCCTGTATGAAAGTGAAGAGCCAGATTTCACAGAACAATTAAATTCCTATAGTAAAGACTTAGCAAAGGAGATTATTCTTGATTTAATTGGAGCAACGGGTATTGATATACAAGAATTTGATAAATTAGCTATGAAGCTTTAGTTGTACTAATTGCAAATGGGACTACGGAAACTTTTAATAGATTTATCGAAAAGTTCAGCTAATCACTGTTTTTTTTGCATATGGTCAGGAGGTGGCGATATCATGATTAATTCATAGTAAATACGGGTATGAGTTTCCGGAGTGGGCACAGGCGGGTGCTCGGCTCGATAAGATGGTGTAAGGATAATAGACGTCGTGCTAAATAGCGTGGCGTTTTTATTTTGCCCAAAATTTGGAGGTGGCCGGCATGGGCCAGATGGTAAATAGCAGATTTGGCCTTGTCAGTCGCACAGAGACACGTTGCTTGGGTGACTTAGAACATCAGCTTAAAGATGGACGGTGGTAACGTAAAAAGCCGCAGCGACCACATAAGCCGCGTATTACAGTGTGGAGAAAAAACA
>NZ_RHOB01000036.1 GCF_003946085.1 Levilactobacillus angrenensis | reverse complement strand
TGAAGAACTAAGTGATTACCAACTGGTTCAAATCAATTGGTATCTGAATTCACGGCCACTTAAATGTCTTAATTGGCATACACCAATCGAGATCTTCTTGCTTAATTTACGTCATTAAATTCGTTCAAGTTATTTCTTGCAATCTGCCGTAATCATAATTGTATAGCGTTAACATATATTTAAATAAGGTATCAGTCTGACCTGATACTAGATGGGAAGGCGTTTAGCAATGACCTGGTCTCAATGGTTTGTTACCCCCGCAATCACCAGCTTATTCTTCTTGCTGGGCGTGTTGACCCTCTATTGGTTCCTCACGAACCAAATCATTCGCTGGTTCAAGAAGCACGGCCGCCACGTCGACGCCGTTAAGATTCGCACCAACGTGGGTGTTATCTACATGGTGCTGTTAAACTTAGGCGTGCAGCTGGCCGTCAATGGGACCGCCAATAGCTGGGTCTTTATCAATTTTCAAATATTCGCGATTGTCTTCGTCAGTTATTTCTTACAGCTGAATATTCATTTCTGGGAATTAGCGGTCGCCGTGCTGCTCTTCATGAGCGTCAACGGCACCTTCGCCTACTTCCTGTCGTGGCTGTACGCCATCGTGTTGGTCGGCCTCTTCTACGTGATGAGCGTGGTTCGGACCCACCGGCACCATAGCTGGGTGGACTACCTGGACTACACGTTAGCTTCACTGGCCGGGTCAACGATTCTCTGGGGTGTGATTGGCAAACGACTGAGCCTCTCGACGCCACTGGTACTCTGGGAACTACTTTTCAGTTTCTTCATTCTCACGATTATGTACGTTTACGTAGACTCCTTGATGAGCGGTGCGGCCACCCTCGCCCAGTTGACGTACACCACCAACTACGATGAACTGACGAAGGTCAAAAATTATTTTGCTTTTAAAAATGACTTCGGTGAACTATTCCAACGCAGCAAAATTACTGCCCAACCGCTGACGCTGATGCTCTTTGATATCGACCACTTCAAGCACGTTAATGACACTTACGGTCATTTGACCGGTGACTACGTGCTGAGCCATACCGCTGCGTTGATCAGCATGCAGCTCCAGGAAATCGACCCCCACCTGCACCTCTACCGTACGGGTGGTGAGGAGTTCACGATTCTCTTCAACAACTACACCACTGACCAAGCCAAGGCCCACGTTCAAGCGATTGCTGACGGGGTCCGCGAGGCGGATTTTAAGCACAACGGTCATGATATTCACGTCAGTATTTCGGTGGGCGTCACGCAGTTACAAACGGCGGACCAGGGCCAACTCGACGTTTATCGCCGGGCGGACCAGAGCCTGTACTTCTCGAAACGCAACGGTCGCGACCAAGTCACGTTTGGTTAGCGCCATTTCATAAAAATCGGCTCTTTATCAATGGGTGTTGATGGTGATACTTTTAGGAGCTCGGTTCATTTACAAAATGGGCCTGTTTTGTACTTTGATCTTGAATTCAATTTGAATTCGGTAGCTGAAGTTTGTAAGCGCCTTACCTGAATGTCGTAATAATGCAATACAATTTATGGAATTACAACTTGAAGGCTATGGTTTTGTTTTAAAGATCTCGAATTGATGATAACTGCTCGTTTTTTTCGATATTTTCATATAATTTGACTGCAGAGGTCGATGTGTGCCCTAGTTGTAGTCTAACCACTTGCTCCTTGCCGCCGGTTTTCTTGTATAACTCGCTAGCAACGCTGTGTCTGAGCGAGTGAGGATGGAATGGCTTCCCGTACGCCTTAGAATATTTAGCCACCATTGTCTCTACTGTACGTGTGGAAATGCGGTTTATCCTTCCGCCACGGGACGATATAAACATAGCAGGGCAATCTTCAGCCCCCGGGAATAAGTGCTCACGCACGTCTAAATATTGCTGAATATAATCCAAGAACGTTGTCCGCATGTAAACGGTGTCGGTGTTACCACCTTTGCGAATAACCGTGATGGAGGGTTCGTTAGGGTTTTCTATATGGACTTTCCTCAGATCTAAATTGCATAATTCCGAGAGTCGAATACCGCTGGATAGAAAGGTGGCCAAAATGGCCAGATCACGTACCTTGGTATTCTTGAAATAAGATTGTTGGTGAGCGTCGATTCCATTTTCGTATTGATGATCGACGTATTCCATGAAGCTGATGTCCTCACCATCAACTAATAGCTGGTGCTCAATTTCCTTGCTGTGTTGCTGAAGAGTTTTGTTATTTTTAACTAGAGGTATTTTTTCCATGACATTGCGTTGCATAAAAGGACGTCCATCGGGTCCTTCAGAGTCCACGGCCAGATACCGAAAAAGAGACTTTAAAGCAGATAGGTTTATATCCACATAGCTTCTCGATAAATTTCGATCTGAGTTTAAATCGTTTTGGTTACTACGATTTAGCAGGTCTGCTTTGTAAAGTTCAGCATCAGCTAGGTGAAGCTGATCTAAAGTGTCCAGGGGGATGCTTTGATTAGAAGGGGCGTCTGTTACTTTTGTGGCCCGTAACCAATCAAAAAATCGAACGAGTGCGTTTAAATAGGTGTAAAGCGTGGTAGGGGCCAAGGGAATGCTCCGCTTGGCATTATAGTAGTCTCTTACAAAACTAGGCAACCCCGCAATCATCTTGTCGTTATTACGTTCATAATCATCTTTTCTCATATCTTGATACCTCGAATGTTGTATTAATTTAAGTCATTTGCCACATAGAAGTTTGCGTAGTAAAACTTTTTTACGCAAAGTTCAAGATGAAAAATTGCTTCGATCACAGAGCCGCTATAAATAGTTTTGTGGTCGTTTTCCTTAGACTTTGAAGCTTCCAACGTATCAGTTTTTAATTTGTCGAGAAATTACATCGAATTTTTCATCACAAACAGTACACCGCGTTGGAAAATTTTCATGATAATTAATGCCATTATTGAAATTAATTGCTCCGCAGTATGGGCAAATAATATAAAGAGAGTCAATCATAATTTCAATTCCGATTCAGAAAAATATAAAATGTGCAGAGCTTAGAGACGCATTCTAATCACGCGTTCGTTGCTTTTGATGGACATGTTTTTTTTCATGCTGTCTTGAAGTGTCTGAAAGTGATAAACATATAATTCAAGTTGATCCAGCCATTTTCGTCACGCTTCTAAAAACATTATATCAAACTTTGCGTAAAATTGATATTTTACGCAAAGTTTGAAATTTGTATCCTGTTAATTACCTACTACTTTTTGATGTTACTAGGGTCTGTCCCCAAACTACTTCAGTAAAATCATAATAGCGCAAATGTGTACGGTTGATAGAAAGCTGGTAGCTAGCTTATCGTAGCGTGTTGAGAAGAGTCTAAAGTTCTTCATTTGGTTGAAGAAGTCTTCAATCAAATGACGTTCACAGTAAGTGACGTAATCACAGTCCCAAGGGTTCTTGACATTCGATTTTGGTGGAATGGTATAGGTTCCTTGAGATGAATTGATTTGTTCTCTTATCTTTTCGGCTCAATAGGCTTTATCGGCAATCACATTTACGTTGGTTAAATTAACCATTTCAAGCAGTTCAGGTGCCGCAATACTATCGTGGATCTGACCACCAGAAAGTAAGAACTTAAGTGGGTTCCCCAGTCCATCCACTAGTGCATGGACCTTAATGGTAAGGCCACCACGGCTTCGACCTATGAGTTGTTTAGATTCCGCGTTGACGGCGTTTTTTTTAGCACCGGTAGCTTTTTGATAAACGCGAATACTGGTTGAATCCAAACTGATATTTTCCATATCTGGATCTTGGGAAAGTTCTTCAAATATTTTGAGGAAAAGACCAGAATCTGACCAGCGACGAAAACGGCTATAAATAGCTTTCCAGTGACCATAACGTTCAGGAACATCGCGCCAAGCCGCTCCGCTACGCATCAGCCATAAGATTCCGTACGATAAGCTGGGAACATTGGCGCAATGCGTTCCCACTGTTCATCAGTTAGTTCATAGCGCTTTGGTATAGTCATGATGTACTCCAATCCTTTTTTGATGGAGTATACCAGAAATTAATGTTTAGGAACAGACCCTAGTCTTGTTACGAAAAAGGGGTCTGCCAACGATTATCTAGTTCTAGGCACCACTAAAACTGGACTTCATCCGCAAGAAATTATTCAGATGTATGCTCGTCGTTGGCAGATTGAAGGCTATTTCAAGGTGGCCAAGCAATACCTTCAGTTTGATCACACCCAGATTCAAAGTTATGACGGTCTTTGCGGCCACATGGCAGTCGTTATAATGGGATACGATATTTTAGCTTTGGCACAACGAGAAAACTCAGATGCTCGAACTTACGGCGACCTATTTTATGATTATAGTCGGCCCTTACCAGATATAAAATTTGTTAATGCTTTAAGTTGGTTGATGAAAACCTTAACTGGTATAGCTAAAAAACTAGACATGAGTGAAGACGTTTTGAATGTGATTTTCGCTGAATTTGTAAAAGCCTTACCCAGTAACTTAATTGCATTACTAGATAAGGCTCCGAGATGAAAATGAACTAATTTTATTGACTCCAGCCCAATCACACCATGGTCAGAGGGCTGTTTTGGTGCTTTCAACCTTTAGTGACACTCTTTTAAAATGACCAATACACTACAAACAAGCTAAATAAAAAAAGTACGATTACACTCAAACACGTTGTTTGATTAAATTTCTTACGATATACTCGAACGATTGCAATTAAGATTGCAAAGACAGCCCCAAATATGCCTAAGATTGTTAAAAAATTCAAATTACTTCACCTATTTTAGTTTTCTGATATTCGTTTGTTTCTGAGATCCCAAACTTGCAATTGGGAATTCATCAGTGGCCGTGACACGACATCCACCTTTTGAAGACCCCTTAGAAATCCATTTTTTCATGTCTCTTTGCGCCTCATCAAAATGGCCTCCGATTACAGTACCGCCAACCATGCCAACTAGTGCACCAACAGCAGACCCCAGAAAACCAGCAGCCGCTCCTGCAGCCGCGCCAGAGGTTGCCCCTAGCCCTTTAAGAGAGAGCGCAGTTTTACCATAATATGAACGTAAATCGGCCAAACCGGATTTTTTGTAAGCAAAATCATTCAGACCTCCATTGACAAATTTCTCAGAAAACGAACGACCTCGGGCTTGTGCATGATCAGCCTCATCTTCGATATTATAATCGATCTGGGCTCCATCATACTTAGCAATCAATTCTTGATATTTTGCTTTTTCCTGTTCAGGTGTAATTAAGACAGATTGTGCAGTAACTTTGCGGGCCTCTTCACTTAATTTCTTCCAATTATCATTAACATGGACTCTTACTTTCAACCCACGTAATGCTAGTGGAACTGGATTATTTTGAGACGATCTGTTTGAAGATTGTTGCTCAGTTGTAGCAGCTAAAGATTGGGTTGTTGGAACTATGATACCCGATAACGAAAAAACTGTCATTAAAATGACACTACTCTTTTTAATATTCATGTTTTATAACTCCACCTTATATTTTTCGTTGATCCGGATCAACAATTCCAAGATTACCTAACTTAATTCAATTTAGAAAGAACCGATTGTTTTACGCTTCATCTAAGTTTCGGCATGTAAACTTCAAATTTACGTAGGAGTAAAACGTAAAGAGACGGTAAAATAATCCACGAATGTTTCATGATAAAATGGTATAGGCCAAATGGAATTTATTTTACGGAGGAAGGTCATTATGAACGCTATCGGAAAGAACCTACGGGAAGCACGTACGTCAAATCAAATGTCGCAAGAGGACGTCAGTAATCACTTGAATATTTCACGACAATCAATTTCCAGATGGGAAAATGATCGTGGGTATCCTGATATTGAAAAATTAATCAAGTTAAGCTCACTATACAATGTAACGATAGATTCATTATTGTTGGGCGTAGAAGATCGGAAAAAGAACTCTATTTCAAAAATAGGGAATGAACCAAATTCTTCCCTCAAAACATTCTTAATTTTTGGATGCCTTGGAACTTTAATTGGACATGCTTTGATAATGGCATTCATCTAACGCTTGTTCCAAAGTTCCATAAACATTTCTATTTTTGAAAACTTGAAAGTTAGACGTAAAGAAACTTAAAACCCTTAAAGAATTGAAGCTTCTTTGCAGGTGTGATAAAGTGATTATAACATCAAACGACTGGAGTGATTGAACATGACAATCAAAATTCAACAACCTCCCTTTAACGAACAAGTTTTTAACGGCTCTTTGTCAACCGGTGTTGATGGGGAGAATTTGAGAGGTTCAATTTACTTACGAATTGGGCCTCTTTTTTGGACCCGGATATTAAATTCAATCTGTATTCTATAGTGGAAGTTGGTCCAGTTGCGGTAGCCGTAAGCGGTGCGTTTGATCTGTTTAATTTTACGGTTCACACCCTCGATTGGCCCGTTGGAGAGTGAACAGGTTGTCATGTTCTTGATGAATTGCTTTTTATGAATAAAGGTTTTGATGGTTGTTAGAAGTTGAGGACTAACGTTCTCGACTTCTTCTAAGGCCTTAATAAAAGCTGTATAGTCACGATTACGAATAGCTTCTACGAGGTCATGGGCTGAGAAGTAAGT
>NZ_RHOB01000035.1 GCF_003946085.1 Levilactobacillus angrenensis | reverse complement strand
AGTCAGCCTATACGTTAGTTTTGTAGAAACTAACGGTGGCAAGTCTCGGCCAGTTTTAATTCGTCGGGTATCAGAACAGACGGTCGAGGCTTTTAAAATTACTAGTCAGTATGAAAAGAAGTCGGCTTATATCAAGCAACAATATTATCTGATTCAAGATTGGCAATCCGCTGGGTTGAAGAAACCTTCCTGGGTCGATCTTGGTAATATTTATCGCTTTCCCAAAGCCGGTTTAAACTTTAAACAAATCGGTCATTTAAGTAAGCTAGATCAAAATAAAATTTCAGATTTTACGCTTGACCTAAAATCAAAAAGAAGCGCGCATTTTAGAATCAAGTTAGCCACTGTCTCAAAATTTTTTGGACAATAAAAAACATCAAGAACAGATATCCTGTATCATTGAAGTTCCTACACAAACAATGGAAGAGGATGTTGTCTTGATGCAGAAACAGGATAGCACACACCGCCAAAAAGGTCAGCACTTAACATCACTCGAGCGCGGAAAAGTGGCCGGATTCCGCCAAGCTGGGAAGTCCAATCGTTGGATTGCTGCTGAAATTGGCGTCTGCCCGCAGACCATTAATAATGAAATCAAGCGAGGTACAGTAGATCAGGTCAAGAAGAGTAATGGCAAGCGCGTCTACCATCGACAATACCTACCAGAGGCTGCTCAGGCACGTTACGAGACTGCACGCTTGAGCTGCCATCGTCCTGACAAGTTCGCCAGTGTACAGGTCTTCTTAGCCTGGTACGTACAGCGAGCTAAGCAGGACAAATGGTCGCCGGATGCTTCAATCGGCTATGCCAAGCGACACAAGCTGTTTACTCCTGAAGAGCTTGTTTGTGCCTCGACTTTGTACCAGTACATTGACGACCAACGCCTAGAGATTCGAAATATCGACCTGTTGGAGAAGACTAAGCGGAAGACCTCTCACCAGCACCACACCAAGGCTAAGCGCCTGGCTGGCCGCAGTATCGAGGAACGGCCTAAGGTCGTTGAACGACGCAGGCAGTTCGGTCACTGGGAGATGGATACCATTGTCGGTAAACGCAATGGCAAGGAGAGCGTCATCTTGACTCTGATTGAGCGCAAGACCCGTTGCCAACTTCTCCGCTTGATCGAAGGACGAGATGCAGACTCTGTGAGCTATGCATTGCGTGGAATCAAGCGCGAATGGGGAGCTTGCATCAAGACCATCACAGCCGACAACGGACCCGAGTTCACCGCCTTAAATACTGCTTTTGCTGGGACGGAAACTGAGATCTTCTACGCCCATCCTTACACGTCCTGCGACCGTGGCACCAACGAGGCACATAACCGGATGATCCGCCAGGACTTCCCTAAGGGCATGTCCCTAGATGACATTAGCCCTAGTCAAGTGCAGGCCACGCAAGACCGCTTGAATCAGTTGCCTCGCAAACAACAGGGCTACTGCACACCCCAGCAAAACTTTGAGGCCGAAGCTCGGCGCGTTCGCCGCATGGCCCAGTAGTCTCTCTAGCGCCACAACTTCTATTTGATAACGGCCTGTTCTGGGATTGTCCTCAACGACTGGCTAACTTGTTCTTGCAATTTACGAATCAAAAAGAAGAGGTAAGGGTCAAAAGATAATTCAACAGCGATCAAGTAAAGGGAAGCACAAAGAAAGTAAAGCAGAGCTTACACAAAGAATTCAAAAACAGTTAAAAGACTTTGCTAAACACAATCCAGAAGTTAAGCCAAAAAACAATCCTGAAAATAAAAACGATCGACCTAGTTATTAGGTTGATCGTTTTTTAATTTATCCGGTTTATGGGCGTTGACATAGTCAGCAAATGTTTTTAAAAGTTCTTCGGTTTGTTCGACCGAGAGGTTATTAGCTTGAAAGTACTTTTCTAATAAAGCCCCTTTTTGAATTAATCGGCGAGAGCGGGCTTTGCGGGCTTGACGATTTTCATAGTATTTGGATTGTCGTAATTTAAAATCTTCCCGATCTATTTTCTCTTTCAAACGAGCTTTTTGCGCAACCAATTTTTCGTATTGATTAGCCATCATTATCACCACTTAGTTACAATTGGTTATTTGATTCATGGTTTAAAACCGTTGCTATTTTTTGCGCGAGGTCTTTGATCTTTTGATTCGATAAATTGGCGTAATCTAAATTTGACGTTTTAATAATTTGCTTGCCAAGGTTTTGTTCAATCTTACTTTTTTCAGCTTTGATCCTTTGATTAAGCTGTTTTAATTTAGCTTCTTGTTTTTCCAATGCCGATTGGGTCATCTTAACTCCTCCTGTCAAATTTGTATATAATTAATAAAGATAATAACACCTGAATCAATACAAGTCAACATAAATGTTGAAAAAGCGAAGCGTGAGGCGTACACTAACAGTAAATATAAGGGAATCAGAAGACCGAGTGAAATGAGGTCAATGCGCACTTACACCCTTGACACTTGTCAAGGGTAGATTTAATCCCCATTTTGATGGGGATTATTTGTATTAGAAGGCTAGCGCCAAATCTAAAGATTAACCAATCACATTGTGAAGAATCCAATAACTATAAGCAAGCCGAGCACTAGGAGTTAGAACCCAGGGGTGATTAATTTCAAAAATTTGAATTTCAGTTTCTAAGTAAAGTGGCGTCTTACCATGATTAAAAGCAAAAACGGGTTGCGGAAAATCAGGTTTACTAGCAACTTGATGAACACTTTGACGAGAGTTCATCTGCCACCGAATTTTTAAGTCTTCACGCGACAATAATTGTGGTAGCTGTGTTTTTTCAACTTGAGCTTGTTGTTGCAACTTTTGCGTAAAGGCTTGTTTAGTTTTGTTTTGATGCCAATCATCAAACAGATCATACTTGTTTGTTTCAAAATCTAAATCCATAAAGCCAGCCTCCTAACCGAAATTAATTTGATCTAGCATCGTTTCAGTACTAGCCTGGTCTAAGCCTAAATAAGCTAAAGTCATAGCTTCACTTGAATGATTTAATAAGTGCATGACTAAGCCAATATTGTAATTGGATTGCGTATAAACGCGATAAGCCCCAGTTTTGCGCATAGTGTGGGTACCAAGGTAATTAATGCTTAAAAGATCGCCGACTTTGCTCATGATTTTATAGAACTGTTTTTCCGTGATATGGCGCTCGGGGTGTTGAATGGACGGAAAGAGCCATTCAGAATCCAGCTGATGATCAAGCAGCCATTGACGGTACAATAAGAGCTCTGTTTGAACAGGTTTAAGGTACAAGGTATTCGGTTTACCAGTTTTTCGGTCATGAATAAACGCATTTTGTTTAATAGAACCGTCCGGATTAAAAATATCGGTTTGTTTTAAGTGCATGACATCACTGACTCGCAACAGTGTCGCTTTGCCAACTTGAAAAACGGTATAGTTACGCCGGCCAGCTTTAAAGTTGTTGAGTAAGGTATCTTGCACCTCTTTGAGAACGTTTGAATCTTTGATGGGTAAGACAACTTGTTGCATAGTTTTAGCTCCTTAAAAAATTGATTTTTAGTACAAATTAAAGTACAATATTAAGTACAATGAAAGGGTGGTAAATATGACATTAGCACTAACACAGAGCGATTTTCGCGCTAACCTAAAAAAATATTTAGATCAAGTTAATGACGAAGACGAAACCGTTTATATTGCTCGTTCAAATAGTCGCGCAGTAGCCATCGTTTCACAAGAAAAAATGGACTGGCTAGAACGAGCATTAAAAGCTAAAGAAGGTTCGTTAGAATATGCAATTGCACGTGATCAGTTAATTAAACGCCATGTTTTACCTGACGATGAAATTGTTGAATCAGATGATGATTATTGGGGTCAGTTTAAATAATGAAAAAACTAAGATTTAAACCACGTGCAACCTTTAATGCTGATTTAAAACGGTTAGCCAGTTTAGACAAATCTATTATTGATGAAGTTCGAGCAGCCATTGACCTGTTGCTTGAGCAACAACAATTACCATCAGAATTTGAAGATCATGAGCTTAATCGGCGAATGAGCGGTTATAATGAATTTCACTTACGAGATACCCCGAAAAACAAAACACCAAGCGAAACTAACGATGTCCTGGTGGTTTATACGATTGATAAAGATGAACTAGTCTTAATTGGCATTCGAGTCGGATCGCATGATCGTTTATTTCCTGGTCAAAATCGTGCTAAAAGGTATCGAAAGAATGACGAATAGAAGAAGTTATTTTTATAATATGAAAATAAATAACCCCCAATATCTACATTATAGATATTGGGGGTTATTCTTTCAATGTTTTCGAGGGGTTATTTGATAATTATAGTCCCTAATATAGGGACAAAGCTTATTTGAAAGTTTTTCTCAAACACATCATGTATTTTAGACTGTGCCACTATTATTCTCTGTTATAGGCAGACCAGAAACGCCCTTTTTTGTACATTTTATAAGTTCTTTTTTCAGTCAAACGTGCACGTTGTAACCGTCGTTTTTGCATTTTCCATCATCCCAAATCCTTACTCGCTTTTTCACTTTAATCATTTATTTATATATTTCATATTAATGATAAGTATACCGCTTTTACTAATAAACCACCTAATGATTATTGTGATTACAACAAAAAAATAAGTACCCACTCAAGACCATGCTGGTCAAGATGTGGCTACTTATTTAGTCGGTTATGATTGACGTTTGTCATTCAATTGTTTTTCTAATTCTTTAATCTTCTTCTGCTTGCGGCGAATGTACCAGATCAGCAAGATGATCAAGAGTAAAATCAAGAGGCCAATGCCGATATACAGCCACCAGTTAGGGCCCTGCTTCAAGACCGCCGTATGATTCAGATTAGTGGCCTCGCCCTGCGTAATCACGAAGTTCTGCTTAAATTGCCAGTGCTGCTTCTTGGATTTGACCTTGACGACTGCGGTGTACTTGCCAGCCTTCAGAGCATTTTGTCCGGTTCGCACCGGTAATTTGTAGATTGAACTGGGTGCCATCTGACCGTTAGTCAAATTTTGATGGTAGACTACTTTTTGGCCGCCACGATGGTAAATCTTGATCTTCGTTTGGACCTTATTCAAGTAGGCCGCCGTGTGGTTCACTAACGGAAAGTTGATGACGTTGCGGCCGTTGAGTTGCTCGACCGTGATCTTGTTCATCGTGAGGTGGTTCGTCGTCAAATCGCGATCACCATGCAGAACAACGGCTTCAGTATAGGCATACTGATTATTGACCGCGACCGCCTTTTTTGTTTCAGCGGCCGTTGCCTTTTTCAAGAAAGTCAGCCCACCAGCCAAGATACCGTCATACGATTTGGCCGGCATCTTGATTTGAAACTTGACGGTCTTAACTTGTCCCTTATCCAGCTTAACTTCGGACTGGTCAGTCGTCACCAGTTTGGCTAAATCATACGGCAAATCCGCACTTTTATTTTCAGTCGCCCGCTGATAAGCTACCACACCATTGATGTTGGTCGTCGCCTTGGAAATCCCAACATTGATCGTAATTGGCGCATTCGAGGTGTTGTGCACCTTCACCGCAATGGTCTGGGTCTGTTTTGGTTTTAACTTCAAATCAAAGTACGAGACGTTCGAATCGACTTGACTACTCGAACGTACCGGACTGATCTCAAATCCCACGGCCGAATCAGCCTTCGCTGATTGGGCCATGCCACCCATGAACAGACTCATCACACCGACTAATGCCGTTGCTAATAATGCTCGCAATCGTTTCCCCACACTCATCACGCCTTTTCTCTCAAATTAAGTCAGGATAGTGGTTCGACCAACATCATCATACCACTAGTAGGCTTCACGCTCACTTTAGTTAGATGGCGTAGCGCCCAAGTTCCAAGTCAACGTTGTCGTGTAGCCTTGAGCGAGCTTAGGCGTTGCACCCGGAACAGCCAGTGTAGAACCGCCGAACGTAAACGTCGAGATTCCGTTACCGTCACCAGCTAAAGCTGAAGCAACCGTGCCTGCAGCGCCATTAGTGGTCTTACCGCTCGTCGTCGTTCCAGGAGTCAAAGCGGCGTTCTCCGTATTAACCGTTGAATCACTTGAAACTTTGGTGCTATCAACCGTCAAGGCAGCGTTCGTCAACGCTGAGCCACCCGCATCCGTCTTCGTATTGAATTGTTGGCCTTGTGCCACGGTCAATGACCAGCCGGCATTCGTCCCCCGCAAATCACTAACTTTTACCGTTGGCGTGGTCGAAGCACCCAAAGTCGCATCAGCTGCCGAAATCGTATTTTTCCCAAATGAAAGGTTCGTATTATCCACTGACAATGATAGTGTCCCACTTGAGAAGGCCACATCACCTGTCGAATCCGTATCCGCGGCGTTTGCAACCACCGTACTTGTCCCTAAAACTCCAGCAACAACCATTAATCCCAAAACCATTTTTTTCATTACAATCTGCTTCCTTTCAAGTACCTGATTTATTCACAAAGAGCCTCAGCTCTGGTATAGTTAAATTGCTAAACAAAACCACATGAGAGAAAATGGCTCTATATTGAAAACTTTACAATAAATGGCATTAAATTTCAACCGCGCGTTTTATAATCAAGTTAGCCAAATACTTTTAGCTTGTAATTTGCCAAGACTTTTTTTATAAAAGCTTTGCTTTTTGTTTTGCAATAAATAATGCTAATGTAAGTGACAGAATAATTAGTACCAGTATCGCTAAGACACTTTTGATGCCAAAAGCAATAGTTAGACTTATCAGAATAATAAGTGGCAAATAAAAATAGTCCAATTTATTGACTTCTGAGCAATCCATACCAGTGTAGATTTATTAAAATTGTTACCAAAAAAACGCGTGTAGTTTGCTTACAGGGAATATTGGTCATAACTTAATACGACTTCTTCAGTCAATTAACTATATAACATTTTGGCTAATATAAGAAAGCTTTACCAAAAGTGCCACCATTTTTTATCGCTTCTATTTCTATACACGTCCTCTTCTGAGGTATTATTTTGTTGTTTCTGAAATGTCCCAGAAGTTTCAAGTAAGTCACTTGTTTTTTGAATATGGGCTTTTAACTCTCTATTTTCTTCTACAGTTGTTAATTGTAGTTGTTGTTGCTGATCTATTAATTTTGTTAGATGCTCTATTTGTTGGTCTTTGGCAGCAAGCTGTTTGTCACGTTGAGACTTTAAATCTGCTACTTCTCTTCTTAGAGTAGCGATTAGCTCATTATTTTCTTCGCTAGTCTTTGTCTCTTTTTTGTTACCTGTTTGTTGGTTATTTGCTACCAAAGGCTTTGCTACCTTATCTCTAATAATCCTTTCAGCTGTAAGGCTAATCATGTTTGTACCTTGACGATCTTTTTGTCGGTTCTTTGTTGGTTCTTTGTTGGTAGTCTTTGGTAGCGATATTGAATAGTCTGCTTGGAGACCTTCAATTCATTAGCAAGTTCTCTAATAGTTTTAGGCATGATTTCCAAACCCCTTTCGGAGTTCAGCAAGTGCTTCTTGTCTTGCTTGATCTCTTATTTTTTTATCGTGCTCGGCCTGTTTATCAGCCAATGCTTGTTTCTCAGTAGAGCCTAAAGTTAACCCCTTAACCTTGTCAATGGCGCGCCATT
>NZ_RHOB01000034.1 GCF_003946085.1 Levilactobacillus angrenensis | reverse complement strand
TCACAAAAGGTTTCGATTTTAATTCGTTCGGAATAGGTTATACTAGACAAAAGATCAGCTCCTAAAAGATGGGTTTGTGGTAAACACCATTTTAAAGGAAGCTGATCTTTTTTGTCCGAACAGCGTTCGGATTAATTTTACAATCTACCAAATTATGAAGCCTAAACGCTAATCTGTTCGCGTATAATAAACTAGTGAGTAATTTAAAGGTGGGGGAAGGAATGTTTTTATGTTGGAACTGTCATTTGAAAAAGAAGTTGTTAAAACCTTAACGACCGGAAGTAATCAATGGGTGGAACGAAAAGACCTGTATGGTGCGACGCCGGATCAATTATGGGCTAATTTTCGCGATAAATTAAATAACAATAACTATGCTAAATTGCAGGGACACCCTTTAACTGATACCGAATTTAATCAGGTTAAACGGGCGATTGAGGTCCGGACACCTTACGAAGCAGCTAAGTTACTAACCGCCGAAAATGGCATTGGCAAAGTTGAAGTTGAACGTGATGATGCTAAGCTGGGCACGGTGACGCTCGAGTTGTTTTGGAAAGCGGACGTTGCTGGCGGTAAATCTAGTTATGAAGTGGTGCGACAAGCAGTGCGACCACGGTTAGCTGGTACTCAAGATGTCGATCCTGATCGCCGTTTTGACGTAACCCTATTGATTAATGGGTTACCCTTAATTCAATTGGAACTAAAAAAAGCCACGGTCGAACTTAACCAGGCTTTTAATCAAATTGAAAAATACGCGCAGGAAGGTAAATATACGGGAATTTACTCGCTGTTGCAAATGTTTGTGATTATGACGCCGGATAGTACGGCGTATTTTGCGAATGCCGAACCGGATCATTTCAATAAAGCCTTTTTGTTTAATTGGCGGACGCGGGATAATCACCCCGTGGAAAACGGCTTAGCGTTCACGCGCCAAGTCCTTAATATTCCCATGGCTCACAAAATGGTCAGTGAATATACGGTCATCGACCAAGAGCGGCAAAGCCTAATTCTCTTACGGCCTTACCAGATTTATGCTATTGAAGCCGTGATGCACCGGATTCACGACCATCAAGATGGCTTTGTTTGGCATACCACGGGTTCTGGTAAAACGCTCACTTCATATAAAACCGCTAAATTAGCTGCGCAAGATCCTGGTGTCGATAAGGTCATCTTTTTAGTTGACCGGCGGGATTTAGACGAACAGACAACTAGCAACTTTAGTGCCTATGCTGCCAATGACGATATTGCCATTAACGAAGCCCAAAATACCGGTGATTTAATGCGTAAGTTGCAACAAAACGACGGTAAGGTCTTGGTCACCTCGATTCAAAAACTTCATCGGGCGGTCAAAAAAACGCAAGCCCAGTTGGCAACCGGTAAGCAATCCCGCTTTAGTAAGACTTTAAAGCAACGGGTGATCTTCTTTGTTGACGAAGCCCACCGGTCGCAGTTTGGTAAGATGCAAAAGGAAATTCGGGCAGCGTTTGTCAATAGTAATTGGTATGGTTACACCGGCACCCCCATCTTTAATGAAAATAAGAAACAGCTCAAGGGTGATCTAGCGGTCACGACTGAGGAGCTATTTGGTAAAGTCTGTCACGTTTATAACTTGCGAGATGCCTTAGAGGACCAAGCCGTGTTACCGTTTAACGTCGAACATGTAACAACAATTGGCAAAGATACGTTAATAACCCGGGCCCTCGAGAAAGAAACCCAGCGCGTCAAAGCACGTCGCGATAAGCAAGGCCGCCTGCTGAATACAGCTGATGAAACAAAAATTCAAGCCAAGATTCAAGCGATGTCAGTCAAGGACTTGGAAGAAACGTATTTAACTCCGGCTGACTTTGAGACCGATGAACATATTAACCAAGTTGTTCAATATATTTTACAAAAAGGCCCGCGTAAAACGAGTTTGGGTCATGGCAACTACAATGCTATTTTGACCACCAGTTCCATTGAAATGGCGCAACGCTATTATCAAGCCTTTAAAGCCGCTAAAAAGACTACTCACAATCAGCTAGATCCTGATTGGCCCCGGATTGCGATTACTTATTCATTAAGTGAAAACGAAGATCAGAGTGCGCACAAACATGACCAAATGGCCACCATTTTAAAAGATTATAACCAGCAGTATCACACTAATTTTGATTTAGCCGATCTGAATCTCTATAACGAAGATGTCGCAAAACGGGCTGCTCGGCGTGAGGCGGTCTTTGCTCATTTACAAACGGATCAAGAAATAAATTTAGTGATTGTCGTACGCCGTTTATTAACAGGCTTTGATGCCCCTCGGCTAAACACGCTCTTTGTTGACCGCACCTTAGCTTATCAAGAACTCATTCAAGCCTACTCACGCACCAACCGGCTCCAAAACCGGGAATTAAAACAAGAAGGCCAAATTGTGACCTTTCGGGTGCCAGCAATCATGGAAGCTAATGAACGTGAAGCTTACAAGTTATATAGTGGCGAAGGCTCCTTTAATGTCATCATTCGTCCCACTTATCAGCAGGCCGTCTTAAAATTTCAAAAGGCCGTGGTCGATTTAAAAACCATTGCCCCGACGCCGACGGCGGCCGATGACCTGAAAGGAACCACGGCCAAGGTGCAATTTGTGAAAGCCTTTCGCCAAGTGAATCAACAATTGAACTCGCTATCGATGTACAATGATTTTACTTGGGAGAACAGCGAAAAGGCCTTTGGGATCGCTCAGTCCGAAGTAGAGTCCTATACGGGTAAATATCTGCGAATCAAAGCGGCGGTTACTAACCAAGAACCTGAAAAAGTCCCCGAAGAATTAGCGGCTTTAGACTTTTCCTTAGCCGTTGGCTCAGTCGTCTTGGTGGACTATGATTATTTGACGCAATTAATTCAAGACTGGATTGATGAACAGCAACGGTACTCGACACCCGATCAGGCCCAAGCGCATATGACGGATTACCTGCAAAATAGTGCCAAAGTCCAGGCTAGTTTGAATAAATTAGCGGAAACACAACCGCAACAGGCCCAATTAATTCGCGAAGCCATGCCCTATATTGAGCAACAAATGCAACAGTCGCAGCAACAGAGTGACCCAAATCAAGCACCAGTAGCGTTGAACGCTCGGGAGTTGGTGGCTGATTACGCCCAGAAACAATTGGTCCAAAAAACGACGACCTTTGCCCATACGTGGGGCTTAGATCAAGCAGCCCTATTGCGAGTGGCGCGTGAACACACCGTGGGAACTGATGAATGGCATCATGAACAAGAATTAACGCAGTCAGCGAATTTAGCAGCGGCCTTACAAGCTCAAACTGCCACTGGACCGAAGATTCCAGCTATTTTGCCACTATACCGGATTAAATCCCAAGCCGCTTGGCGGCAGTTTATTGAACACGATTTAGCAATCTATTTACAAAAATAAGTGAGGTTAAACAATGTCAGAAAAAACAACGCAAGCTAGTCAACTTGAAAGCGCCCTATGGAATGCAGCCGATGTCTTACGCGGGAAAATGGACGCTTCCGAATATAAAAATTACTTGTTAGGGTTAATTTTTTATCGGTTTCTATCCGAGAAAACCTTAACAACCTTTAGTGATTGGGCGGGTGAAACCGAAAATGTCACCCAGAAATATGCCCAGTATATGGATCCTCAGTTTGAGTTGGAAGGCATCGCGGTACAGCCCAGTTTAGTTGAGTATTTGCAAAACACACTCGGCTATTTAATTCAACCCCAGGCGTTGTACGCCACCCTGATTGGCAAGATTCAAGCCCATACTTTTGCATTAGATGATTTATCCCAAGCACTTCATGATCTGGAACAGTCGACGCAAAATCTATCGTCAGCACAAGACTTTTCGGGCTTGTTTGCCGATGTGGATTTAAGTAGTAGTAAATTGGGCAGTTCTTTACAACAACGGAACCAAACCATTAGTGATACCATGTTAGCTTTGAATGCGATTGATCTCGTTCATCATCAAGGCGACGTCTTAGGTGACGCCTATGAATACTTAATTGCGCAATTTGCCAGTGATTCTGGTAAGAAAGCGGGGGAATTTTATACCCCGCGGCAAGTGTCCGACATTATTGCCCAGATTGTGACTTATCAGCGCAATGCAGGTGATAAACAAGTGCGGACTATCTATGATCCAGCAGTTGGTTCTGGTTCACTGCTGTTGAATGTGGGACAACATGTGCAAGACCCCAATTTAGTGAGTTATCACGGCCAAGAATTGAACACCACGACCTATAACCTGGCCCGTATGAACCTCATGTTACATGGCGTCTCGTATGACGATATGCACTTACGCAATGGTGACACGTTAAGTAAAGATTGGCCGGTTGACGAACCTTACTTATTTGATGCGGTCGTCATGAACCCGCCCTACTCGGCACACTGGGATAACAGTGACAAACGCTTGTCCGATCCCCGCTTCCGCGACTATGGCGTCTTACCGCCTAAATCTAAAGCCGACTTTGCCTTTCTGCTACACGGCTTTTATCATTTGCAGGAACACGGGACTATGGGCATTGTCTTACCCCATGGCGTGTTATTTCGGGGGGCTAAGGAAGGTAAGATTCGTCAAAAGCTTCTGCTGGATAACCGGATTGATGCCATTATTGGGCTACCCGCTAATATCTTTCATTCCACCAGTATTCCAACGTTGATTATGATTTTAAAGAAACACAAAACCACTGATGACGTCTTATTTATTGATGCGTCCTGGGAATTTGAAAAGGACAAGAATCAAAATAAGCTAACGGCAGCCAATATTCAAAAAATTGTGACCACTTATCAAAACCGACAAGATGTCGATAAATATGCCCACGTGGCCTCACCGGCGGAAATCAAGGAGAATGACTACAACTTAAATATTCCGCGCTACGTTGATACGTTTGAACCGGAACCCGAGATCGATCTGGACCAAGTTAAAGCTGATCTGAAGCAATTGGACGAGGAAATCAGTCAAAGTGACCAGGCCTTTAACGAGTTAGCCAGCCAGTTAGTAGCCACCCACGTTAATAACCAATCAAAACCGGAGGACCACAATGAAAGATAACCAAGCTAAATATCCACAATTAAGATTTAAAGACTTCGATGATCCTTGGGAACAGCGTAAATTGGGGAAAATTGGAAAAACTTTCACAGGATTGTCCGGTAAAACAAAAGAGGATTTCGGTCATGGTGATGCAAAATTTGTGACATACATGAATGTATTTAGCAATCCAGTATCAGATTTAGAAATGATAGATAATATTGAAGTTGATGCAAAACAAAATTCAGTTGAGTATGGTGATGTGTTCTTTACAACATCATCTGAAACACCAGAAGAAGTAGGAATGTCCTCTGTTTGGCTAGGGAATAAAGATAATGTGTATTTAAATAGTTTTAGCTTTGGCTATCGTCCTGATAAAATATTCGCCCCATATTATCTTGCGTTTATGCTTCGCTCACCAGTAATTCGTAGGAAATTTATGTTTCTAGCTCAAGGAATTTCACGATATAACATTTCTAAAACAAAGGTCATGAATATGGAAGTTCCAGTTCCTAAACTCGAAGAACAACAACAAATTGGTTCGTTCTTCAAGCAGTTAGACAATACTATCGCTCTTCATCAGCGTAAGTTAGCTAAGCTTAAGAAACTTAAACAGGGCTATTTGCAGAAATTGTTCCCCAAAAATGGTAGCAAGTTCCCGCAATTAAGATTTGCAGGGTTTGCTGACGCTTGGGAAGAGCGTAAGTTAGGTGATTTGGCTACTAGTTTCGAATATGGACTTAATGCATCAGCTAAAGAATTTGATGGAATCCATAAATATATTCGCATTACAGATATAGATGATTCGAGTCGAAAATTTGATCATGAATCTTTAACTTCTCCTGATATAGACTTAAGTTCAGCAGATAACTATAAATTACAATATGGCGATATTTTATTTGCTCGTACTGGAGCAAGTGTAGGAAAAACTTATATATACAGTGATTCTGATGGATTGGTCTACTATGCAGGTTTCCTAATAAGAGCAAGAATAAAATCTGGAGTTGATTCAAATTTTATATTTCAGCATACACTCACAAGTTCTTACGAAAATTTTATTCGAGTTACATCACAAAGATCAGGACAGCCTGGGGTAAATGCAAAAGAATACTCTATCTTTGAAATAAGTGTCCCAAGTTATGAAGAACAACAAAGAATCGGATCATTCTTCAAACAGTTAGACAATACTATCGCTCTTCATCAGCGTAAGCTTGAAAAACTCCAAGAACTTAAAAAAGGGTATCTACAAAAGATGTTTTGCTGATTCTTAATTTGATCAAATTTAGGATCCTATGAAACCCCATGACTTAATTTTTATTGTGCTTGGTCAATACTTAATTCACTTGTATAATGGATTACGCAGGAAGTTTTAAGGGCGGTGGCTGTCTTTTCCCTTGCGAGGTGAGGCCCATGGGAACATGGAATAATCTTCAGGAAGGTTTCACAGTCAATGAGCGTCTTCCAGACACTCTCGTTGATGTTGCTGTTTGCAATGTTTATTTTAGCGTTGCTAACATACATCGACAAAAGGAACAAATAAAAAAGCCGCCCTGCGTAACTTTGGCTAGGTTACAGGGTGACTCAACTATCATTTTTTAACTAATGCCACCGCCTTTGAAGCGGCTTGCGCGGGAAGTCTTGTTAGCGCAAGACTTCCTTTTTCTATTACATTATAGCATGTCCCTTAAAAACTGGCTAACGTTTTAGGCTTTGATCAGGTTCAGAATCTGGTTGTTTAATTTCTGGATTCTGTTTAGCAAATGCTTTCAGTTGTTTTTGAGTTCGATCACTAATTTCTTGGTGCACATCGTTTAACTGATTTTTTAATTGCGCTTTTTGTTGTGGACTAGTTGTTTGTTGAATTTGTTGTTGCAAGCCTTGGTAGGACTGATTAAGATCATGGGCTAATAACTTTTTTAGATCATGCTCAGGCTCTTTTTGGGCTTCTTGTAAGCCTAATTGTTTGATTAACCCGTCGCTAAGCTCAATCACTTTGTTGCTCACTTGCTGGATCTCACTTAAAGCACTATGGATCACGGCTTTATCTTTAGCCCAGGTGGCCACGTAACCGAGTGAGTAGTTGCTGGTATCAACGCCAATATTTTGCATGGCAACATACGCAACCGCTTCGGCTTGGGTTTCCTGATAGGCTCGTGGCCGATCTTTAAAGGCTGATTTTAACCCATGTAACTGACTATGCGCATATTCATGATATAACGTCTTCAATTTTAAAGCATTATCGGGCTCATCGCCACTAATGACGATTTCATTAGTGCTGGGTTGAAAATACCCCTTAGCCCCATTTAGCGTCGCTAAAGGCACTTCACTGACTTTAAGGTCGGTTTGCTGGTTTAAATAATATTTGAACGCGTTATATAAGCTTGTCACATTCTGATGATCGGCCAAATTTTCTTTGACAAAGTCTTTAGCACTTAATACTGGTTCACCGCTAGTTTGTGCCACATCAAAGACGGGTAGATAGCGATAACCGACAATGGCGCGCTCATCGGTGGTATCAAGATGCTTCTGCTCGGCTGGTGTTAGCTTCTTAATGATCGGAGCCGCAATCCGAATCGCTTTTGCGCC
>NZ_RHOB01000033.1 GCF_003946085.1 Levilactobacillus angrenensis | reverse complement strand
GGATCCACTTATGAACTGTTGAATAGCCAATGCCATATTCTCTGGCCAGTTGGGCAGCTGATTCGCCTTGCTTATATAGGTTGATAATGTTTTGTTTGAATTCTTTGTCGTAACGAGTTGGCATGTAAAAATTCCTTCCTTTTGAGAGACGATTTATTCATTATACGCTCTCTTAAAAGTTGTCTCAGGAATCAGCTTACATCCAAATTTTAGAGTATGATAAAGTTGATTAACAATTTCGATAAAGGCGATGATGGGATGAAAAGCACGACGAAATGGGTAACACGGTGGCCCGAACGAATTAGTTACGGCTTAAGTGACGCCGCCGATAATTTAGTCTTTCAAATGATGACGACCTATTTGCTATTCTTTTACACTGATGTTTATGGACTGACACCAAGCGCGGTGGCCATTTTATTTGTCGTGGCGCGGGTAGCTGACGTTGTTGAAAGTTTTGTCATCGGGATCATGATTGATCACACACATTCACGGTTTGGCAAGAGCCGACCGTTCTTCCTCTGGTATTCGTTACCTTACGTTATTTTTGCGGTTCTCACCTTTGTGACGCCTAACTTTTCGTATAATGGTAAATTAATCTGGGCATATGTGACGTATTTAGGCCTTGGATTTCTGTATACGGCTGTTAATCTGCCAATCACGTCAATCTTACCAACGATGTCGCAGAATACTCGTGAGTTGACGTTGTTGGGTGTCATTCGTCAATTCTTTGGCAGTTCGGTTCAAATTGTGGTGGCGGTATTCACATTACCCTTGGTTGCGTTCTTCGGCCACGGTAATCAGCAAAAAGGGTTCTTGGGCACAATCATCGTGTTTAGCCTGATTTCATTTCTTTTGATTATCAACACGTTTGTCCATGTTCGCGAACGGTTCGCGAATCCTGAAATTGCCCATCAACCGTTAACAACTGTCCTAAAAATGTTGAAACATAATCAGCCATGGATCGTTATGTCAATCGTGATTATCATGTACTGGCTGGTGACGGCAATTAAGAATCAGACAACCATTTACTATTTTAAATATACGGTGGGAAACGAAAACCTGGTACCACTAGCTAACAGTTTTACCCTGGCAGCGTTAATCGGGGTATTGCTGATCATTCGAATTACCGAGGTTCGCAGTAAGAAGCAAACGATGCTTCGCGGTATTTTAATAGCGCTGGTTGGTCAAGCCGTGATTGCGATTGGGGTTTATACCAAAATACTGTGGTTCTTGTTTGGCGGTGTCTTGATTAACTCGATTGGCAATGGGATCATTATCGGCCTCGTCTCAATCATGATTGCTGACACAATCCGTTATGGTGCCAGCATGGGGATCCAAGCCGAGGGAATTCTGGCTTCAACGGATGACTTTGGCGTTAACGTCGGCCTTGGTGTTGGCGGCTTGATTACAGCTGGTTTGTTTCACTTTTCGGGTTACGTTGCCAATCGAACCCAGAATGCCGCAACTCTCACCATGATTAATTTGAATTATGTTTGGATTCCGTTGGTTATTTATGTGGGGATGTATTTTGTATTGCGGCTTTATGATGAGGGGCGGATTGAACGAGCAATAGAAGCAAGAAAATAAGTCCGAATTATATTCTAAATAATAGTTTTTGATTTGCTAACTAACACCGGTGCTGTGTGATATTATTACCTTTTTGCGCCAACGGTTATTGCAATTGGCCAAATAATCTTGCAACCTCACTTTTGAAATGCAATAGATTGTGAGTCGTTCCAGTTAGCACTATACTGAAACTGAGTCTAAATCTAAAAGGAGTGGTTTGCATGGCTGAAAAGTATACAGCAGAAATCGTGCCATTGAACGCTGAGAAGATTGGCACCGCGCCGCACGGTGCCGCGACGTTCACGATTGATGGTGCGCAAATGAAGATTCATATCGATATGTTTGATACACCTGCTAATGTGCAGCATTGGGAACATTTCCACGGATTCCCGGATGGTAAGCCAGCAGAAATCGCCACAGCGGCACAAGATGCTAATGGTGACGGTTTCGTTGATCTGCCAGAAACAGAACCGGTTTCCGGTACAACGATGGTGCCATTTGACGCTGAACCGGCCAAGATGCATGTGCCAAATGACAGTTACCCAGTGGCTGATGCAGAAGGTCACTATGCTTATGACAAACTCGTTGATCTGAAGGAATTGCAGACAGCGTTTAATGCCGCTTTTGGCAGTGACGATTTGCAGCTTGATAAAAGGGTCATTTATATTCATGGTGTGCCGGATACCTTGAAGCTACCGGCTACTGTTCAAGGAACTGTCATGAACTACGATGCCCACGTTACTTTACCAATTGCAGTTGGGAAAATCATCAAAGCTTAAACTAATTAGTTGAATAAATAACCTATAAGTAGTCTTGAAACTTACTGGCAATACGCCTGCTGTTTCAAGGCTACTTTTGGGTTTGAAGACCTTATTTACCTATAAATAG
Organism: Levilactobacillus angrenensis; assembly: GCF_003946085.1. Taxonomy (GTDB): domain Bacteria; phylum Bacillota; class Bacilli; order Lactobacillales; family Lactobacillaceae; genus Levilactobacillus; species Levilactobacillus angrenensis. The sequence continues at coordinate 5,288 of NZ_RHOB01000033.1, read as the reverse complement.
AGCTTTTTACATTATATGTACAGATTAATACGGCTCTGGTGCAAAGTTTGCTTGGCAACTTCATTCTAGTATACTGAGTGACAAGAAACGAGGGATTGTGCGCATGAATTACTTTAAAGGACGCCACTTTCAACAGGATATCATTATAGTAGCCGTTGGCTACTATTTTAGGTTCAGTCTCAGCTACCGTGATATCGTTGAATTGCTACGTGATCGCGGGGTTAGTGTGCAGCACACCACGGTCATGCGTTGGGTTCATCATTATGGTCCCATCTTTAAGGCTTTATGGCGCCAACATCAAACCTCCCATACCAAAAGTTGGAGGATAGACGAGACTTACATTAACGTCAAAGGTCATTGGACTTATCTGTATCGTGCAATTGATAGCAACGGTCTGACACTCGACTTCGAACTGCGAAAGCATCGTGATTATGCGGCAGCCTATCACTTTTTGAAACGGCTTTTGACGACCAATGGTCGTCCTGATCGCTTAGTCACCGATCAATATCGAGCAACACTTAAGGCAGTGAAGCACCTGATGAAACAAGACTACTTGAGCAAATCAGCACACCAATGTTCCAAGTATCGAAACAATTTAATCGAACAAGATCATCGATTCATTAAACGACACCGGGTGCGGTCAGCAAGTTTCCAAAGCATCCGAACCGCTAGTGCAACACTCAGCGGCATTGAAGTCATCCATGCATTACGCAAGAAAACCCGACGAGAGCTAAGCCTCATCGGGTTTTCAGCCGTGGACGAATTAAAAGCGATGGTGCCAGCATAACCTACAACACCCTATCAACAACTAGGTAAAAGGCACACTCTCAGACTATTTGCACCAGAGCCCTAAGCGGGCCTTTGCTGATTTGATTGCACTAGCTACCGAGACGATCGTCGATGCGACCAGCCTAACCGTCGTCACCAGTGACCCACTCAGTGTCGACCGCCAACAGCGACTCACCCATTTTGAAGCCCGGCCTTTACTCGCGCCGGTAGATTTGTCCAACACCACGTCAATTCCGGTTACAACCATTCAGGCAACGACCCAGGCTAAACTTGCCGAGCTCCCACGAACAACTCAGCGGCTCGTCAACCCAGATCTTTACCCGGTCTACATGACGACCACACTCAGCCAGTTGCAAACTAGTTTGTTGAATAAAATGACGATACTAGCAGATTAACAAACGAACACGCGTAGCAACGACCAAAGCCACTTCTGTACTTAGCGTTCAAATGACCGCTAAGTACAGAAGTGGCTTTAGTTTATATCAAGTAACAGTTAGCTCACTGACCAGTAATTTGATCATGTTCACCCGGGGTCAATATTTTGGTCATCACCGTAATCAAATACGCTTGTTCGCGCTCAATTTCAGTTCCCGGCAATTCCAGTATTAACCGCGCTAGGTAACCGAATAGCTGCGATAACAAACTTTGCAGTATCAAATCATTCGGCCAATCCACAATCAAATGATCTGCTTTTAGTTGATTGATGACACTTCCCATCTGCTTGACCATCTTAGGCGCAATCTGGCTAAGAATCTGTTCGCGTCGTTCGGTGTCAAAAGCTGCCACTTCAAAAATGACCTTTAACTCTTTCACGTTAGCTTTAGCAAATGCAACTCGGTCCGTAAAAATTGCTGTGACGAATGCCTGTAGACTGGGATAACGCTGCCGTAATTTATCCTCTGAAAAATCACTCGCTAAGATTGGCACAATGTGCGCGGTAATTGGTGCTAAGATGGCATCCCGTAAGGCAGCCTTAGTCTTATACCGCCGATAGACCGTCCCCTCCGCAACGCCGGCCCGTTGTGCAATATCACTAGTACTGGTCTGGTCAAAACCCTTTTCAGCAAACAAATCGAGACTTGCCTGGAGGATGGCCCGTTGCTTAGGTGTAATCGTTTCATTCTGACCTAGATCCTGTTGAAAATAATCCCGTATCCGTGGTCGTTCCATATCCTCACACCTTCCGATAACGTTTCATTCCAACAATATTCAACATTGTTAGTACGACCATAAACCCTACTAATATTAACAAATTGACACCAATATCGCCAAGCCCAGCACCCTTTGTCACAACAGCCGTCATCGCATTAGCACCATAGTATAACGGCATGATGTGGGCAATTGCTTGCAACCAACTGGCCATGCCATCGACTGGAACCAACCCAGCAAAAAAGATTTGTGGTACAACAATCAGTGGAATAAACTGAATCATTTGAAATTCTGAGTTAGCAAAGGTGGAAATAAAGATACCCAAGGTCAAAGCCACTAACGCTAATAATAAGTTAGTCAGAAAGACCAGCCAAATACTACCAACTAAGTGAATCTTGAAGACCGTAATTGTAAAAACAACGGTCAGGACAGTCTGAATGATGGCAAAGCCCCCATAACCAATTAGATAGCCCATAATAATTTCACTCCGTCGAATTGGGGTTGCAAGTAGCCGGCTTAGGGTTCCAGTAGTGCGTTCATTCAAAAGTGAAACGCCAGAAATCAAGAACACAAAGAAGAAGACAAAGAAACCGAGAAAGGCTGGCAAAAAGCTTTCAAAGAACGTTGAATCACTACTACCATAAATATAATGAGACTTAGTCGTATAACTGGTTGCTTTAGCTGACTGAGTCGAACTAGACGTCGTGGCTGTGGCTTGCTTGAGTTGCTTTTGTAATTTCTCAGCAGTTGCCTGGTCACCGCGGGCCTGGGCTTGTGCAATGGCAGTCTTCAGCTTGGTCACCGTTGCTTGTGTCTGGGCTGCTGTCAGCTTCTTCAAAGCGGCTTGTTGCGATTCAAGGGCCGCGCGCTGTTTCTTAGTAACGGTCACCAGCGTCTTCATTTTCAACTTGACTAATCCTGATTGTAAACTCGCCTTAATTAAAGACGTGTTGGTTGGATTGCTATTTGAATAAGTAATCATCAATTGACCATTTTTCTGAGTCAAATAGCCATCTAGATCATGCTGCTTAATCATTTTCCGTGCCTGTGAACTATCATAATGATGAATCGTCACGTTTTTGGTATCGATCACGTTAACCACGGATTGGTCTACATGATGAACACCCAAGCTTGCTACTTGCGTCGTGTTGTTTTGAAATAAGAAATACATCAGCGTCATAATCAGCAATGGTGCCAAAAACATCAGCGCCAAGGTACGCTTATCACGTAACATTTGCTTAAAAACTCGTCTAACGATTGCCATCGTTCGCATCTTGCATCCGCCCCGCTTTCAAAAAGACCTGTTCGATCGTATCTACTGCATACTGTTGTTTCAGTGCCGCGGGTGTCCCCTCAGCAAGCGCAATCCCGTGCCGAATCAACATGAGATAATCACACCGTTCTGCTTCGTCCATGACATGCGTTGTCACGAGCATCGACTTACCGGTATCCTTGAGCTTATTTAGTTCGGTCCAAATTTGTTGCCGTAATTCTGGATCAATCCCAACGGTCGGTTCATCTAAAATCAATAATTGGGGATCCTGAATCAGGGCAATTGCCAACGACAAGCGCCGTTTCATCCCACCCGAATAGCCACTGACCCGCTTGTCTAATTGGGACGTTAAATCAACTAATCCGGCTGCATAATCAATCATCTGTGCTAACTTTATTTTTGGAACGCTCATCAATTGCCCAAACAAGGTCAGGTTTTCACGGGCCGTTAGTGTCTCATACAAAGCGTCACTTTGAGCCATATACCCTACTTGTGCCATTACCGCCCTATTGGGCATCACCGTATCCATGACTTTAACAGTGCCACTATCCACAGCTTCCATCCCTAAAATACTCTTGATCAAGGTGGTCTTCCCAGCTCCTGATGGCCCAATCAAGCCATAAATCATTCCAGCCGGCAGTGTCAAATCAATCTGATTGAGCACTTGCTGATGACCAAAGTGCTTGCTGACCTGCTTGGCGATGACATAATCCGTTGCCATTTTAATAACCCTCTTTCTCAAAACGAGTGTATACTCACTCACTTAATGGCCTTAGTATAATCAGTACATCTCGGTTTGTCAACATTAAAATGAGTTATCACTCACTTATTTTGTTTCCGGCCTATTTGTCACCGCATTTTAATTAAATAGCAGCACTGATATAAGCGTTAGCAATGTTTAAGCCTACCGATTTTTTAATATTATTTTATTCATCAATTTCCGGCGCCGACCCAAGCTCTGCCTGAATCATCCAGATTTTCTTCTCAATTGCGGTTTTGAGACCAATGAAAATATCTTGGGTACTGAAGTCTTTTTCAACATCGGATACTTCAATGCCGTGTTGGTAAAGGTCTTCCAAGTAACGATAGCCATCAACTAAGTGTGCGAGGCGTTCTGGGGTTGTTTTGTCCCATTCACCAGGCCAGTCTTGAATCTTAGTGTTTTCGGCCATTTCTTTTAAGGTCGAGTAAGGACTGCCATCAAGCGCAATCAGCCGTTCAGAAATGACATCGAGTTGGCTGTCAATTTCTTCCATGAACTCATCCATCAAGGGGTGCAACTTCAAAAAGTTGGGTCCACGCATGTACCAATGCGTCTGATGGATAATCATTGACATCTGGCTCAAATCGGCAACGAGTTGATTTAATACTGCTTTGGTTTTCGTATATTTCATTAGATTGATCTCCTTTCGATATGGTTATTATAACATAGTGGTAGCTTAATCTGAAACGTTATACACTGGCAAATTAAGTTATTTATAGCCCGTAGAATTAAGTCGTTTTGAAAAGATGGAGACGTTACAATCTACCAATTAAATAAATCTACAATTGAATTTTATTTACCTTATGAAGATGTTCAAAACGCGTTAAAGGAAAGTGCGCAAAACCCCTTTATACGTATAAAGGATGAATGGGTAGTGGGTAACAATGAGTGTAAATTAAATAAGGCACAAAAAAGGATGCTTAAGGATAAAGAAATATATAATCATTTCAATTTAGAAAATATTCCCAGTTCCATCAAAACGGAGCTAAACAAGATAGTGCATGACATCGATGACTAATACTTTAACACCAAACAGAAAGGGGCTATGAGTATATAGGGTCTATAACTATCAAATCGCCCCTCAAAAACGTTGAAAGAATAACCCCCAATATCTATAATGTAGATGTTGGGGGTTATTTGTTTTTATATGGTATAAATGACTTCTCGGTAGCGTCAAGAATCTTGTGTAAATGAAATGCCTTCGTACATATAATATGTATCTAACTTAAATAAATGATGCTTTCAAGGTGTCCTGGAGTCCTTTGAACCCTCGGTGGATCCGCTTCAGAGACTTCTCGTTATAAACATTAAACT
>NZ_RHOB01000032.1 GCF_003946085.1 Levilactobacillus angrenensis | reverse complement strand
CTTGGTAAGATTTATTCCCCTCATTGACCAGTTGTGCTAGTGCGCCACGTTGAAAACGTGATAAAGTAGATGTACCCAAAGTAATCACTCCCTATATTGGTTGGAATTAGCTACTACCATTGTAAGTGATTGCTTTGGGCTTTTTAATTTCTGTTCGGATTAATTATAGAATTTGCCTCCACTGGATTGCAAGGTGAACATCCTGCTGTTCAATGGCTTTTAAAATGTTTTGATGAATGATGGGCTGATCACTGTGAAATTTAAGCTCGATAAACTGCTTACCGAAGCGATCGTTGAATGACTGCCAAAAGTGTTCGTAAATTGTCGCAATCACGCTGTTATGGGCGGCTTCAATAATTGCTTCGTGAAATTTTTCGTCCGCCTGACGATAGGCTTCGATTGAATGACGTTTGGCAGCTGCCGCCCGAATTTCGAGATAATAGCCCAGGGCCTTCAAATCGGTTGCGTTCCGGTTCAGGCAGGCAAGGTTGACGATGCTGATTTCCAAGGCCTTGCGGGCTTCGTAGGCTTCAATTGCCGGCGCTTCCCGTAACGCTTTTGAAATGGTTGGGTCGGGCAGGGTGTCGTGGATTACGGTGGTGCCCTTTCCCTGAATAACCTCGATTAAGCCGAGGTTGGCGAGTACTTTGATAGCTTCGCGGATTGTTGAACGGCCGACATTGTATTGCGCCATTAAGTTCGGTTCGGTGGGGAGCCGATCACCAACTGCTAATTCGTGGTTTAAGATGGCGGCTTCGATTTCCTGGGAAACCTTATCCGCTAAACTCTGGGACTTTGATTGATTGTTCTGGATGGTTGGCACTTCCTAACACCTCATTAAAGCTTACTTTTTTCCTCGTCATAACCTTCCAACAAGTTGGCATAACGAGCTAATGCAAATAGATAGTCTGAAAGCCGGTTCAGATATTCGAGAATTTCTTCATTCAATGGCTGGGCCTTATCGTTGAGTTCAACGACTAATCGTTCGGCCTTCCGAGCTAATGCCCGGGCATACTGCAACGCGGCCCCTGACGGGTTACCACCAGGGAGGATAAACGCTTTGATTACAGGTAATTTGGCCATGATGGCATCGATTTCGGTCTCTAACTGCTTGGTCTTCTCGTCAGTAATTTCATGGTGGCGCTTGACGGTGATGTCCGCTTGCAGTTCGTAAAGGTTGTGCTGGATGAGATTAAGTTTAGGCGCTAATTCTTGAGCTTTGGGTGACAAGATTGAGATCACATAACCCAACCAAGAGTCCAGTTCATCGATGGCCCCAAGCGCTTCAATCTGTAAGTCATACTTTGGGACCATTCGACCGGTGACCTGCTTGGTTTTACCGTGATCACCGACTTTAGTGTAGATTTTTACCATGTGTGTCGCTCCTTTGGATGTAAGGGTCAGTAGATTTATCATAAGCTAATTTTGCGCATTTTGCGATAATTAATTTTGGAAAATGAAAAATTTGTGGCACCTAATGAGGCTGCCGACCGGTAATGATTGCCTGCACAAATGCAGAAAGGCGCTCGTGGCCCATCATAAATAATTTAAAATGGAGAATCCGCATTTCGCCCTTTTCCCGCCGAATTTCGTGATGGTATTCGCGGTTGATTGATTTAATCCGGCGTTGTTCTTCTCGAGGGGAATTTTGCGGGTCGGGCGTGTACGTGCCAAACACGGATTTGTCGATAAAGCGAATATTGCGAAGAAACTCCTCACGCTGTTTTTCCGTCTTCTTGAATGGGTTCAAATGATTACCTCCTCACATAATGGTAATTTAACGCTGCTAATCGCGACCGTCAAGCGCCCAGGACGGGTTTTCGCCAAACAAAAACGGAAACCTTTGGTCAGATTTCCGTTCTTGGATCACCGCCGTAAAATGGGTGATTGGATGATTCAAATTTAAAAGATCATTATTACTTAATTGGGCAGGCGCCGCCTTCACAGTCGGTTTGACCGATAATTTCGGCACCCTTTTGATCATGGTTACCGCTCAACTGTTCAAATGTCCGTTGAACGTCACCGTGGATCTGCATGACCTTTTCTTCGTAAACTTTTGGCTCGATTGGTTCCTTAGGAGCTTGCTTGAATTCGTTACCAACGTAAGGCAATAACGACGTTGACTTAGTGGTGAAGCGGTACTGCTTCATCAGTGGGGCAATCTGGTCGCCTTCATCTGGTTGGAATGTAACGGTACAGCTAACCGCGTTATCGGACCAGTAAGTCTGCAGGAATGCCTGGGTGGCAAATTGTTCAGCAATCGAAACGTTCCCAGCTGAAGCAAAGGCTTTGCTGTCAGCGTGAGCAGCGCGGATTGGGAATTCAGCAACCATGGTGTTCTTGGAGTAAACGTCCTTTTCAACGTGGTAGCCGCAAGCTTTCAATGCTGGCAGCAACGGATCAGAATCTTGGAACCGGATTCGTTGAATCAGGTAAGGGGCGTAGTGGAAGTGCATGCCTTCCGAAACGCCGGCTAATTTAGCAACGGTCCCTGATGGCTTAACGGTTGTGTGTTTGAGGGAGGTGTTGCAGCCTAGTTCATCTGAGTAGTCCTTATCAGCTTTCACAACGGCCTTGTATAAACCATCAACCATTTTAACCGCACGTTTGTCGTAAATCGGCTTCTTGATTGCTTCGCCGGTTTCAGGATCCTTGGCGTCTTCGTAACCAACAACGACCCGGTTACCTAATTCGCTTAAAATCCAGTCTTGAATCCCGGACATTGAGATACCAATCCGGCGATTCTTCTTGATTGCTTTACGAGAAACTTCCCAGTCGTATGGGCTGAAAGTAACCCGTTTGGAGAAACGAGTCCCCAAAGCAAAGGCTTCATCGAGGTCCCAATTTTGCTGGCTGGCAACGTAAGGGAAGACTTCAAAGAGGTTACATGGTTCACCGTTTGAAAGTGAAATTTCACCACATGGGTTAGTCCCCTCAACGTTTGGATCGATGTCCTTTTGCAAGCCGTCGATTTTCCGGCCGTAGTTCTTGGATAATTCCAAGTTCACGATGCCGGGTTCGCCATTATGTTGAATGGAATCGGCGATTGGGCCGTAATTGCTGAATTTTGAGTCAACGGCAACACTGTTGTTAGAAGCCCAACGGTGATGCATGAGCTTTTCTTGGTCCTGCTTCATGGTGATGAAATCCTCATCATCGGCGGAGCCCAATGCTAATTCGGCAGAACGGCGAACGTTTCCGGCAACAACGGTCTTACCAATCATGTTGCCAATATCGGTCATGTCAACGGATGACAAGTGACGACGAACGCGGGCGTTCAAAATCTTGTTAATGTCAAATAGCATTTCAATGAGCGGCATTGGACCAGAGGCAGTTCCACCAAAGCCCTTGATCTTAGCACCCTTTTCACGGATGTCACTCATATCAAGAACCAGGTTCTTTTGACCCTTTGGATTAGTTGAAGCAAAGTGCAGGTCAATCAGATGCGCATTTGAAAGAACCCAGCCTTCGCGGGTATCGGGCAGGCGATAGTAAGCTGCATCGGTAATTGAATGCTTCTCAAAGTAGGCGTCCTTGTCAACGGCCCCCATTTTGAGGGAAGCATCATAGGATTTACTATTCTTGTCAATCACGATGGTTAAGTTGACTTCGTTGTTGACCAACGGAATCTTATGAACGTTTTCTTTAACGACAGAAAAACCGACACCGCCGCCCTTCATTAATTGGTCAAACATGAAGGAGTATGGCATTGAAACGGCTGGCTGATCCTTCTTCAAATATTCGGGCATAATGTGGCTGTCACCGTATGGTTGTGGGCGAATGCCGATAAACCAACAGTTGTTCAGGGCATCTCCGTTGCGAGCCTCATAAGGGGTTCCTGAGATCCACAGGTTTCGACCTGATGGGGTGGCAGCAAGGCCGTAGATTAATTTGTAAAGCTTCTTGGCTTCGTCGGTTAATTCACTGACTACTTGGGGATCCACATTGTTTTGGTGAAGTCGTGGGTCGAGGTTGATATTGCCCTCGACAACCCGCTTAACGGTTTCGTCCCAGTTCTCTGTCCGCTGCTTCTCTGGGATCCAACGGGCGTAAGTTCTCTTATATGTAACCCAGCCTAATTCGCCCCAGTGCGGTGTGATTTCGCTTTTTACTCGATTTATAAATTCATCAGATAGTGAAACTGATGAAAGTTTCATTGCTTGCATAACGATTCCTCCCGTACTTTTCATAAGTATTTCTTGTACTCATATTGACTTTGTTTCAGTCGCTTTTGATCGATTCGACACTATATATAGTATCTCGATGCGGACTGATAAGCAATATATTGTGCCTAAGAGAAATCGTCAGATGAACCGATGAACCGCGAGGCGACAAGGCTTGGCGTGGATAAAAAATATTTTGGGTTTAAAAATGGCAGATTGCAAGAAATAACTTGAACAAATTTAGTAACGCAGATCACGCAAAAAGATCTCAATCGGTGTTCGCCAATTTAAACATTTGAGTGGTCGGGAATTCAAATACCAGTTAATTTGAATCAATTCATCATCGGTAATCTCATCAATCGGTTGACCTTTGGGAATGAAGCGGCGTAGTACTCGGTTGCGATTTTCATTACTGCCTCGTTCATGTGGCGAATAAGCGTGCGCAAAGTACAGCGGAACACCGGTCTGTTCTTCAATCAAATTGTAGTTGGCGAATTCTTTCCCATGGTCAACAGTAAGGGTCTTGAGATTATCTCCTAACTGGTTAGCCATTTCTAAAATAGCCTTGGTCATTGAAGTACTATCTCGTCCATTAAGCCGTTTAACGATGGTAAGCCGACTCTTACGCTCGACAAACGTAGCTACTGCTTGACCTTTACGTTTTCCAGATAAAACTGTATCAGCTTCGAAGTGACCTGAAGTATTACGATCAGAAATTTCAGCTGGACGATCTTCGATGGAACGTCCATGACTAAAAGTACCACGGGTTTCTTTAGCTCGTTTGCGACGAATACCATGGTCAGGTAAATCGGTCACATTAATATCCAGTAGTCCCTGATCAATCCAGTTATAGATGGTTTTGTAGGCAATTCTAACTACATGAGCCACTTGTTCAATTGACCATTTTTGGATCTTGATTTTTTCTTCAATCAATCGCTTTAGGTTAGTCGTTAAGATGGTTTTACGACCACGATGACTAAGTTTAACTTCATGGTCAGTTTGAGCCTTAACTGCGTGATACTCACCAGCTAAGCGATGAACCTCATTAAAGATAGTGGTTTTACTAAAGCCTAAATAATCGGCAATATATTGAAGTGAGTGCTTTTCATGATGAAGTGTTTCGATGACAACGCAGTCTTCAAATGATAAAATAGTGGTGCTCATAAAGGTCCTTCTTTCTAGTGGAATGTTGTGGTGACACCATTAAAGACCTTTATGGGTTTTTCTGTCCACTAATATGTTCAACTTAAATTTTACAATCTACCATATCCAAAAAAACAGCGCCCCCTCCCACGAATGGTTCGTAATAATTTTTAATTTTTGACGGCAAATAACGTTTTATCTCTGGTAATAATTGTCGCTTTCCCCCAGCCCATTTGACAAAGGGCTTAACTAAAGGATTCTTGTGTATTGTCATTATATAAGTTCTCCTTTAGATTCTAATTTTTAATTTAAATACTAATTAAAGATGCGACCAACTTCCAGTAGCATCATTTTTAAGCATTTGTTATTTTACGCCTGTTTCAGGGCTTCTAATCTATTCTGATTATCTCATGTAAACCGGTTCAATGCACATCGAATTTCTTTCGGTATCTGATAAAGGTTGTCCGTTTAATCCCGGTATTACGGGCAACATCTACATCACTCATGCCCGTCTGGTAAAGTTTAAAAGCATGTAGTAAACGGGGATCATCTTCGGCATATTGAGGTTTCCGACCATGATATTTACCCTGCTGTTTAGCGAGGGCAATCCCTTGTTGCTGCCGTTCAATGATCCGCTTACGTTCGCTTTCAGCTTGATATTTATACAGTTCAATAATGAGATTCGTCATGACCTGGCGTAAATTAGGATCCGCAATCCCTGTCATGGACGGCAAGTTTAACACATCTAGGGTGGCCCCCTTATTTTGAATGGTGTTCATGATCTTAGTTAAGTCCTGGTTGTTTCGGCCTAAGCGATCTAATTCAGTGACCAGGACAATATCACCCTCGCGAACATAGGCGAGCATTTTTTGCAGTTCTGGCCGATTAGTGTTAGCTCCACTTAATTTATCCGTAAATAATTTATCAACGCCTTTTAAGGCCGCTAGCTGTCGATCTAAATGTTGCTCTTTGGAACTCACACGAGCATAACCAATTTTAGCCATTGTCAGCACTTCCTTTTGGACAGTTCTAATGAACATTTGTAATTCCTAGTATAGCACAGAATCAAAAAAGGCCACTAGGGTATACCCTAGTGGCCACTTTGATTTTCTACTTACTAATTTCAACTTTCAAAAAGCTTATTTTATTTTGTTGGCTAAATTGGTATTGATCAAAGCCATGAAGCGCAAATAATTTACCATTCCTTTTGCGACCGGCAACAACCCATTCAGTCTTGTATTCATCGTTATTAGGACTGATACAACATAAATGGCGTAGTTCCTGATTATCTTTAAAAAAGTTCTCAAAGAAACTAGCAATCTTAGCTGTATTATCAGCAACAACCCCATTAGCTCCCTCAACAACAGCATCATTGGAAAATAAATTGATGATTTCGTTTAATGCTTGGTGATCACTAGAAGCTAAATCTGATAGTTTAAAGTAATGTTCAATTATTTCTAATTTTTGGTTCATAGCAGTTCCTTCTTTCAATTGTTTAGTATATACTAAACAATTGAAAAGTAAATTATCTTAATGGGAAGTGACAAGAAGGTGACAGATACTGTTTTTACTAACGCTGACATCGACAAATTAACCCTTACTCAAATATTGAAATCACTAAGTGACCCCACTCGGATAAAAATTGTATCCACACTATTTAAAGAAAACCAAGAATGTTCCTGTGAAATTTTTAGTGACCTAGGCAAGAAAAGCAACTTGTCACAACATTATAGGAATCTACGACTAAATGGTTTAATCTCAATTAGACATTCAGGTGTTCATAGTTATCTAACCTTACGACAAGCAGAATTGAATCGACGATTCCCTCATTTATTAAAGACTATCGTTTTTGATTATCAATTAGGAAACTAGTTTAACCTCCGCAGGTTAACGCATAGCCTTCATTTATTTATTGTTTTATTTATATATCGAGTTAACTTTATTTGACTGATCATAGACGAAAAAGTGTGCCTTTCCACATATTTTTTACCGAACGTGGTTGTTAAATGTTTGTTTAGCTCTTTTACTTCTTTATCTTTTGGAGAAAAATCAATTTTTTTGCTTTCTATTTCCGATTCGATTAGTTGTTTTTGTTTGTCATCGCTATACTGTACTATAGAATTAAAATAGTCATCGATCGTAAATGTACCTGTAGCATGTCGTTTTTGATAGTTAACGACATTACCTACTTTTTCTCTAAGGCTATTGGCAAAATAATAATAGTAATATAAATCCTTTATTTTAGAAATTTCAGGATAAATTACAAATCCCCTACCACCATCTAAAGACATGCCTGTTAAAGGATTCATTACATCTTGTTGATTATATTTTAATGAAACAGAAGACCAGAATATTTGGGGATTGGGTAAGTTTACGCTAAAGCTTTCAACCTGTATAGAAGTTTCTTGGTCTTCCCTTTCTTCTATCTCAATGCAAAAATTGGGATCTATATTATAAACAAACTTTTCTGGGTCACCATCATGCCATGACCAATTACAAATGTCATCTAATAAGTACGGGAAACGATCTTTGGGTTTTAAATCGAGGTGGAAATGTTTCTGCCACAATTTTTCCATAGTTTTGTAAGGAGGAACAGATTGAAATCCAAAATCAGAATCTTTATCTCTGAAGAATATAGTCCCCTTGCTAATTGGCCTTCCCTTTCCCTTAAAATCGTCTGCTAAATAAAAGGGGACTTGATCACTATCTTTGATTGTAAGAATATTCACTATTTTGCCATCAACAGGTAGTTTATTGAATATAACGTCTGGAATGGAATCATTGGCAAAATGAACGTGTGTTAAAAAATCGGTGATCATTTGTTGGTTCTTTTGGTTTTTATCTTCATCAGTTATGCCAACAACGTGTTTACTATCATCGATTCCATATATCAAATAGCAATCTTTATGGTGAGCTGTGTTAGCAAAACTTAGAATATCTTTTAGAAGTTCACTATTTGTGTTCTCCCAGCGTTCTTTAAAATCGTAAGTGTCAGTTTCGTGTTGATTTGATTTCAGAATTTCAGATAGTTCAGATATGTTCATGTTTTGCCTCCATAATAATAACCCTTTGTAATTACTTACATGCTTGGTAGATTCCTAGTTTGCCTGTATAATTAAAGTTTGTAGAGAAGTTAAGGCGGTGGCTATTTCCGATCGGAGGTGGTGCTTATGGTGTTAAACCCTTAAAGCCCATAAATCCTAACGAAAGGAGTAGCCTAAGTGTCCGTTGCGGACGCTTTACAATTAATGCTGGCTTTCGGTACCTTTATCGTAGCCTTAATCGCATTAATTGTTGAGCTGATCAAAAGTCAGCAAAAAAATAATCCGTCTTAGCTTTTGGCAGGGCTAACGGATTATTTAATCTATTATTAAACTTTGCCACCGTCTTAAACGGTTCTACATGGGAAGTCCTGTTCTAGCGGGGCTTCCTTTTTCTGTCTACATTATAGCATGCCTATAACGGACTTGCGACTATTTTAAGTGTAGTTTCTCAAAGGCTAGAGAAACAATTGTTCGTTTTTGAAAATATGTAGGAGCAACGGCCTAAGAACCATATATAGTGGTATAATATGTGATGAAAAAACTACATGTAGTGTTTGGAAGGTGCAATTCTTGGTTCAAGAGAAACACAACAAACTATTGAGCGCAATAATTTCGATTGGTCTTTTAAGCTTTTTAGGAATAGTGGTTGAAACAGCGTTAAACATAACCTTCCCACAATTAACAACGTATTTTTCTATACCTATCAGTCAAGTTCAATGGTTGACTACTGGATATATGCTAGTCTCAACTAGTTTGATTCCATTGGGTTCATTCTTTTTAAGACGGTTTCGTGTGGTAACTTTATTTAGAGTTTCGTGCTTAAGCTTTTTAGTCGGTACGTTGATTGCAAGCTTTTCCAACAGCTTTAATTTAGTTTTGCTAGGCCGCTTATGTCAAGGCATTGCTGATGGAATCGCGTTACCGTTGATGTTTGCTGTCGTACTAGATCAAGTGCCAAAGAAAAAAGTTGGCACTTTTATGGGGATAGGTAGCTTAGTTATTGCCTTTGCACCAGCAGTGGGGCCCATATATGGTGGCATAATTCAGGACACATTAAATTGGCATTTTCTATTTATAATTTTAATACCAATTATTATGGTTACCTGGCTGCTTGGTGAGCTTAGCATTGAACAAAGTTCACCGGTTCATTACGTTCCCTTTGATGTCCGTGGGGGCATTTTCTTGGCCATTTTTTTGACAACGACGTTGATGTTTATTGCTAACTTGACTGCTAACAGTAGCTCTTTTAAATTGTATTTGTTTTTACTAGGAACAGCTTTTTTTAGTGGCTTACTTTTCCTTCTTAATGAGAAGCATAAGAGCCATAAATTATTGGAATTAAGTCTCTTTAAAAACAAACGCTTTTTGCAGTTGTTAAGTGCTTTTTTTCTATTGCAATTCAGTTCTTTGAGTATGTCATACTTAATCCCTAATGTGCTACAAATACTTTTTGCCCAGTCACCTGGTTTGGTAGGTTTTCTAATTGCTCCTGCCGCTGTGATTGATGCAGTGCTATCGGTGGTTGCTGGTATTATTTACGATAAAACTGCACCCCGCTTACCCATTATAAGTGGCTGTATAATCATTGGACTGACCTTTTTGGGCGCCAACCTATTTACACCAAGTATTGGCGGGCTGGTTTTAATATATATGCTTTTTATGGTGGGATTGAGCTTTAGCTACAGTAACATCATGACCTATAGTTTGTCTCAATTACCTGCTGGGTTAGTAAATGATGGTAATTCGATTTATATGACGGTTCAAGCTTATTCAGGAGCAGTTGGAATTGCAATATCGTCCTCTATTGTTTCTTTATTGCAGAAACAACAAGGGAGTGTAATTTCAGGGACAAAATGGGGGTTAGCAATCAATTTCTTGATTTTGTTTTTTGTTGCCGTATTCACAATTTCTCTATGCTTGATAGCTTTACGAAATAAAGTAATTAAAGGAGATAAAGAGTAATGAGTTTAGATGATATAAAATCATTTTCTAAAGAAAATATGGCCTTTGATCCAACTGGGCATGATTTTCTTCATGCCCAAAGAGTGGCTAAGTTAGCTCAAAAAATATATACAGAAGATTTTAAAAAAGATGAAACTGATATTGGTCTGTATGTTGTGAAAGCAGCTAGCTATTTGCATGACACCATAGACGAAAAAGTCACTGCAGATAAAAAGAATAGACTGAGAGAAGTACGAATTATACTTAGCCATGAGAATATTGCAACTCCGGCTAGAGAAGACATTTTAGATATTATCCAACATATGTCATATTCTGACAACATTGAACACCATTACCAGCTTTCTAACGAAGGTAAATGTGTTCAGGACGCTGATAGACTTGATGCACTAGGTGCAATCGGCATAGCACGTGCATTTGCTTACGGCGGGCACGCTGGACAGGAAATATACGATCCCAAAATATCAGTGAAGGAAATCAAAACACACGATGATTATCGCCATCACAAAAGTACAACCATCAATCACTTTTATGAAAAGCTACTGAAATTAGCAAGTTCAATGAATACCAGAATGGGAAAGCAAGAAGCCAGTCGTCGAACAAAGTATATGCGTGATTTCTTATCTGAATTCCAAATGGAAACAGGTGTAAAAGATGAGACATAATGAGTATCTATTAGATAAATCGTATTTCGAAAAAGTCGCTGCGCTTTTTAATAAAGGACAGTCTGATCCCCAAAAAATCCTGTCGTAGAGCACGCTGTGATTAACAGTTTGGATTTTATAGACTATTTATGTGAACACTACGAAGTGTACTTTATACCCAAGCCCAAAAGTATCGATCGTAAAGTCCTTAAACATTGGATGTAAGCTGATTCCTGAGACAACTTTTAAGAGAGCGTATAATGAATAAATCATCTCTCAAAAGGAAGGAATTTTTACATGCCAACTCGTTACGACAAAGAATTCAAACAAAACATTATCAACCTATATAAGCAAGGCGAATCAGCTGCCCAACTGGCCAGAGAATATGGCATTGGCTATTCAACAGTTCATAAGTGGATCC
>NZ_RHOB01000031.1 GCF_003946085.1 Levilactobacillus angrenensis | reverse complement strand
AGGTTTGGCTGGCACTGGCGTGATAACGTTTATTCATGGCACTTTGCAGACTGGATAGTGAGAATAGTTGGGGACTAGCACGCTTTTTAGCCTGTTTTTGGACGTCCTTGATTAAACCGCCCTGTGAGCCTTTCTGAACGTGTTTAGCTCGCATGAATGTCATTAGCCCTGATTCGTTTTTAAATCGCTGATAGGGGTCTAATTTGGCGTTGAATTTTTGCTGGTTCGCTGAAACTTCTGCTTGCAGCTCTAAATACGGTTCGGGTTTAAAGTTCTCAATGGCATTGTCTCTTTGATAAACCATATATAAAGTCGGGGTCTGCACACGGCCAATGGAGTACACACCGTTGACCCCCGCTTGATTCAAAAGAAGACTGTACAGTGGACTACCATTCATACCGATCAACCAATCACTAATTTGCCGGGTTTGAGCTTCTTTATAAGCCAAATAGTCTTTGTGCCAATCACCAAGATTTTTGAATCCAGTAATAATGGCGTCTTTTTCCAAGCTATTCAACCATAGCCGTTTAATGGTCTTCTTTTTAACGTCAATCTGGGCTTGGCTCATGATTGACCAGGCAATATTGGAGCCTTCCCGACCACTATCGGTGGCAACAATAATGGTATCGGCCTTCGTTAACAGGTCTTTGACGACCTTGAATTGATCTTTTTTACTAGCTGACACCACAAACTTGTATTTATCGGGAAAAATCGGTAAATTAGATAAGGCCCATTGCTGATATTTCTGATCATATTTATCCGGTGTGGCTAGTTCAACTAAATGTCCGAGACCATACGTGACAAGCGTATTTTCGGGCAAAACAGGGTCGCTAACCGTATAGTAACCCTGTTTTTTTGTGCTCTTTTGAAAGGCTTGAACGTATGAACGGGCTTGACTAGGTTTTTCAGCTAAGATAACAGTGGTCATGTTCGTTCACTCCTTGTGATTAAGTTTTTGATCTAATTCTGTTTTACCTTGTTCAGCCGCTTTCAACCAAGTTTCACGGCGCAATTCTTGTTGTTGCTCTATCGATTGTTGCTTCAAATAATGTTGATACCGGTTGATGGCTTTGAGATCTGCATAGGCTGACCAACGGAATAATAAGCCACCCAGCAGTAAAACTAAGGCCATTAGCGCAGTTCCTAAAAAATCGGTATGGTTCGCCGTGAAAAGCTCTTGGTATAAATCCATTAACATGAGGTAAATTCCCATTATATAGAAGACCATGCTAACTAAGTTATCAAAATAGTAAGACAGCTTAGTCCGCCGTGAAGGTGTTGCAAAAGGGTCGGTTCGCATATCTTTTTTGGCTTTTTCCAATAACCAGTGTGCGATTTTCTTCATAACTATTTTTCCTCCTAGTGGTTACGGAAATAATTTTGAAACATTCTCATGGCACCCATACCAGCACTTTTAGTCACACCGGTTGAAGCCCAAAAGTCTTTAACGGCGTCAGGTGTTTTGACCACCAGAAAACCGAATCCGATTGAAGCAATAAAAGCAATAAACCCGTATTTAGCCATATTAGTGAAACACCACACTGATAATGACATACAAAGCACCTGGCTAATAATGGAGGCGTTGTAATAAATGTACTTCTTCCACCACGTACCACTATAATCAAAGCTTTCAGTCGCCATGCTCATTGCAGCTAAAGGAATTGTCAGGTTATACCACGCCATATCAGCCACAAACACACACATTTTGATAAAGAACACGACGGTTACGACAGTGAAGATTAGCAGAAACAAAATCTGTAAGGGTAGCGAAATGCCAACATCTTTTAGCCCAGGAACTTTATTCATGCCGGTAATTGATTTAGCAGTGAATTTCTGATCAGAACTAAACATATACTTTAGCAGGGGCAAGGTAATTGAACCTTGAATAAAGCCCTGTAAAAACACGAAAACCGGAATCACGGCCGCTGATTTAATCCCGTCCATGATGATATTAGCCCAAGTAACATCGGTACTTTCATCTGCCTCTTTTAGAATTGTCATCACAATGCGGCCAAGGACGACCACAACGACTAACGATGTCGCAAAGGACAGGAAGATGGCATACCACGTTTTAACAATTGGCAAGCTTTGATTGGCTTGGTCAATAATGGCCTTGCAGATGTTGAATAAGCCGTCCAACAAACCAGACAGTGCCCATTCAAAAAACTTAGCAATCGCTCCCTGAACCAGTCCTGAAATATCACCTAAAACAAACATATCTATCACTTCCTTTTTTGCAATTCAAAGCTTCCTAATCCGTCATCTGCTTTGGCAGTTTTATTTATTGCTTTAGCTTTATAACCATCGCTAATTTGAGTTAATTCAAATTTTTGATTCTTCTCATCATCAGTATTTACTTTTAAATATTCTTTACCAGAAGTATTACTGACTGAATAATTAGCATTTACATTCATCAAGGGGCTTTCAATAATCATTGTTTTTTTATTAAATTGGGTTTTATAGCTTTGTCCTTTTTGGTTGAGATACCATTTATTACTTTGCAAATCTTGTGCTGTAGACTTCCCACAAGCGGTAAGACCAACAACAATCAGCAACACTGTCATCACAACGATTATATATTTCCGATATTTTTTCATTAATATGTCCTCCATTATCCAAGTAAGTTGTTATCGTCGTCCTCTTCTGGCTCATCTGTTTGACTATCTTTATTTGAAACCCTCTCTAAGTCACTGTCTAGGTTGTCCTGCTGTTGCTCCTCCTCTGTTTGAGACATCTTGTTTGCGGCTTTTTTTTGAGCAGTCTCCTTTAATTTTGCTTTCCATTTCGCTACTCTTTGATGAAAGTTGGTTTCCTGGCTGGCTTCTGGTTGGCCTTGATACTCATTCTGTGACAAGTTAACCAAATGATCGGCTCCTGGAAATAGTTTAAATTGGAACGCTTTTGTCGCTTTGACTGGTCGCGCATTGCTAAAGATTAATAAGCTCTGATCTTCGGGCATACGCATAATTTCATCGGGTGTCATGAGTGAACGGCTCGTATAGCTATAACTATCGCTCTTGCTGTGACTTTCTTCCTTGCTATGACTGGTACTCTCACTACCCGTTTCCACTTTCACAGTTGATTTTCCTAACAGATCACTAAAGTATTTAGCGGTCACATCATTAGCGGCATTCAAGCAAATCTTAACGGCATGATTTCCTAAGATACTCTCGGCCTTATCCTTGCCATACAAAGCTTGGAGCTGGGTTAAGGTCTGACAAATGGTCGTCACGCCAATACCGTACCCCCGACAGGTAGCTAAAAATTCTTCATATTTTGGGAATTTTCCTAAGTTGACAAATTCATCAAGGATAAAGTCGACTTGGTGGGGCAATTTAGCGTGATGATCGGCGGCTAATTTGTATAATTCATCAAATAATTGTGAGAAAAACAGATTGATGAAGCTTTCATAGGTATTATCCATGACCGGAATAATCACATACAGTACTACTTTGGCTTTGCCAATCTCTTTTAAATCAAAGTCTGAAAAGCTGGTAAAATTGGCCACTTCTTTGTCAACAAACTTCGAAATGGTCGCCAACAGGCTTTCAATAATGCTGGCTTTCATTTCTCCTTTAGCCTTTTTGAAACCTAACTCATAAGCGCGTCTCGCTGGATCAGTCATAGTTAGATCAAGAAACAAGGTATCTAGCGGACTATCCGCACCCTTTTCCTCGGCTTCAACGTCATTTTCTTGTAAGACCTGCGTTACGCCCGCCAAATTTCGTTGCTCTGGTGACCGGTGGTTCATGACAAACAGGATTAGTGCCTTCAAAAGTTGCCGTTGGGTACTGAACCACACATCTTTTTTACCTTCGGCATTTTCACTTTGCACGATCTTTGTTGCCACGGTTTCGGCTTGAATATCGCGCTGAATATAATCAAAGGGATTGTAGCGGTCACTGTGCGCCATGTTGGCAAAATTGACGACATGTACTTGATAGCCTTGAGCTAGTTTGATACCGGCCGTCTTTTCGTATAATTCACCTTTCGGATCGGTCACGACAATGCTGTTCTCCGTTTCGTTAAACAGGTTGGTAATGACGACTGATTGGGTCTTATATGATCCAGGTCCCCCAACCACAAAGATATTCCGATTGGGTTTGGTGCTGTTATTCTGGTAAACAATCCGTTTATCCACGATCCCTAAAATCGTCCCATTCATGTTAATCTCCCCCTTTCGCTGACTTTTCTCGATCCACTAATGATTTGAGAATTTCCGCCTTGGTACTCTTGTTAAATGCTGTGGTGAGGTCTTTGGCATTGATACTAAAGTAATGGTCACTCAATTCTTTTAAATTCCCCCAGGTCGCACTCCCGTGGGTTTCAGTGTCCGCAGTTTCCCACGCTTTGTGCTTGCTATTGCGTTTCAAAGCAAAATAAATGGTGTATAGGACCACAGCGATACTGACGATAATTAATACCGGGTTCTTTTGACCCAAATACAAGTTGTAATAGTGCCAGGGGTGCAAGGCTAATTGTTTTAATACGGTTGGCATATGATCCGCAAAAGTTAGCTTATAGTGCGACAAGGCCATGACTGATCCAGCTAAAATCTCCGCTAAATACAAGCCAATGATTAGCGTTAGTAGATATGGCCAGCTGACTTTAACGCTGTTTAATAATTTGTCTTTCATCTAATCACCTACTATCTGTTTAATCCTTTGTTGGTTGGTACCGGAGTATTGTTGCTTGCCATGGATCAAGGTTGGTACTGACGTTAATTGATATTTTTGAATGTAATGCCGATTCTGCGGTTGGTTCATGTTAATCAAGACGATGTCGTGACTGATTGCGTTGTGCCAATAAATCTGATGAAAAATAGCTTGGCAATCCGGGCAATCATCGCGATAGAAGAACAACACTTTTTTAGGGTGCTTAGCCAGCGTCACAACTGTTTTCTCTTTCTCAACATGGTTCACATAGCTATGACCTGCAAAGCCTAATACTGCAAGTATCACCACGATCACCGCTAGGGCTTTGCTTACTTTTTTAATCAAGGTCACTCGCTTTAAAACTGTTCCCAAGATTCTGTATATCAGTGATTCGATCCGTGGTGGTATCGAAAGTCACTTGATAAAGTACCGTCGCCTTTTGCCAGTCGTTGTCGCCACTCTTACTTTCGTAACTGACAACGGCCAAGCCTTTCATATTTTGCCCCTGCTTACTTTGCGTATACAGGTTCAGTTGATTTAACTTAGCTGAAACACTATTGCTATCACCATACGTGCCCTTATTTGAAAAGTATTGCTGATATAGCTTGTCGGAAATCAAGTCTTTCACGCCATCTTTACGCTGTCCGTAGGTCTTGGGCTTAAAGTTGTTCATGACCTTAAAGAACTTGGTGACTACCGTATTAAAGCTAAGTTCAGCCTGACTTTTGTCTTTATTATTTTGGTAGGTCTTATAACTGTCAATTTGGGTGCTCAATAACTGCTTTTGTTGGTTGGTTTTAGTCAATTGCTGGTTAACTTGGCGCTTCTGTTTTTGTAGCCGACTAATCTGTTGTTGCGCCTGCTTAACTTGGCTATGTTGATAGGCATTCGTTCCTAATGACATAATTAAGATCAAACTACCAAGTGCAATACTTAAAACCACGCTACGCTTCATTTGTTGGTTCCTCCTTACTTCTTGATTGGCCGGGCTAACGTTACATCGCTACCACTTAGTAAGCTATAAAAGGCGGTGCCAAAGGTGCTTTCGTTAACCTTGTCGCCTACGCCACCTTGTTCAATGATTTTGGTGGCTTTGCCTTGCCATTTGCCTAGCAGAATGGCAGTATGGCCGTTGTTTCCGGCTCCCGCACCTTGATTGACGATGACAATATCGCCGGCTTTCGCGTCATTTTCACTGATCTGTTTCAGATATTGATGGCTGCCTTTGGCGTCACTGGCCATCGTGCCGGTAAACCAGCCCATGTTGGCCGGTACCTTGTAACCAGCTTTATTAAGCGCTAACCAGACAAAGCCCGAACAATCAGTTCCACCAGTTTTGCTGGGATTCTTTAAATCACTGCCTAAATTGGGGCTGGGGTGGGTTTGAACATAGTAGAAATCGCCTTTCATACTTTCCGCGTTTTTAACAATGCTGCCACCGGAATAGCTCGGGTCACTATCACAACCTAACTCGGTCAGATCGCCGGAACTCGCATTGTCTAACGTATTACCGGCCACGGGATCACTCGCCCCGAACACGGAATACCAATGATCGCCATAACCGTATCTTTGGCTTAAATACCATTGTTCCGGGTTTTTGCTCATGCCTTCATAATCCATTAACCAGGCTTTGGTCGCTTTGTGCACGTCCGTATATTTAAAGATCTGCTTGTTTGACGCATAGTAACTACTGTTCAATTCTTGGTCGAGATAGTCCAACTGCACCCCGAGATTGGTTGCTGATTTGTTTTCTTTGTGGGCTAAGTCCTCCAACTTATCTTTTCGGCCACCTAACCACTGGGCTAAGCCCGTAGCCCCGGAACTGGAATTAACGGACTTAGGATCAAGGCGACTTTCTAGTTGTAAGACCCCCAAGATACCGGCTGCCGCTTGTGGGGTGGCACCATACTTTTGTTTCCAGTGGGCATAGATGTTTTTGGCATTTTCCGTCATGCTCTTACTATCTAATTGCGTTTCTGTGGTCGTTGAATTATCACAACTGTTTTCTTGCAATTGACCAGTAAGCGCGGCAATTAGCAAGATGATTAGCAGAAGGGCGCCACCCACAATATAAGCAATCAATTTCCACTTCTTTTTCTTATATTCAAATGACAATACCTGCATTTAATCACCCACTTTGTGCTTGGCCTGATCGACTTGTTTTTGCGCTGCTGATTGGTCACTCTGCGCGTTCTTTAAGTCCGACTTAGCCGAATCCACCTTCTTGTCTTTGTCCTTATCTTTACTGCCATCAATCTTGTTGGCGTCATCTAACTTCTTTTGGGCGTCGCTAACTTCGTTCTTAGCGGCATTGAGACTTAACAAGGCTTTTAAATACTTAGCTTTAGGACTGTTCACGCCGGCTAACTTGGTTTGGACAGTCTGGGCGTCTTGCGTATCATTATGGGCGAGGAAAGCTTGTCCCATTCTCAATAAAACATCAGCGTTCGTCGTAAAGGATAATTGGTTATTAAGCGTATTGGTATCATAATTAACAATCGCTTTTTCGAGTTTCAATTGATCTTTTTGCTTGCTCGTTGCCTGAGTTGGTAACTGCCAATCGGCCACTTGACTGCTATCTTGGTTGGCATGAGCCGCATTAACAACCTTGTTCAACTGACTTGGGTCAACGTTTAAGGCTTGCTGGTACTGACGATGCTTTAAAAAGACACTGACTTGCTTAGCTGAAGGATAGCCGGCCCGTTTCATATCTTGTTGCGCTTCCGACCACTTATGATCATTTAAAGCGGTTTGAATTTGACCGCTATATTTTAATCGCGTGACCTGGGCTTGGTTCTGGTTAGCTAAGCTTTGATATTGCCGTTCGTCACTTTTATGGACTAAGCTGACGGCCAAAACGGCCACAATCGCCACCCCGGCCATACTCAACCATAAACGTTGTTTGGTTTTCTGCTGGGCCGTTTCAACTTCCTGCCATTCGTGATAGCTCACAAAATCCTCAATGCCGTTAACCACTTCCGTTAACTCATTTAACGACGTAGCTTTAGCCACTTGTTGTAAATAGTCATCTGGGTGTTTGGCCAAGGCTTCTTGGGGATTGCTTAGTAGCCGTTCATAGGGCGTCCCCGTCAAGCAAAACAGAATCAGTGCTTTGTATTTGGCTAAATTGCTATGTTTATCATCATAAGGCATGAGTTCATTGGCCCGGTAGGCGTACCAAACATGTTGCATGGGGTAATACCACAGGTTGGCTGGGTTCAACGCAATGTGATACTGACTATCGTTAACCACATGTTGCGCCACAATTTCTTTGGCAATTGCTGACCGGATTGCCTTATTTTCATGTGGTAAATTCTTTAATGATCTGACCTTATCTGGCAAGGTATAAGTTAAAACAACCTTCTGGTCTTGCTCAACCACGTTGACTAACTGCAAGAAATTGGCATCAGCTTCCTTTAATTCGTTTAGCTCACTCAACTGGTCATATCGAAATTGATTGTGATTGAGTTCGAGGATCAACTTGTTTCCTTGCCGTTTGAAAGTCCCAACCTCGATATTTAATAGTTGGTTTGATTTACTCATTTAAAGTCCCTCCTTCCTCCTCGGTGGTAGTTAAAGCGTCAATTTCACTGGGAGTTAAGATCACGCGCTTTTGATAATCCGGTTGTCCGGCTGTCTCACGATTGTATTTTTCTTGGTAAGCTTCTGGGTCGATTAGCCGTAGTTCTTCTTCGGTCAACTCGACACGCATAAAGGCGCGTTGGCTACCATAGATCATCAGGGCTTCGCCTTGTCTACGGCGTTCTAGTAGCTTCTTTTCTTTATCCGAGAACGTCATACGCAATTTGGTAATCACATCATCAACGCCTTTACCGTCAAGACCAAAGAACACTTTGGTGTAGGAGTTCCCAATAATGGCTTCACCAATGTTCTGCCCGGTATCTGTCGTGCCTTCGATCACATCTTGAATTTGCTGCGTTCCAGCAATGGCCCCGGCATTGTATTTTCTAAAACGTTTGTAGGCTTGATGGAAAAAGGTGGCGGCCGCTTTATGCAAGGTCAAAAAGTGAAATTCATCGACAAACAATTTCTTGCGGCTATGCCGATCTTTGGTAATTTCGTCCCATAGATACTGGAAAGTATTCAGATAAGCCGCTGATTGGACTTCCTGTTCACTTTGTAGTGGTTTTAGATCAAAAGAAATGATCTTCCCCTTTAAGTTGACGTTGGTGTGCCCGTCAAATAGGCTGTTAGAGCCATGGGTATAACTACCTAAGATGTAGTAGAAGTCTTTAACCCGACTGAATTTGTCTGCGTCCTTATCTGCCAGTTTTTCCAATTCGTCATAAACGTTGGATAGGGTCGGCCACTGATCGTCTTTAATCTCTTTTAAGCGGCTGTATTTCAAAACACCACTGTTGACGTAGGCCTGTTTAACGACATCATCAAGAATTGCCAGCTCAACTTGGGTAATCCCGGCTTTAAGGACTTCAAAGAACCCTTTTAATCGCTGGATTTTATCTTTAACTAGTAAATCAAGGTTTGTGACCGCTTCATCGGCGCTTAGGATTTCTTCGGAGAAAATTTGTAGCGGATTAATTTTGTACTTCGCATTAGAAGTTAGGTGCAAGACTGCGCCACCTAAGGCTTCGACAATCTTGGTATATTCATTTTCTGGATCAATAATGTAGAGTTGATAGTCTTGAATGGCGTAGCGTAGGATTTTCTGAATCATATAGGTGGTCTTGCCGACCCCCGAGGTCCCGATAATCACTTGATTTTGATTTAGGGTCTTGTTGCGATCCAGCATATCTACGGCAATTAAGCTGTTGGTATCTTTGTTAACTCCTTCAATATCGCTTCTCGGCTTTAAGTCCAGAATTTCAGCGTCATCAAAAGGAAACATACTGCTGGCGACTTCGGTATTACTCTCTTTATAGGTGTAATCCCCCATGAGGTTCTCGTTAATTGGCATGGTTGACCAAAATGCTTGGAAAGTCGCTTTAACGGGCACTAAGGGCTTCATCTGTATCTTAATCAAGGTGTTCTTGACGTTTTCGGTTAAATCGTCTAGTTCTGCTAAACTGTTGGCCCGCAGATAAATCAGCATATGTTGGTACACAAATGTGGTAGAATTATCGAGGTATTTATCTAGTTGCATGTTGGCTGAATCAATATAATTTTGCAGAATCTTCTTTTTATACGGGTCGAACGTATTTAACTTCTGCGCTTCCTTATTTTGAATCGTCTTCTTGTAATAGGTAATCATTGAATTATTACTGGCGCTGTCGATATATTGCACAATATCGATAACGCCTTTTTTACGCTTTAATTCTGATAACCAGTTGCCATACACCCGCTTGGGATAGTCAGCAATCGCTAACACCCGAATAAAATTCTCCCCCGACTGGACGTAGGTGGGGTACTGTTCCCAGCTAAACGGGAATAGTGAATGCAAGCTATCGCGATCAATCAGTTTGGTAAAATCCTCAACCTCCGGTTTGGGCTTACTACCCGTTTGGTCGCTGTTGCCTTGGTTATGCTCTTTTTTAGTTGGCATAAATAAATCAATGACCTTATCACCAAAACTCATACTGTTGCCCCCTATCCATTAAAATTGATCAAGTTCTTTAAAATCTCTTGGACTTCTTGACTGGTCAAAACTTTGGCCGTCACATCAAAATCCGTTAACGCATTTTCAATGTCTCGTTTAACCTGTTCGATCTTTTCGTCTAAATGAGTGACGGCTAAGTTTAAGCTTTTAACGCTCTTGTCTTTAATCGGTACCTTAACGATTAGTAGATGTTGCTTAGTTGTCATGTTTTTGGATTCCTGGACTTTAGTAAAGTGGTCCAAATAACTGGCTATGAGTTGGATTTTGAACTGTTGCTCCGAGTGATCTTTTTGTAAGGCGAGATACCGCCGTTTGAGGCCATTGAGATAAGCCGTCATATTGACGGGAATCGTCGGTTCTAAGAACTGTAATGTGTCATCAACACCTTCACCCAAGGTACTCATAAGAAACGCGCCATAGTCCTCAAAGACGTCCTGTTGTTCGGTTTCATTAAGTAGATCAAGGTTGATCCCACTAACTTCCAAAATGCCAACGAGATTACCTGTCTTGGTAACTTCGTAATTACCATACATACCCACCACCAAGCTCATGTCATCAATGGTCTCTTTGCCACCATTGATTTTAGGTGGTTGGTAATCCCAATCTAGTTTCGCTGATTTATTGGTGGTTTTGCTCTTCTTCAAACGCATTTAGTTCACCTCGCTTCTTCGGTTTCAAATAAAACAGTTTCTGACCATTGGCATAGCGGCGTTTCAACTTAAAGTTATCCCGCACTTTAATATTCTTCCGCGCCGCAACTGGCCTAATTGTTAAAATAGCCATGACAATCGTCATGGCTAAGACAACAATCACTATTTTTATCAGGACTAAGATCAGGCCATAGGGTGGGATCGCAATAAAAATTAAGCCCACTAGTCCTGCCAGCGCCGCATAGCCAAAATCCTTCAAGGTGTAGTCTTTCCAGATCCCGTAATCTTTATCTACGTTCTCTGGGAAGATAAATTCTTTTCCTTTCTTCATTTGGCAGGCTCCTTTTTAAATTAAGTGAATAGGCTGTAAACCCAAGGTAATAGCCAGATAATCGCTGCCGCTAAGGCCACTAAACCAGCCACCCGACCAACCGCGTGATAAACTTCTGATTTCTCTCGCGGATCGTCTGCGTCAGGCATTCTTTTGATAATAATAAATAGCGCGACACAAATCCCAACTAAAACGACCAAACCAGTTAAAATACCTTGAATCGTCTTACCAGCGCTGGTTAGCTTGCTTTTAACTTCGCCACCGTCCGCCGCCAAAACAACCTGGGCGTTCATTAAGCCCAAATAAATCGCAGTAGCTCCAGTAGTTGCTAGCGCTTTCATTTTTCTGTATTTTGACATGTTATTCCTCCTTCCTATCGTCTTCTGATGTTCGTAATTGAATTTGTTCTGCCTGCGTTTCTTCTGGCTCACGCTGATAGAACTTGTTCAATTGTTCCTCGGCAATTTGCTGGCTTGGTAATGGGTCGGTGGCTAATCTGACGTGGCCATTTTCACTCGTGGCTAAGTAATACTCTTTTTCTGACTGGCCTAACTCTTGGGTCTCTAGGACATGCAAGTTATGTTCATAACGGCCTAAGGCGTTATCAACTTCTAAGCCATAGAAGCCTAAGAAACCTTCCAGGAAACTCTCACCAAAAAAGGTCATTTCATTTCTGATCTGCTTATATTGATGGGTCGGTTTGTCACTCACCAATTTTTCGGCCTTTTTAGCATTTTGACTGTCTTGATGGCGATTAAACCAGCCCCTAAGTTTTAATGGCGGCGTTTTTAGCTGACGTTTAACCGTCTTCTTAATCATGGCTCGGCGAACTTCGTCGATTGGCTGGCCGTCTTGATCTAAAATTGCTTGTAGCTGTTTTTGAT
Organism: Levilactobacillus angrenensis; assembly: GCF_003946085.1. Classification (GTDB taxonomy): domain Bacteria; phylum Bacillota; class Bacilli; order Lactobacillales; family Lactobacillaceae; genus Levilactobacillus; species Levilactobacillus angrenensis. The sequence goes on along the minus strand of NZ_RHOB01000031.1, from coordinate 3,633 downwards.
CGGTTAATGCTTGGTCATTATCAACCACAATCGCCTTTTGATCATCATGAACTAGCTTGCCATTAATGCCTTGCCAGCTTTCTACTTTCATTGGATCACCTCCTTATGTTGTTTGTTGGGTTAGAAATATTAAACAACTAGCTTTCCCCTAACCCGCCCGGTAAAATGGATTATTAGGAGGGTGACACCTAGAGGGCGTATTTCTAGGTGCTGATCCCCGTTAGCAACTCTACTGCTGACGAGGACGCCCTCTTTTTTTATGTGATTTTTAACCCACTCTATCCCTTCATCAGATATTAATTTATTGGTACCTGAACCAAGCAAAAATTGATCAGGAAACTCTGGATGTCGTTTGATCCAGTTGCTGACATAATTTCGGCCACGCCCCAGCTTGTGATTAGCTTGCGTTACGCTGTACCATTCCTGATTGCCTGTCACATGTAAGTTCTCCTTTCTTAATTTAGTCATAATTTAACATCAAAAGGTGTAACTTACACCATTTATTTTGTTTACATTTAGGTTACAAGTGCCTGCCCCCATCTTCATGCCGGTTTCGAGTTTGGTGTTGCCGCTGCTTTTTCGTCATTTCCCACTCAGTCTCTTTTAAGCCGCGTGCCTGTCTTTGTCGTTCGTAATCTTCATCATGGGCATATAGGGCGGTCATGATTGCGTTACTAAAGGCTGTCTTTAAGTAGTAGCTTGGACTAACTGGCTTGTAATTTAGCGGTTGATAATGTCCAATATTTACTTTTCTATACTGATCGTCCTTGGCTTGTTGCTTTTTTAACTGCTTTTGGATTTTCTCGATCTGACTGTTCTTAATCGTTGGATCAGCTTTGCATTCGCCAAAAAAGAGTTGTTTAGTGCCATCATGCTTTAAAACCCGTTGTAAGTGATGATTTTCTAACTGATCTAAGCTAAGCTGTCCCGATAAATAAGCTAGTCCTTGTTGATGTTCTTGGGGACTGAACACCTGTGGTGGATTTGCTTGCCACTGTTCAATTGTTTCAGCCTGACATGGCTTTAAAACAGGATCATAGTACATCACGGCTGTATAGGCTTGTTCCTGTTTAATCATTGGTAATTCATTAAAATTGCCGTTAGGAAAGGCTCTTCTTAAAACTTCCTGGTATTGGGTTTGAATAACTTGCTTAACAGCCATGATTGTTCGCAAATCTTTGACTGCGCGAGTAATCTTTTGCTGCTCGGTTGGTGAATACTTTTCTAGTAGACCTTGATCAACGTGTTCTAGACTTTCTAAGCTATCATCATGAATCATCAGCGTATATTTAAGCTCGATTTTGACTTCCTTTTCTTGTTGCATTAATAACTTCCAGCCAACGTATGGCCGTTTGGTAAAGGTCAATAATTGTTTGGCCAACAAATCATCACGAATGTTCATTAAACGTTCGTTTAATTCACTGCCTTTGAAAATCGTTTGTTCACTATTAGTTTCTTTAATCAATTCCCGTCGTTCAGCCGCGGTTGTCTGTTCAAAATCAAGCTCTGGATAAAGTTTTTTAGTCGTGCGATCAACTATTTTATTTAAGAGCTCATCTGCTTTTTTTAGTGAACTTTCTTGTTGGTTAATTGTCAATAATTGCTTAGTGACATCTTCACCAACAGCGTGCTTAATTAAGGTACTGTTTTTCCAATTAAATAGCATGCGCCGTTTATCATCTAAGTTCTCCAAACTGATATAAGTTTTCAGTTCATGGCTTAACTCTTTAACTACCCGTTTTTCATTAAACGAGAAGTGTTTACTTAGGCTATCTAAATGACCTCTATTGATTACTTTTTCTTGGTTGTTTTTATAACTGGCTTTGGCCTTGCGATAGTTCTTAACTTGTTGGTTAAATTCTTTTCTTTCATGCCGCTTACTATTGATTCCCTCATGTTGAGTTGGTGTATCATCTATTCCCTCCTCGATAAATGCTTTTTCGCTGATCCGATCGGAAATATTTTTTTGCTCTAAAACTTGATTTACACTAACCGCCCAATTGTGCCGCCATTGATTGATTTTTTCTTTTTTATCCCAATCAACTAACCACACCTTTCTTGATCTTGGGAAACGACTATTTCCTGTATAAGTCTTGTTCCCATTTTCGTCTAATATATTTTCTCGTTTACTTTTCAATCCCCACGTTCCGTCTGGGTTAAATGGACGGTTAGTTAACATCACATGAGCGTGCGGATTATCTGGGTGATCTCTATGAATTGCCACATCAGCAACCATACCTTCATCAACAAAATTTTCTTGTACATATTTTGTCAATAATTCTTTCTGTTCATCTTCACTTAATTCAACTGGTAGAGCCACGTTAAACTCTTTAGCATACCGTGAGTTTGCTCGACGGTCTTTTCTTTCAACTTCGTTCCATAATTTCTCTCTATCACTCGCCCATTCTGGCGCATTCTTTGGTGTTAAAATAAAGCTTTCTGGCATAACCGACCGAGCATAAAAATAACTTCGACCTTCTTTTTGATCGAATAATTTTTCGCCACTTCGATAACTTGCTCCAGCAATTGCACTTCTTCCTTTTACAGCACTAATATTACTAAAGCTCATGTGAAAAATTGCCATGTCGGTCACCACCTTTCTTTGGGTTTATGGGTTTGATTTTTTTGTCGCCAACGGCGACTTCTAATACAAGTGTTTAGCACAATAACACAACCAACTTTAGTTGTTGTGTGTAAGTGCGCATTGACCTCGTTTCACTCGGTCTTCTGATTCCCTTATATTTACTGTTAGTGTACGCCTCACGCTTCGCTTTTTCAACATTTATGTTGACTTAGATTGATTCAGGTGTTATTATCTTTATTAATTATATATAAATTTGACAGGAGGAGTTAAGATGACCCAATCGGCATTGGAAAAACAAGAAGCTAAATTAAAACAGCTTAATCAAAGGATCAAAGCTGAAAAAAGTAAGATTGAACAAAACCTTGGCAAGCAAATTATTAAAACATCAAATTTAGATTACGCCGATTTGTCCAATCAAAAGATTAAAGACCTCGCGCAAAAAATAGCAACGGTTTTAAACCATGAGTCAAATAACCAATTGTAACTAAGTGGTGATAATGATGGCTAATCAATACGAAAAATTGGTTGCGCAAAAAGCTCGTTTGAAAGAGAAAATGGATCGGGAAGATTTTAAATTACGACAATCCAAATACTATGAAAATCGGCAAGCCCGTAAAGCCCGTTCCCGGCGGTTAATTCAAAAAGGTGCCTTGTTAGAAAAATACTTTCAAGCGGATAAGCTATCGGTCGAGCAAACCGAAGATCTTTTAAAAATGTTTGCCGATTATGTTAACGCCCATAAACCGGATAAATTAAAAAACGATCAACCTAATAACTAGGCCGATCGTTTTTATTTTCAGGATTGTTTTTTGGCTTAATTTCTGGATTGTGTTTAGCAAAGTCTTTTAACTGTTTTTGAATTATTTGTGTAAGCTCTGCTTTAATTTCTTTGTGCTTCCCTTTACTTGATCGCTGTTGAATTATCTTTTGACCCTTACCTCTTCTTTTTGATTTTAGGTCAAGCGTAAAATCTGAAATTTTATTTTGATCTAGCTTACTTAAATGACCGATTTCTTTAAAGTTTAAACCGGCTTTGGGAAAGCGATAAA
>NZ_RHOB01000030.1 GCF_003946085.1 Levilactobacillus angrenensis | reverse complement strand
TTTCTTGTAAACTGTTCTTGGGACATATTGTCATTCTCACTTTCAATTGGTTTTAGTCGACTATTTTGCTGTGGGGCAGTGTGTCCCTTTTATTATACAAAAAATGATGTCGACAGATTTCTCTATCAACACCAAATATCATAGAACCTATATCGAAAGGGTGTTTTGGGCTAAAGCCTTTTTTCACCCCCACAAGTAAAACTTGTGGTTTTATTTAACCAATTAATAATGGGTCTGGGAAAATATCCCAGACCTTTTGCGTTGACTTTAACTAGCCGAAACGTGCACCAAACGGGCCCGCTTAAAACTGATAACCAAACAATCCCAGCCCGGGATTATTCGGTTATCAGCCTTAATACTCGCCGGCTAATCGCCTTTTGACCCACTCTTATTTTCAGTTTACTAAAAATTTTAGCCATTCCACCCCTTCTCACGTTACACCCAGGACCTTTTCTGCTAGACTACAAGTGGTAGCGATTCCAAAAGCATCACAGTAGAAAGTCGCTTCCATGAGACTCGGCTGAAAATATAAACGTTTTCATGAAAACGTGAAATTCATGGAAACGTTGATTTTAAGCCAATGCAACCGGTTGTCCAAATTTTAAATTCTTGCTTTAAAAAGGTCGCGTTTCACGACAAAGTAGCGTATAATAACTTTCTGAAGTGGTCTAGACAGTGTTTAGGCAACTCGCGGACCTGAGGTGGCCTTGCTCACCGCCTTGGATAACCGATAGTCTCTAACGAATGTATTTTTAGATTTGTAGATACTGCTCATATAACGCAATCAATCTTAAGGAGTGACGATCTCGTGGCAACTGAACGCACAGCTTTATTCATGTTCTTCGGGGGTACCGGTGACTTGGCTTACCGGAAACTTTACCCTAGTCTGTTTAACCTTTATCGTAAAGGCAGCTTACGGACCCATTTCGCCGTTATCGGGACTTCCCGGCAAACATTAGACGACGACAAATTCCGCGCCGCAGTCAAGAAGTCTTTGGCTGATAGCGGTAACCGCGCCGACTCAAAAGAAGCCAGCGATTTTATTTCTCATTTCTACTACCAAGCTCATGACGTTACCGACACGGCGCACTATTCCGTCTTGAAGGACGCCGCCGAAAAGCTGGACAAGAAGTACAAGTTACAAGGTAACCGCATCTTCTATCTGTCCATGGCCCCACAATTCTTTGGCACGATTGCCCAAGACTTGAAGACCCAAGGCTTGATGTCCAAGAACAAGGACGCCTTCAACCGGTTGGTCATTGAAAAGCCATTTGGCCGCGACTTTGACTCCGCTAAGCAATTAAACGACGCCTTAAGCAAGTCCTTCAAGGAAGAACAAATCTTCCGGATCGACCACTACTTAGGTAAGGAAATGATTCAAAACATTGAAGCCTTACGTTTCGGCAACACCTTGGTCGAATCTCTGTGGAACAACCGTTACATCGACAACATCCAAGTCACCCTGTCCGAAAAGTTAGGGGTCGAAGAACGGGCTTCTTACTACGACAACAGTGGGGCTTTGCGGGATATGGTCCAAAACCACATCATGCAAATCGTTTCCCTGTTAGCCATGGAACAACCTGTTGCCTTCACGGATACTGATATCCGGGCTGAAAAGGTCAAGGCTTTACGGAGTCTACGCGTTTACAACGTGGCCGACGCCGCTACCAACTTTGTTCGGGGCCAATACGGCTCAATCGACAACCAACCTGACTACCGTCACGAAGACAACGTCCCAACGGATTCCACGACTGAAACGTTCGTTGCTGGGAAATTGTTATTCGATAACTACCGGTGGTCTGGCACCCCATTCTATGTTCGGACTGGGAAGATGTTAGCCGACAAATTTACGCGGGTGGACGTTGTCTTCAAGCGGCCATTAGTCGATATCTTTGCCTTCCCACAATCTCAAAACACGCCATTAGCGGCCAACGTTTTGACGATCTTCGTGGAACCACACGCTGGGTTCTCTCTGCAACTGAACGCCAAGACCAACGACGCAACGTTCTCCACGGAACCAATCAAGTTGGACTACTTGGTTGACGCTGAAAAGTCTAAGGAAACGCCAGAACCTTATGAACGTCTGTTACACGACGTCTTGAAGGGTGACGGGACCAACTTCTCTAGCTGGCCAGAAGTTTCCTACGCTTGGAAGTTCGTGGATCAAATCCGTCGTGTTTGGGACTTACAAGCACCTAACTTCCCGAACTACACGCCACATTCCATGGGACCTGCCGCTGCTGAAGAATTAATTCAACGCGACCACCGTGAATGGGTCTACCGTTTGAACAACTAATTTAACCTAAACGAAACCGCCGACCATGGCTTGATGGTTGGCGGTTTTTGTCACCCCCTGGTATCACTCAAACAGAATTGGCCGCTCAGCTCCACGGCGGCCCTTAGTCGCGACCCCCACCGGCCAGGCCATGTATCCCGCCCTCACAGATTATGAGGCTAAGATTCTGGCTGCCGGAACGCAAGGTTTATCTGCTGGCGAAACTGCTCTGCTGGAAGAATTATTGACCAAAGTAGCCAATAACCTCCGCAATTTACTACCCCTTTAACCATTAACTTGCGCTCGCTCTCATTTCAATCCCCTATTTTGAAACCAAACTGACCTTTTTCACTAAAACAAGTCAAATAAGTTTCCTTTCAAATTGTTCAATGCTACACTAGCTGTTGGAAAGTCGTTACTAATTTTGACACAAAAAGGAAGGTTACTAATGGCAGATCAAAAAGCAAATATTGGTGTTGTTGGTATGGCGGTCATGGGCAAGAACTTAGCCCTGAACATCGAAAGTCGCGGGTACACCGTGGGTATTTTCAACCGGACCAGCAGCAAGACTGAACAGGTCATGAAGGACCACAGCGAAAAGAAGTTAGTCCCAAGCTACACGATTGAAGACTTCGTGAAGTCACTGGAAACGCCACGGCGGATTCTTCTGATGGTCAAGGCTGGGAAACCAACCGACGCGGTTATTCATGAACTGCTACCACTACTTGATAAGGGTGACGTGCTGATCGATGGTGGGAACACCAACTTCCACGACACGATGGCCCGCAACGCTGAACTCGATAAGTCCGGCATCAACTTCATTGGTATGGGGGTCTCTGGTGGTGAACTCGGTGCTTTACAAGGCCCTTCACTGATGCCTGGTGGCCAAAAGGAAGCCTACGACCTGGTTGAACCAATCTTGACTAAGATCGCCGCTAAGGCTCCGCAAGACGGCAAGCCTTGTGTCACTTACATCGGCCCGAACGGTGCTGGCCACTACGTTAAGATGGTCCACAACGGGATCGAATACGGTGATGAAGAGCTGATCGACGAAAGCTACAACATCATGCGTAACGTCGCCGGTATTTCCGTCGACGACATGGCGGACATCTTCAAGGAATGGAACAAGGGCGAACTCGACAGCTACTTGATCGAAATCACCGCTGACATCCTTTCCCGTAAGGATGACTTGGGCGACGACAAGAACTTGCCAATCGTCGATGCCATCAAGGACCGGGGGAACAACAAAGGAACTGGTAAGTGGAGTTCCGAAGATGCTCTTAACGTTCAAGTCCCACAATCCGTGATCACGGAAGCCGTTTACGCCCGTTACATCTCCATGTTGAAGGACGAACGGGTCAAGGCTTCGAAGGTCTTACCAGCCGCTGAAAAGCAAGGCAAGGCTGACATCGCTGACAAGGACAAGTTCGTTGAAGAAGTTCGTCAAGCGCTCTTCTTTGGGAAATTGATGAGTTACGCGCAAGGCTTCGAACAATTGCGCTTCGCCTCTGAAGCCAACGATTGGGACCTGAAGTTCGGTGAATTAGCTCAGATTTGGCGTGGCGGTTGCATTATCCGGGCCCAATTCCTGCAAAACATCACCGACGCCTTTGACAAGGATCCGAAGTTGACCAACCTGCTGTTCGATAGCTACTTCAAGGATATCGCCGGCAAGTATCAACAATCCATCCGTGACGTGGTTGCCATGGCTGTTCAAGCCGGCATCCCCGTTCCAAGTCTGTCCGCTGCCATCACTTACTACGACAGCTTCCGCGCAGAAGTCTTACCTGCTAACTTGTTACAAGCACAACGGGACTACTTCGGTGCTCACACCTACGAACGGAACGACCGCGAAGGCAACTTCCACTACACTTGGTACGAAGAACAATAAAGTTAATTTTATTAAGGGAAAAGCTCATGGCCGCAATGACCATGAGCTTTTTCGGTCGCCTCAAAGTTTCAGAAGACTAGGTGGCGAACCAACATATTTTTGATTAGATTAGCCTTCCTAACCACTTAAAAAAGCTTGCCCGTAGTTGCCCTTCCAGCAGCTACTTGCAAGCTTTTTACAATTTTAGCAGTGATTATTTCCGAAAGACTAAGTCCTGCGCGTTGCCTTTCTCAGTCGTGGCTAACGCCGGTTCAAAGCCAATGTGGGCACCCCCGGCATCCATGCCCGCCAGGAAGTCAAAGTACGGTGAGGCGATCCCCAGCTCGTCGAGGTCAGCCAGTGGCAAGGTATAGCGAATGCTGTCTTCGGCGCCAGCTTCCACCTTTTCGACCCAGTGCGGCTCACGAATGCTTTCCCGGCCGATGGCGACGAAATCAATCCCGGCTTCCATGACGCGTTCAGCATCAACGGGCGTCTTGACGTTGCCGACGGAAATCAGCGGCGTATCCTTGACGACGTCTTGTAGCTGGTCGATCAGTGGCGTCTTGTCGCTCTTGTCATTGATCGACGGCCGCCAAACATTGCCCATGGAAACGTGGAGGTAGTCTAAGCCTAGCGTATCCAGCTTAGCGACCAGTTGCAGGGTGTCGGCCATCCGAATCCCAGGTTCCTCGATTTCTTCTGGGGAGAACCGGTATCCGACAACAAACGGCCGGTCGGCGTAGGTCTTCACCGCCGCTTGGACCGCTTCAACGACGCGCAACGGGAAGGTCATCCGCTTTTCTACGGAGCCACCCCACTTGTCGGTCCGGCGGTTGCTGTGAGGAGAGAAGAACTGTTGGATCAAATAGGTGTTGGCCCCGTGGATCTCGACCCCGTCAAAGCCAGCTTGGATGGCGCGCCGAGTGGCTTCACCGAAGTCCGTGATGGTCTGCTCAATCTCCGCGTTCGTCAGTTCCTCTGGCGTTTCCATCCCTGGGCGCGGCGCCGCAACGGCACTAGCGGAGACGGTCTTTTGCCCGCGCAAGATGGCAGAGCTAGACATCCGCCCGGCGCTAAAGATCTGAAGAATGGCCTTGGAACCGCGTTGCTGAATCGTGGTGGCGAGTTTGTTCAAGCCAGGAATGAAGCGGTCATTGTCCACGGATAACTGCCCTTCAAACCCTTTGCCGCGCGCATTGATGTAAGCAACGGGGGTAATAAACATCCCCACGCCTCCCGCGTGAATAGCCGCATAGCGCAGTTCATCACGGGAAACTTCCCCGTTGGCTAACGCCATGCATTCGGTCATTGGCGGTAAGACGACGCGGTTCTTGACCGTGACGCCGGATTTCAAGGTAGCTGATTGCAAAAATTGATAACGACTCATACTGATAACCTCCTAAGGGACTTGGTAAGAACTTTACTTGTCTACCATACCAGAATCGCTTATTATTAGTAACGAATGATTCAGCCGATTTGTTCATTTTTGAACAAAAAGTGATTTTTATTTATTGAAGGAGGAAACTGCTGATGGACATTCGCCACCAAATCTTGCACGCCGTCTACACTCTTGCCCAGCGGCAGGCCATCAAGGAGATTACGGTCAACGATATTTTGGCTGAGGCCACGGTGAGTCGCGGTTCGTTTTACAAATATTTTTCTGACAAATATGACGTCATCAACCGTTATTACGACGAAGCGATGACGGCCATTTTTCAAAATTGTGAAACTTATACGTGGCAAGGTATCTTCACGAAAACGTTGACCTACTTTGAGGATCATGCGGCCTTCTTTGACGCCGCCTTTCGGGCTACCGGCCAAAACTCCTTCACCGACTATTTCCGCCACCATCTGATTGCGAAATTCAAGGACATTATCGCCCGCCACAGCGCACACCGGCTGACCGCCGACGACCAAAAGGCCCTGCAATTCTTCGCCGATGGCTTCGTGGCCTACACGCGACAGTGGGCACTGACGGGCATGCAACAACCGGCCAACGAACTGGGTGCCGACCTGCATTTGTTCATGCCGGCTTGTCTGTGCGACATCGCATTGACGGCGGTCCCCCTGGAAGGCTAAACTGCGGTATTGGTAAGCAGTTGGGTGGCGATTGCGGGCCTCGGTTTGCTGGGACATTAGTGTGATAAGTAAAAATAGACGCCGGTACGGTTTTGTACCAACGTCTATTTTTTAGTGATTAAGCTTCTTCATTTGCTTGTGCATGACGTTCCGCTAATTCTTCCGTTACGATTGGCTCGTGACGTTCCCACTTCCGGTAAACAATCATGAGAACCAGACTCACTGCATAGATGATGACTGGAATCCAAATGAATGTGAAGCTGATAGAACTCATGCTAGAGGCTGTCTGGGTAGCTTTAGCAGCTGAGAATCCAAAGGCCGCCATAATCTTAGCAGCAATGAAGGACCCAAATCCTGAACCCATTTGGATACAGAATGACGCCCCCATAGCTGTCAACAGCCCATTGGCTCGAACGCCGCTCTTCCACTCACCAAAGTCAACAGTATCGCCGACCATTGCAAAGAACATGGTACAAGCTGATCCTGAACCAATGCAAGCCAAGCACCAACCAATCAAAGCTGATGTAACATTACTGCCTGCCAAACCAATCCAAACTTGACCAACCATAGTCATCGCCAGCATGAAGACGGTCGTGCCCCACTTATGTAAAAACTTAACGAAGAGCGGGACTGATGCCATCCCAATAATTTGGATGATAGAAAAACCATTGAAGAACGAAATTAACCCTTTGTCATCCAAGTTATATTGGAAGTAGTACGGTAATGCCGCGTTCCGTGCTGAATAAGCTGTCCAGTAAATCAGATTAGCGGCCACAATTAAAATCCAAGGCCAATTTCCTTTCGTTGCCTTAAGGCTTTCCTTAATCGTAACAATCTCATCATTTTCAATATTCTTCTCGCGCATATCCAAGAAACCGATTAATAATAAGATAAATCCAATTACAGCGTAAATTCCTACGGCAATCGACCAGCCCCGTTGATCATTCCCGTGACCAACAGCACTCGCCAAAGGCATAATGAATGTAACGGCAAAGAAGTTCCCAACATTTCCCAATACCAGCCGAATTGAATTGGCTGACATTCGGTCATCTGAATTAGAGGTCAAGTTAGGCAGTACTGACGTAATTGGCGTTGACATCGCCGTATAGGCCAGCTCGGCTAAGATATACATCCCACCAGCGTAGACGATTTTAGCTGTACTTCCTAGATTAGGTGTCGTAAATAGCAGCCAGATGAAAATGGTAAACGGCAACGCCATCCAAAGGAACCATGGCCGACTTTTCCCATATTTACTATGGGTGTGATCAACCAATACCCCCATTACGGGCGCCCCTAAAGCGTCAATGAACCGTCCCAACAGCAACAATGACCCGGCAGTTCCCACGCCCAAACCAAAGACATTCGTAAAGAAGTAAAGCATGTAAGAACCAACAATACAGTACAGTAAGTTCCCCGCCATATCTGTAAAGCCATATGTTATTTTACGGTGGAATGGTAATCGATCATTTTTAAGTAAAGCCTGTGCGGCCGCAACGTTATGGTCTGCTTGTTCTGAATTTGCACCCATTATTTAGCCCCTCGCTTTCTATTCTTCTGTTTACCATCATTGGCAAGACTGACATAGATTAGTACCAATAAAACTGCTACGCCTGAAATCGTCCACAAATTATTAGGCAACCGTTGACTGGAGACTTGCCATGCCAAATAAATCAAGATCAGCTGTAGCCCCCAGGAAATCAACGACTGGCCTGCAAACATTCTCGTTAAAATTTTCATGAGCGCATCCCCATTACTTATTAATTGCAGCAAAGGCTGTCTGTAAGTTAGGCATTGCCGACTGCCGAACAAACACAGGTAACTGATTTAACGGTGTTTCCACAGCAATTTCTTGTCCACCTGCAATCACTTCGTCCGTGTACACGTTAACCCAAGAAGTTCCTACTGGTAGATAAACTTTTCGTTGGTTAGAACCTTCATACAATACTGGCGCAACCAGAATATCCGAACCAAACATGTACTCGTTTTCCACATCCCAGGCAACCTTATCCTTACTGAAATCGTAGAATAAAGGTCGCATAACGGGTGTGCCCTTCTCGTGTGCCGCTTGCATCTGAGTGCGGATATAATCTTTTAAGTTTTCCCGCAAATTTAAGTACTGTTTCATAATGCCATAAACCTTATCACCATAGGCCCAAGGCTCGGTTGCACCACCAGAAGGCATCTTACCGCCGCCAACAGCACTAAGTGGTTCGGTGTGTGGCTCCCGATCGCCATGCATTCTCATGACCGGACAGAACGTTGCAAATTCAAACCATCTGGTTACCAGCTCACGGAATCCTTCATCATCATCGACACCGCCGTGAAAACCACCAATATCCGTTGTCCACCAAGGGATTCCAGCGATTCCCATGTTCAATCCAATTGCTAACTGATTACGTAAGGACTGGAAGCTCGAATCAATATCGCCTGACCAAACTAATGCGCCATACTTCTGACTGCCAGCCCAGGCACAACGAACTAAGTTAATCACTTGTTGGTTGCCTTCTTCTGTTTGGCCATCATAGATTGCCTTAGAATAAGTTACCGGGTAGGTATTACCAATCTGAAGATTTGTTCCCTGATGATATCGGTAGTTGTCGAAATCATAAACGGTATATTCTGGTTCAGCTTCATCTAACCAGAATAAGTCAACACCCTTATCCGCATAGTTTTTCTTTAGTAACTGCCAAAGGTAAGTCCGTGCATCTGGATTAGTGAAATCTACAAAACCGTTATTTCCCAAAAAGTCCATCGTAATTGGCACACCTCGCTCCGTTTGAACCAGGTAGCCTTGCTCTTTCATCTCCTGATAGTGTGAACTAGTCTGATCAACAGTTGGCCAGACAGAGACCATCAATTTAATGCCCATCTCATGCAGTTCTGCTATCATCTTTTTAGGATCTGGCCAATAGGTCTTATCAAAGGTGTACTCTCCAGACTTTGGCCAATGGAAGTAGTCGATAACAATTACGCTAATTGGCAGCTTCCGGGCTTTAAATTCACGAGCTGCCGCCAGCAATTCGTCTTGCGTCCTATATCTCAGCTTGCATTGCCAATAGCCCATTGCGTAATCTGGCATCATTGGTACCTTACCAGTAACCGCCGCATACTGTTCTTCGATAGCACTAGGCGTATCCCCACAAGTGACCCAGTAATCCATTTCCTTTGTGGATAATGCATGCCACTCCGTTAGGTTTTTAGCAAAACTGACATCCCCGATTGCTGGATTATTCCACAGCATGCCATAACCCTTACTGGACATGACGAAGGGCACGCTAGCCTGGGAATTACGGTGAGCCAATTCCAATTTAGCATTCTTTAAATTCAGAAAATCTTGTTGATACTGGCCCATCCCAAACAACTTTTCTTGGCTGTCCGCGTCAAATCGAACTTTCAGCTCAAAATCGCCACCCGGAATCGCTTTAAACTCTCGAGAATCAATATTTAACGCGCTATTAAAGTGATTTACCGTTGCTTCATTTTCCCCAGCTGACATATCACCAACTCGGTTCCGTTGATACCCTTTTAATAGCAGCTCACCCTTCTGGTTATAGAACGAAACATTTTTGAAAGCATCAATTTTCGCAGTCAGTTGTCCATTGGTAATTTCACCCGTATTTTGCTCGGCACCGACCGTCACTACAGCAGTCCCCTGCGCAATTGGTTCAGTCAACGCATTATTCCGACCAGTATAAGTTGCTGCCTTACTACTCCGAACCCGCAAACTATTTTCTCCCCAGGCTTGGATTTCTAATAATTCACTAGCATTTCGGAGATAGAGTCGGTTGTTATCTTCATAAATCATGAGATGAACCCCTTTCAAACTCGTTATTTTCGTGTACCATGGAAATAGAATCATTTGGCATGTCATTTTTCTAGTAAGCGTTTACAATGATGATAATAGTGGATTTAGTTAGTTTTAAAAACTAATAAAAATAGGATAAGGGTATACAAATCAAAACTGGTGGTGAACAAAAATATGAATAAGGTATATAAATTTCTGTTAGAAAAACCAGTCCGATTTTATAAGGCTGGTCAGTACTTCGCAGAGGCCGGTTGGCGCCATAAAAATATTATTAATGATGGCGACTACGAATTATTTATCATGCTTAAGGGCATTGCCTATATTCAGATTGGCCATACCCAATACACCTTGCGCACCCATGACTGTCTTCTGATCCCCCCACACATCCGTCATATTGGTTTTCAAGGTTCTCCAGCTGATACCGTTTATTATTGGATGCACTTTTTCCCAAGTAGTTCCGTGACAACTAGCTATGTTACTGATGAAATTCATCACCCTACTAGTCCCTACGCCGTTAATCTGCCTCAGCAATTCACTGTTAAAAATTTTGGTCGATTAATTCTTTTAATTCGTCAAATGCTTGATAGCGATAACGACGAAACTATGACTCCTTTAGCCAGTGATCTTTTTATCTCAAGCGTGCTGGTTGAGCTCTCTCATCAATTCATGACTGTCATCAATCAAGATCAAGAATATACTTCTCGCTTTGAACTAATTAAGAACTGGATTCGTATTCATAGTCATGAAAAGCTCACTGTGGATATTGTGGCAACAGAATTTAAGATTACGCCGGTTTATCTCACTAAGCTTTTCCGTACCTATGAGGGAATGACAACGATTCATTTTATTAATCTGACAAAGATCAAACAAGCACAAGAGCTTCTCTTAACAACCGACTTATCCGTCAAAGAAATCGCTTATGAGTTAGGGTTTACCAATGAAAAATACTTTCTTCGCTTATTCAAGCGGCTTTCCTCGCTGACGCCTACTAAGTATCGTGATGCCTACGCCAAGACATATCTTAATAATATTGAGGTGGATCCCACCATTCCCCTTCCTGAAAATCGTTAAAGTCTCCCATAACAAAAGGCCCCCGCAGCTGCGGAGGCCTTTCTTCTAACTCAAACTATTGCCGCGTATGACCACCAGCTGTGGTCCCGGCTAACTTATCTTCTAACGCCAATTGAATCGCGTGAAGGTTTTCCCAGTGGTCAATTTCGGCAGCTAAGCCTGCTTGCCACTGCGCCTTTTCGCGACTCTTGGCAATGAACCGATCCCAGTCAATATCGGCTGTGGTCTGATCATTGGTCTGTCGCCATTTGGCCCATTCGTCCAGATGATGCGCTAACTCGCGGGCTGCCGGCGGGGCTAAAACCAAGTTCTCAGTCATAACCGTAACCTCCTTAGCGAAAATCCTGACGGACACTTCCTATCGATAGCCCTATTTTACCAAGAAAGGTGGCTAGACGCGACCATTATGCTCATAATTGGTCAATGACCGTTTGAATCGACTGCTCCCCACTGAGCAATGGGATTGTCTTACCAATCGTCTGGGGGGCGTGCAGGGCGGCGACCATGAAGGCGGCCAAATCAGCCCGAGGGATACTGCCCACGGCCAACGGCTCACTCTTCACCTTACCTGTGCCTGCGTGAAAGGACAGCGCACCCGGCTGGACGATGGTGTAGTCCAAATGAGTCTGATGGACCAGCCAGTTGTCGGCGTAAAATTTCGCCACGTACAGCGGTTTAAGCGGATCCGCCCACCGGTTACGGTCTTCTGCAAATAACATGCTGATCATCACGAATCGTTTGACTCCCGCAATCTCGGCCGCTTGCATGGTCTTGACGGCGCCGTCAAGGTCGATCAGTAAGGTCATATCGTCCTTGGTCCGGCCACCGGACCCCGCAGCAAAGACGATAGCATCGGCATCCATCAGCGTACTGGCAATGCGCTCTGGTTTCGCCAGTAAATCTACCCGGCGCACCGTGATCCCCTGGTCTTCCCAGTCCTCTCCGTCTTCGCCTGCCCGCAAACCAGCAATGGGTTCATCCCCATTGGCTAGCAGCTGAGCCACTAACAGGCGCCCCACTTCACCATTGGCGCCCACGATCATTACCCGCATCTCTTATCGAACTCCCTTCGCAAAACTTCTGCCTCCCATTATACCCTAAGGCCAGTTTGATTGACTGCCGAAATTTTCTGGTGAGTTTCCTTTACCCCAGCCGGGCCAATGCCATATAATGTAGAAAGGGCACCGACCGATTTGACCGATACTCGTGAACGCTAGACATTTTGAGGAGGTCTCAAATTTTGCAAAATCCTGATTTGACCATTAGTGACTTGGACGAAACCGCCCAAAACACCGCACTAACTGACTTTGTTCATTTTTATTTGAAACACTACCGGACCAATGACCTGGAAATCTTGGCATCGTACAAGGTGGACTACGCCATGAACGATATCAACATGTACATTTACGCCAACACTAACTTTAGCCCCGACCAATTGGCCGCTGGTGTCTTGGCCAACAAGCGCGACCTGTTCTTAGCCATCTTGAAGACGGTCAACCTGCCGTACACGGCTAGTGGCGCGTTAAAGGACCTCACCTGGGACGGCTGGTACACGCAACAGTACGCCGGCATTCCAGAAGGCAAATAGGTCTTGGAGACGGTTAGGGAAGCCTGGCTGTCTTTTTTCATGCAAAAAGCGTCTGAGCAAACTGCCGCTCAGGCGCTTTTGTTCTATTCTGATTTACTTAGCAAAAGGTTAAATCTTGCCGACCAGATCAGTCCCTGGCTTCAAGGTTTGTTCACCAGGATGCCAGTTGGCTGGGCAAACGCGGTCGCCGTGTTCCGCCACGAACTGAGCCGCCGTCAGCGTCCGCAAGACTTCTGCGGCGTTGCGACCGATGCCCATATCATTGATAGTGTAGGAACGCACCTTGCCAGCAGGGTCTAAGATGAAGACACCACGGTAGGCTTGGCCCGCATCCTCGTCGAGCACGTCGTAGTGCCGGGCCAAGACGCCAGCGGGATCCGCAATCATTGGGTAAGCCACCTGGCCGACTTCGGTACTCTGTTCGTGCCAAGCCTGGTGGACGAACTCAGTGTCCTCGGAGACACTGTAGATTTCAGCGTCTAGCTTTTGAAATTCACTGTAGTGGGCCGCTAAATCGCCCAGTTCCGTTGGACAAACGAACGAGAAGTCCGCCGGGTAGAAGAATAACACAGACCAATGCCCCAACAGGTCAGTCGGCGTCAATGACTTGACCTCACCGTTTTGATAGGCATTCACTTGAAAATCGGGTAACGCAGAACCAATGTAATTCATGATAAAACTCCCCTCAATTCTTGAAATTCTTTTTTGATGCACCCTTAGCATACGCGATTTCTGCGGGTAAATCAAGAATGATTCTAAACTAGTTGCCAGCTAGTAAAGCGCGTGTTATAAGTATATTTATAGTTAGTTATTATAATTATTATTCGGTAGAACTTGGACTTTTTCCTTGCAATCTGGATGAGAACCAGATATACTGTGTACATAAGATAAATTAGAAGCTGTTAGGTGAGGCTCCTATACGGAAAATGCTACTGCTCAGAAACGTCGAGAAACGCCAATGAGTCAGCTGTTCAGGTCAACAGAAGGCCTGATCTAATGTAGCTGTTATGAACTAACTACGCCGTATAGTGCTAAAACTCAACGACTAGCCAACATTCACACTTGTTCTTTAAGGTGCGCTTAGCTAGTCGTGGCTAAGCGCTTTTAATTTGTCCGCAGTTGTCACTGTCGACTTACTACAGGAGGTGATTGAACATGACAACGCAACTTTTAGATGATCCTGGAGCGTGTTATTACTCGCCGGTGGGAAAGTTACCGTCTGTTCATACCTCTTGGTTGACGCTTTGAGGAGGACACCCCTCTAGCTTTCCCGATCCCGGACCCCGTAGCTTGATGCGGCGGTTCGACTAGTAGACTTTAAACGGAAACGACTGGCCACTTTATTTCAGACGCTGTCGGTGTTGTAGCCGACCGTAACTCGTCTGAACTTCCCGAATTCGTTCGTGTGCCAGTTGGGTTCCAACCACTTAATGGATAACGCAAGCTAGAGTTACCAGTCTTTCTCGGCAACTATGCGACCATGATGCATTGACGTGCTAGTCCCATAGTGTTACACCACGTAGCGCTGCTTCACCGCTGGGGGAACCCGGTGGGGAGAAAAACATTTCGTAACTGACGCCGTTTCAACTAGGTCGGTTTTTAATCTCTAACGGTCGATACGAATAATGAATACCAAACTGAAACTGGTTATCGATGTCACTTGCTGAGGCCCATGGGCTGATGGGAATCACCCCGCTAAGCCGCAGCCACGTGACATGGATGTGCTGGTATTTGCCAAATACGCACCATGAATAAAGCAGCATCACAATCCCGAAAATGGACTGTGATGCTGCTTTTTGTGGTTTATTTAGTTTTAGCAGCCCGCATCTTCTGTAGATACGTCTGACTCTTTTCTTCACTGAATTCGTGTTCGGATTTCCCGATAATCACGGTGGCCAGGGAGTTCCCCACCACGTTGACTGCGGTCCGACCCATGTCGACCAGCCGGTCAATGCCGGCAATGAAGGTCAACCCACTCATCGGCACGCCAATCGTGGAGACCGTTGCCAGCAAGACCACGAACGAGGCGCCTGGCACCCCGGCCATCCCTTTACTGGTAATCATCAATACGACCAGTAAGGTAATCTGTTGCCCGAGGCTGAGGTTAATGTGATAGGCCTGCGCCAGGAACAAAGCGGCCAGTGATTGGTAAATGGCCGAGCCATCCAAGTTAAACGTGTACCCGGTCGGAATCACGAACGACACGATGCCTTGGCTAACGCCGAACTTATCCATTTTATCAATCAACCGTGGCAAAGCCGCTTCGGAACTAGCCGTGGAGAAGGCCAAGACCGCCTCATCCTTGATGACGTATAACAAGTCCCAGAGCCGAAAGCCAAATAGTCGCGCGGCCAGTCCCATAAAGACCAGAATGAACAACGCCATCGTCGCGTAGGCTAAGACGATGAAATACCCCAGTGGCGCCAGAGCCGACAGCCCCATTTGCGCAATGGTGACCCCAATCAGAGCACACACCCCGATCGGCGCGGTGTGCATGACCCAATTTGTCACGCGGAACATGACTTGCGACACGGCATCCAAGACGTCAACGATCACTTGACCCTGTTTGCCGATAGCAGCCGTTCCCAGTCCAAAGAAGACGGAGAAGAAGATGACTGGCATCATGTCCCCCTCAGACAGGGACTTAAAAATGTTGGTCGGAATAATGCCCATCAACGTGGACCAGATGCCCGTGTTCCCAGCGGATTTCGCTGACGAAACGTACTGACTGATATCGGTACTATGTAGCTGATGAATATCGATAAAGTCCCCGGGTTTAAAAATGTTCCCAACCAATAGCCCTAGAGCAATGGCAATGGTCGTCATAATTTCAAAGTAAATGATCGTCTTACCGCCGACCCGACCCAACTGCTTGATATCCCCCATGTTGGCGATACCCACGGTCAGACAGGACACAACGATTGGCAGCACGATCATTTGAATCAAGCCAATGAACATGTTCCCGATATTTTGCATTGCCGTGATGGCCACTTTGTTTTGATAAAAGACGGCGCCTAAAACCACCCCGAGTACCAGGCCAATCAAGATTTGCCAGCCCAGACTCAGACGGTATTTGCGGTATTTCTGCATGCTAATTCCACCCATTCTCTCTATATGTAGTAGTTTTCAAGACAACTTCAACGGTGTTTTGCTGCGACACTAATAATCATAGCACACTGGTCTCCCCTGGAAAAGATAGTGCCCAATCGAATGCACTAACGAAATCCGCATTTTCGGGTCCATACACAGCGTTTAATTTGTCGGGTACCGTTGGCAGACAGTTCACCTAATCGCGGTTATACCCTGCTTAAATGGCCGATTTTCGGTGAGTTCGGTCAACTGACCAAGTCTCGTCGGAAAGTAGCCAAGAATTTTTCAGTTTCAGCCGGTCTCCTCGGCTGCGACCAGGTTAATCCGCCACCAGCTCGACGTTTGAAAATACCGATACCGGAGGTGGGGTTCGCACCCACCCGTCCTCAGGGGCACTGACTTCGGCCTGAGTTCGTTTCGGCCTGAGAAGTGACAGCGCATTGCCAGCACCCATCGTCACGGCCGTTTCGCCAGGTGGTGGTCGACCGCCAGTGCGTCTTCTCTCGTCCACCACCTTATTTTTGGTACAAAAAAAGGAACCCTCACAGGGTTCCTTCAGTCGCGTGGCAACGTCCTATCCTCGCAGGGGGCGATCCCCCAACTACTATCGGCGTGCTAAAGCTTAACTTCCGTGTTCGGCATGGGAACGGGTGTATCCTTTAGGCTATCGCCACCACACTATAAGAGAACTTATTCCCTCAAAACTAG